>NZ_JAVRQA010000377.1:0-11547 GCF_032161845.1 Mycobacterium sp.
CCCGGGTCGCTTCGCTCCTGCCCGCCGACCCAACCCCGGGTCGCTTCTCTCCTGCCCGCCGACCCAATGACCCCGGGTCGCTTCGCTCCTGCCCGCCGTACCTAAGCAGACCGCCATGGCAGAACCCATGATTGCCCCGTCGATTCTGGCCGCCGACTTTGCGCGTTTGGCCGAGGAGACCGCCGCCGTGCCAGGCTCCGACTGGTTGCACGTCGACGTGATGGACAACCACTTCGTGCCGAACCTGACCCTCGGTCTGCCCGTCGTCGAGAGCCTGCTCAAGGTGACAGACATCCCGATGGACTGCCATCTGATGATCGACGACCCGGCGCGCTGGGCGCCCCCGTATGCCGAGGCGGGCGCGTACAACGTCACCTTCCACGCGGAGGCCACCGACGATCCCGTCGCCGTGGCCCGCGACATCCGGGCGGCGGGCGCCAAGGCTGGTCTCAGCGTCAAGCCGGGCACCCCGATCGAGCCCTACCTGGAGATCCTCCGGCACTTCGACACCCTGCTGGTGATGTCCGTGGAGCCGGGCTTCGGTGGGCAGAAGTTCATCCCCGACGTGCTACCGAAGGTGGCGGCGGTGAGGCGGCTCGTCGACGCGGGCGAGTTGACGATCGTCGTGGAGATCGACGGCGGAATCAACGTCGACACCATCGAGGCGGCCGCCGAGGCAGGCGTCGACTGCTTCGTGGCGGGCTCTGCGGTGTTCGGGGCGGCCGACCCGGAGCTCGCCGTGCAGAATCTGCGCCGCCAGGCCGCGGCGGCCTCCAAGCACCTGTCGGCATGACCGACCGATGACCTTCGAGGACGCCATGCTCTCGGCCATCGCTCAGGCCGACGGCGTCAAGGGCACCACGTATCCGAACCCGCCCGTCGGGGCGGTGATTCTGGACCGTGATGGCGGCATCGCCGGCGTCGGTGCGACGCAGCCAGCAGGCGGACCACACGCGGAGGTGGTCGCGTTGCGGCGGGCGGGGGAGCGCGCGGTCGGTGGCGTCGCAGTCGTCACCCTCGAGCCGTGCAACCATCACGGTCGCACGCCGCCATGCGTGGATGCCCTTGTCGAAGCCGGGGTTTCGGGCGTGGTGTATGCCGTCGCCGACCCCAATCCGGTCGCGTCGGGCGGAGCGAAGCGGCTGTCCGATGCCGGGATTTCGGTCGAGGTGGGTGTGCTGGCCGATGACGTCGCAGGGGGTGCGCTGCGGCAGTGGTTGCACCGGCAACGCACCGGAGGCCCGCACGTCACGTGGAAGTTCGCCTCGAGCATCGATGGGCGCAGCGCCGCCGCCGACGGCAGCAGCCAGTGGATCACCAGCGAGGCTGCGCGCGCCGACGTGCACCGACTGCGCGCGGTTGCCGACGCGATCGTGGTCGGCACGGGCACCGTCTTCACCGACGATCCGTCGTTGACGGCGCGCCTGCCGGACGGCTCCCTCGCCGAGCGGCAGCCCCTGCGCGTGGTGGTCGGCCAACGGGAGATATCGCCCGACGCCAACGTCCTCAACGACGACTCCAGAACCATGGTGATCCGGACCAGGGATCCGCACGAGGTGATTCAGGCGCTCTCGGATCGAACCGATGTGCTGCTGGAGGGCGGACCGATCCTGGCGGGAGCCTTCCTCAGGGCGGGGGTGGTCGACCGGATCCTGGGCTACATTGCGCCGATCCTGCTCGGTGGGCCGATCGCCGCGGTCGACGACGTCGGCGTCGCGAGCATCGTCCAGGCCCAGCGGTGGCGGTATGACGGCGTCGTGCGGCTCGGACCCGACCTTCGGGTCAGCCTGGTGCGCGGCTGAGCCAGCCTGGCCCTTGGCTGCCGAAAATGGTGAGACCTGGAATTACTCTGGGCGCCAATGTGACTCGCGTCACGCCCGGAATGCCCCCGTTCGTGGACTCGTTACCGGTTTGAGACGCAATCCGCCCCGCGGGGACCCGGTTGGCGTCGGTGGTCCCCGTAAAATCGAGGTCAGAGTTGCGGCCATCCCGGCCAGGCTGCTCATCGAAGAGGGCCGCACCATCGAAGAAGGACCCATCTCCGTAAAGGACGAAGAGCAATGACTGCACTGCAGGACTGGCTCGGCTTTCGCCCCGTCGATCAGAGCACCATCATGGAAATCGTCTGCCGCCCACTGCGCGCGGTACTGAGCACCCCGGACGTCGAGTTGCGTCCAGAACTCAAGCTGATCAGTCCGGGCGTCGAACGCTGCTGACCCGTTAGTTCTGGGCGCCGATGATCTCCGTCGCGGTGTCCTGCTCCTCGGCATGCTCGTCCTTGCCGGTGATCAAGAGGCCGAAGACGGCGCCAACCACGCACACGATCATGGTGATGAAGAAGATCTCGGCGTACTGCATCGTGTACGCGGTCCTCACGTTCTGCGCCAAGATCTTCCCGATTTCGAGCAGGTTGCCCCCGGCGGGTTTCGGCATCTCCGCGAGGTACTGGTTGAACCGGTACAGACCCCACGCGCTGAGTGACGCCAGCCCGATCAGCATGCCGATCATCCGCGCGACGACCACTGCGGCAGAGGCGATTCCGTGCTGAGCACCCGGGACGGCCCGCAGCGTCGCTGACGTCAGCGGTCCGATGACCAGACCGAGGCCGACGCCGGCCAGCACGAGATCGGTGGCGAAGGTGGGCAGCGTGAACAACCCGAGGTCGTGGTGCGCGGACAGGACGTCGAGATTCCAGTGCGACACCAGCCAATAGGCGAAGGCGGCGATCAAGAGGCCGACGAACGCCACGATGCGGTCGCCGATCCTGGTGGCGACCCAGCCGCCGATGAGAGCGCCGATGGGGAGTGCGCCTAGGAACCACAGCAGTAAGAAGAGGGTTTCGTTCTGTTCCTTGCCGAGCACGCCTTGGCCGAACAGTTCGACGTTGACCAGGGTGACCATCAACGCCGCGCCCGCGCAGAGCGACGACCCGAGCGCCGCGAGGAACGGACGAAACCGCACTCCGGTCGGATCGATGAGTCGGGTGGTGGCGAACTTCTCCCACACGAAGAACCCGATGGCGACGACTAGCGCCGCGCCAAGCACCGGCAAGCCCCAGCTGGGGAACACCTGCTTGCCATCGGGTGCCGGGTTGTACATGCCGAAGACCATGAGTCCCAGCGCGAGCGCGAGCAGCAGGCCGCCGACGACGTCGACCTTCTCCTTCGGGGCGTCCTTGTCCTTGGACGGCAGGCTGAAGTGGACCATCACGATGGCGATGATCGCCAACGGCACGTTGATCCAGAACACGTCGCGCCAGCTGGTCAGGGCCCACACCACGGCGACACCGTAGAGCGGGCCGAGCACGCTGCCGAGTTCCTGCGCTGCGCCGATGCCGCCGAGCACCGTGGCGCGGTTGCGTGCGGACCAGAGATCGGCGGCCAACGCCAGCGTCACGGGGAGCAGCGCACCACTGGCGGCCCCCTGAATGGTGCGGCCGATGACCATCGTGACCACGTCACTCGACAGCGCGGTCACCACCGAACCGATGGCGAAGGCGGTCAGGCTGAGTTGTAACACCAACTTGCGGCCGAATCGGTCGGACGCCCTGCCCAGAAGCGGCATCGCGGCGATGTAGCCCAGCAGGTACATCGTGATGATCGGGGTGACGCGCTGGATCTGGTTCAGCGCGACCCCGACGTCCCGCATGATGTCGTTGATGATCGAGATGACGACATAGGTGTCGAGCGCGCCCAGCAGAACGGCGAGCCCGCCTGCAGTGATCGCGATCCGCCTGCTGGACGCCTTCGGCTCTGAGGCGTTGGTGGCCCCCGGCATTACGCGGCGGGCTTGGTGACGGTAACGCTCTTGCCCCAGTCGCTCAGGGTCATCTGCACACTGTTGCCCTGGCTCGGATCGAGCTTGGCCTGCACGAGGTCGTGGTCTCCGTCCTCCTTGATCCACGCGGTCGCGGGCACGGGGGCGGTAGCGCCGACGTTGGCGAGCCCGTTTACGACCTCGGCGCTGACGTTGCCGGTGATCTTCACGGTGTCGACGCCGTTGATGGTTTCGCGGCCCTCGGCCTTCGGATCGGTGAAGTTGGCGAGCACGTTGGCCAGTCCGACGTCGGGGTTCAGGATCTTCGACACATCGTAGATGTCGTCCGCGGGCCCGAAGTTCGTGAAGCTGCCCGGTGTCAACGCGCCGTACAGGTCGCCGTCGGTGACGACGAAGTCGACGTCCTTGAAGGTCTGGCCGAAGGCGATGATGCTGGCCTTGCCCTGGGCGGCGACCGCGGGGACGTTCGTCAGGTCCCCACTGAGGGATTCGATGGGCAGTTCGGCGATCTTGCCGGTGACCGTCAGCTCGAGGTGAACACTCTTCTGAGCCTTGGTGGTCTGAGTGGAGTCCTTGAGCAGGGACGCCCCGTCGGGTAGCGATGCGTCGGACTTGGTCGAAGAGCTGCATCCCGCGATGAGCAGGAACGAAGCGAAGATGGACACGAGGACGGCAATGCGATGGCGCGTCTGCATGACTGCATCGTAGTGGGTGCAGGTTTGTGGACCCTGGGCCCGGGGAGCGGGTAGAAGTGAAGTCGTGACGTCCGGTGGCCAAGAGCGAAGCGACCCGGGGCCGACGAACGAGCTGGTCTTTCGGCCCGCGCCGTCGGACTTCGGTGACGCTGCGGCGCTCGTCGCGGCGATGGTCAGCGAGATGCGCGAGCTGTACTGGGACGTCGGCGGTGCCGGTCTGGACCTCGATTCACCCGACATGCCGAAGGCCGGTCCCGCGGAGCTGGGTCCACCCGCCGGAGTCTTCCTCGTCGGCTACCGCGATGGCGTCGCGGTGTGCGGCGGGGGCCTCAAGCGCCTGCCCGACGGTGCCTGCGAGATCAAGCGGATGTACGTCATCCCAGCTGCTCGCGGCCGCGGAGTGGCGCGAGAACTGTTGCACGCGTTGGAGAATGCCGCGCGCGGGCTCGGCTACGCGATCGCCCGCCTCGACACCGGCCCTCGCCAGGCGCACGCCAAGGGGTTCTATGAACGCGAGGGTTACGTCGCCATCGCCAATTTCAACGACAACCCGGTGGCCACCTTCTTCGGGGAGAAGCGCCTCTGACTAGCCTGGTCAGCATGTTCACCGGAATCGTCGAAGAGTTGGGCGAGGTCATCGGCAAGGAAGACCTCGCCGACGCCGCCAGATTCGTCATCCGTGGCCCGCTCGTCACGACCGACGCCGGTCATGGCGACTCGATCGCCGTCAACGGCGTCTGCCTCACCGTCGTCGACGTGCTGCCCGACGGTGCATTCACGGCCGACGTGATGGCCGAGACCCTCAACCGTTCGAGTCTCCAGGGTGTCGGGGTGGGGAGCCCGGTGAACCTCGAACGAGCCGCCGCCCTCAACAGCAGGCTGGGCGGACACATCGTGCAGGGCCACGTCGACGGCACCGGTCACGTGCTCACCCGGTCGCCGTCCGAGCACTGGGAGGTGGTGCGCATCTCGCTGCCCGACGCCCTGTCGCGGTACGTCGTGGAGAAGGGTTCGATCACCGTCGACGGCATCTCACTCACGGTGTCCGGCTTGGGATCGGACTGGTTCGAGGTGTCGCTCATTCCGACCACGCTGCAGCTGACGACGTTGGGGCGGGCCGGCGTGGGCACCGCGGTCAACCTCGAGGTCGACGTCATCGCGAAATACGTCGAGCGGCTGCTTTCCAACAAGGGCTGATTGGAACGTCCGCCCTGATCAGAGAGCCCAGCGGGAGCGGGCAATAGAAGCCGCACTCCGTTGGTTCATACTGAAGGGCGTGGTAGGGCGCGTCGCACGATGGTTCCGATCGGAACGGCAAGGGTGGCAGGGATGACGAGGCTGGATTCCGTCGAGCGGGCTATTGCCGACATCGCGGCAGGCAAGGCCGTCGTCGTCATCGACGACGAGGATCGCGAGAACGAGGGCGATCTGATCTTCGCCGCGGAGAAGGCGACCCCCGAACTCGTGGCGTTCATGGTCCGCTACACGTCCGGCTACCTGTGCGTGCCGCTGTCGGGTGAGGTCTGCGACCGGCTCGGGCTTCTGCCGATGTACGCCGTCAACCAAGACAAGCACGGCACTGCCTACACCGTCACCGTCGACGCGAAGAACGGTGTGGGCACCGGCATTTCGGCCTCCGACCGCGCGACGACGATGCGTCTTCTCGCCGACCCGGCCGCCGTCGCCGAGGACTTCACCAGGCCCGGGCACGTCGTACCACGGCGCCCAAAGGTGGGCGGCTTTCTGCGCCGCCCCGGCCACACCGAGGCCGCCGTCGACCTGGCTAGCCTCGCTGGCCTGCAGCCCGCGGGCGCCATCTGCGAGATCGTCAGCCAGAAGGACGAGGGCGAGATGGCCCAAACCGACGAGCTGCGGGTCTTCGCCGACGACCACGACCTGGCGCTCATCTCGATCGCCGACCTCATCGAGTGGCGTCGCAAGCACGAGAAGCACATCGAGCGCATCGCCGAAGCCCGCATCCCGACCCGGCACGGCGAATTCCGCGCCGTGGGCTACACCAGCATCTACGACGACGTCGAGCACGTCGCGTTGGTGCGTGGTGACATCACCGGACCTGGGGCCGGACCGGACAACGACGGGCACGACGTGCTCGTCCGCGTTCACTCCGAATGCCTCACCGGAGACGTCTTCGGGTCGCGGCGCTGCGACTGCGGTCCGCAGCTCGACGCCGCCATGGCGATGATCGCCCGTGAGGGCCGCGGCGTGGTGCTCTACATGCGCGGGCACGAGGGTCGCGGTATCGGCCTCCTGCACAAGTTGCAGGCGTATCAACTCCAGGATGCCGGCGAGGACACCGTCGACGCCAACCTCAAGCTCGGCCTGCCAGCCGATGCCAGGGACTACGGAATCGGCGCCCAGATCCTGGTCGATCTCGGAATCCGTTCGATGCGACTGTTGACCAACAACCCGGCCAAGCGCGTCGGTCTGGACGGCTACGGGCTGCACATCATCGAGCGGGTGCCGTTGCCGGTGCGTGCCAATGCCGAGAACATCCGCTACCTGATGACCAAGCGAGACCGGATGGGCCACGACCTGACGGGTCTCGAAGACTTCGACGAGGCCGTCAAGATGAACGGATACGACGAGGGCGTGTACCTGCTCGGCGATCGGTTGCCGCCGACGGCGACCGACCCGGGCGGAGCAACCCCGTGAGCGCTGAGGGCGGGGCCCGACCGTGAGCGGTGGCGCAGGCGTTCCCGACATGCCCGCCGTCGACGCCGCGGGGCTGAAGCTGGCGATCGTGGCGAGCACCTGGCACACCACCATCTGCGATGCGCTTCTCGACGGCGCGCGTCGAACCGCAGCCGCGTCGGGTATCGACGAACCCGACGTGATCCGAGTGCTCGGTGCCATCGAAATACCCGTCGTCGCACAGCAACTGGCGAAGTCACACGATGCCGTCGTAGCCCTTGGTGTCGTCATCCGGGGTCAGACTCCTCACTTCGACTACGTGTGCGACGCCGTCACGCAGGGCTTGACCAGGGTTTCGCTGGACGAGGGAACACCGGTCGCCAATGGCGTCCTCACGACTAACGACGAGCAACAGGCTCTCGACCGTGCCGGGTTGCCAGGGTCGGCCGAGGACAAGGGCGCACAAGCGGCGGCCGCGGCATTGTCCACCGCACTGACGCTGCGTGACCTGCGCAAGAGCTCGTGACCGCACCCGGCTATGACCTCGAGGTCAAGCCTCACCTGACCCCGTACTTCGCGTACGGCGCAGCCTTCCTGATTGCCGCCGCCCACATCACCGTTGGCTTCCTGCTCAAGGTCCGCTCCTCGGGGGTGATCTTCCAGACCGCCGATCAGGTGGCCATCGGATCGCTCGGCGTCATCATCGGAGGTGTGGTGCTGCTGTTCGCCCGGCCCCGGTTGCGGGTCGGCCCCGAAGGTCTTTCGGTGCGAAATCTGTTGGCTTATCGACTGATTCCGTGGTCGGACGTCGTCGACGTGTCGTTCCCGAAGGGAGCGCGCTGGGCGCGTGTCGACCTGCCCGACGACGAGTACATCCCCCTGATGGCGATCCAGTCGGTGGACAAGCAGCGCGCCGTCGACTCGATGGACGCAGTGCGCACGCTAATGGCGCGGCACCGCGCCGAGATCAACCGACGCTGAGCGACATCGTCAGTTCGTCGGCGGCCGTCGAGGTCTCGGTGACGCCGAAACCCAGTTGCTCGTACACACCGCGGGCGGCCGCATTGGCGACGTCGACGCGCAACGTCACGACCCGCGCCCGCTGATTGCGGGCCCATTCGACGGCCGCGGCCACCAGGTCGCGGCCAAGCCCTCGGCCCCGCATGCCTGGCTCGAGCCACAGCGAGTACAGATACACCGCTTCGGCGCTTTGGCGTTGGGCGCCGATGAGGCCGACGAGGTGATCGTCGACGCACACCGCGAACTGGGCGTGGGCCCGCAGTCGCCGTCGCCACTGAGCCGCCGTGAACGCCATTTCCTGGCGGTACTGCGGATCGCTGGTGCCGAGGGTGTCGGTCAACGCGCGAAGCCGAAGGGTGGCGAACACGCGCCAGTCCGATTCGACGAGTCGGGTGACCGTCGGCGCACTCATGCGGCGTCGCATGGCTCCTCCGTGCAGTGCGTTAGAATGTGCTGATAGTGACCCATTTTCGCACGTCGGTGACAGCTCAGGAAACCGATACTCGCCAAGTGTGCGCCACCCAGCTCATTACGCGTCCCGGGACGCTACCCGCCATCACGATCCCGATGACCGGTGGTTGCCCGCCCGACGCCGATCACGTCTGGGCGTACCTGCAGGAGCCCGCCGAATTCTTCGGCGTCGCCATGCCGGGACGGCTGGAGCTGACGGCCGCGCTATCGGACTTCGCGGAGACGGTCGGCTCGGCACTGGTCGCCACGACCGTCACGATCGTCGAGGTTGCCGGCGCGCCCCGGATCGCGGTGGCTGGCACGGCGGTGCAGCCGCTGCGGGCCGAGGCGGTGCGGATCGCCCCCGACGAGTCGGTGCCCCACCCTCACCGCGCGTCCGACCCCTGGTGGCGGAGGATGGCGGCGCGCACGACCAGCCGTGGCGAACTCGATCAGCGCGAACGCTGGTTGAACGGCCTTGGCTTCGCGGACGCTCTGTCGGACGGTGAGCCCATCCTCGGGGCATTGGTGTTCGAGACCCCTGGCGGTGTCGTCGCCGTTGAGAATCCAGAGCCGACGTCGGTCCTCGATCAACTGGCACGGTGTGGTGCGATGACGCCGACGACAATGGTCTCGACGCTCCCGGCCGATGCCGAGCGCGTGTGGTGGGTGTCGCCGCGATACGAGACGCATCCGGTCGCCGAGCTCGCCGGGACGCCGCTCGCCGTGGCGAACGAGGCGGTACCGTCGTTCGCGAGGTGGTCATGAGCGAATTCGACCCGGCGTCGTTCACCGTCATGACGATCGACGGCTACGACGTGGCCGACGGCATCTTCACCGCCCATTACACGTTGCGCGGCAAGGAATCTCACGACCAACCTTTCGCCGAGGTGGTCGACTTCGGCGCCGCGCTGGGCGATCGCCGCCCCGATGACCGCCTGCTCCGGTTGCTCGCACTGACCTGCTCGCTGAGCTATTTCAAGGCCGCCGCTCCGCCGCGAATCGAAATCGCCTTTCCGACAACTGAATTCGAGCGTCACTATCTTGGTGAGCTCATCGCCGGTGGGCTCGGTGAGTTCGCCTATCGCAACTCACTTCCCGACGCGTTGACGCCGGAGATCACGGGTCCCGAGGCGCCGTCGGTAGCCGCCGACGATGACCGCTGGGACCCCGAGGCGGAGCCGCTGGTGCCAGTCGGCGGCGGCAAGGACTCGGTCGTCAGCATCGAGGCGCTAAAGAGTCACGGATTTCGCCCGACCCTGTTCAGCGTCAACAAGTTCGACCCCATCGACCGGTGCATCGACATCAGCGGCCTCGACAGCCTGCGGGTGACGCGCCGCATCGACGCCAGGCTCATCGAGGCCAACGCGCAGGGCGCCCACAACGGGCACGTCCCCGTCACGGCGATCAACAGCGTCATCGGGCTGATCGTCGCCGACGCGAACGGCCTCGGGCCGGTGGTGTTGTCCAACGAGCGCTCGTCGAACATCGGCAACGTCACCTGGCTCGGCCGAGACGTCAACCACCAGTGGTCCAAGAGCATCTCCTACGAGTCGCTGCTGCGGGACGCCCTCACCAGCTACGGGCTCAATCCCGACCGCTACTTCTCGCTGCTGCGACCGCTCTCGGAATCCGAGATCGCGGACCGGTTCAGGAACAGCCCCCAATACTTCCGCGACTTCATCAGTTGCAACCGGCCCTTCGCGATCGACTCGGGACGCCGGGGCGCGACGTGGTGTGGGCATTGCCCCAAGTGCCTCTTCGTGTTCGGGCTGATGGCACCGCGGTTGGGCCGCGCGGAGGTCGAGGCGATCTTCGGCCACGATCTCTTCGCCGACCTGGACAACCGGCCCGGCTTCGAGGACATCGTCGGCCTTGGCGTGCACAAGCCGTTCGAGTGCGTCGGCGAATACTACGAAGCGGCGGAGTCCCTGCTCTCCGTCCTCGACGCCGACGAGTGGCGCGATGTGCCGCTCGTCGAGGAGTTCCGTTCCCGGCGTGACGAACTGGAGAAGGTCGCCACGTCCAGCGACGCGGACCAAGGTGGCGTCAACTACGTTCCCGAGCGTTACGCCGCGGCGCTGGCCCTGCGATGAGCCCGTCACCGCCGGACCTCGCCGGGCGGACCGTCGGCATCTGGGGTTTCGGCCGAGAGGGCGTCTCGATGGCGAGAACCGCGGCCGCCGCGGGGGCTGCGCGCATCGAGGCCGTCGACGACATGGGGCGCCGCCCGTTCGAGGATCCCGAAGGTATCGCGAACCTCTTGGTGTTCCGCGGGTCCGAGCATCTCGCCAGGCTGAGTGCCTGCGACGTCGTCTTCGTCAGCCCCGGCGTGCCGTGGCATCAGCCCGTCTTCGCGGAACTGCGGCGCTCGGGGGTTCGGATCTCGAGCGCGGCCGACTGGTTCATGTCCCGGCACGGGGCGGCCACGATCGGTGTGACGGGCACCAAGGGCAAGAGCACCACTGCGTCGTTCCTCGGCCACCTTCTGCAGCAGGTGGGCGTCGATGCCGTCGTCGCGGGGAACATCGGCACCCCGCTATCCGACCTGTCGCCTGCTGACGGCGTGGTGGTCGTCGCCGAGGTGTCCAGCCAGCAGGCCGCGTTGCTCACCACCTCGCCCGCGGTGGCGGTGATCACGAATCTCTATGAGGATCACCTGGATTGGCACGGCGACCGGGACTCGTACTACCTCGCGAAGGCGAATGTCTTCCGCAACGGCGCCCGCTCGCTGGTGACGACGCCGGAGGTGGTCACCGTCCTCGAGCGGCTGGGGCTGGTGCCGATCGAACCGGAGCTGACGCTCGTCGATCCCGCCGACGCGCGCCGGGTTTCGGGTCGCTCGGTGATGACCTACGAGCACAACGTCGCGAATGGGGC
The DNA here is from genome assembly GCF_032161845.1 of Mycobacterium sp. Taxonomy (GTDB): domain Bacteria; phylum Actinomycetota; class Actinomycetes; order Mycobacteriales; family Mycobacteriaceae; genus Mycobacterium. The sequence continues at coordinate 11,475 of NZ_JAVRQA010000377.1, forward strand.
GCTGGCCGCCGCGGCCGCGGCGGAGGTGCTCGGCAGGCCGGTGACGTCCGACGAGTTCGACACCGCCGTGCTC
>NZ_JAVRQA010000378.1:0-5214 GCF_032161845.1 Mycobacterium sp.
GCGGACAGCATGGCGGGGCCGGTGGAGTCCGTTCGTTCGTAGCCGAGGTAGGAAGAACGGGAATGTGGGCTGACGACGAAGCCGAACAGCTGGGTCGGGCCGGCGTCGTCCTGGTGACCCACCTGAACCGCGAGGCGGACGTCGATGACCGTCCCGACGCGGCGACCCTCGTCGTCCAGCACGCTGAGGCCGAGCAACTCACTCAGGAGCATGTCTGCCTCCGGGGATGCGACCGATCACGTGGCGACGCAACCAACGCTCGACCCAAAGGGAATCGAGCTGGGCGTCGGTGCGGTGCAACGTGATCACCACACCGAGGCGGTCCACCAGGTCCCAGGCGATGAATTGCAGACGCGATGCGGGGGGTTTGCCGCCGAAGATGCGAGTGGCCCAGACGTTGCCCGTGACCACCGCCGCGACCGTCGGTGCCGGCGTTCCCTCGGCGATGTCCACGTCCATCGGAACGCCGTCGAGGTCGATGTCGTCGACGATGCCGATTGGTTCGCCATCGTGGTCGTGTAGCTGGCGGTCCAAAAGCTGGGGCAAGGCATCCACCAGGCGACCGTCCCACGGCTTGGACTCGAGCTGTTGGCCGCCCCGGCGGAACCCTGTCATTGCCCCGCCCCTGTCACGATCATCAGCGGAATCGCGGCCAAGGAAGCGACCAGGATGATGACGAGATAGACCGTCGCAAGCACGTTGGTGGCTCGTCCGTTGACGTGCTCGCCCATGTACTCGCCGTCGTTCGCGACCATGAGGATGGGCAGATAGGTCAACGGAAGGGCGATGGCGGAGAACACCACCGAGTATTCGGTGACCAGGATGGGATCCACGCCGGTGAACAACACCGCAACGCCGACGATCAGAACCACGATCATCAGCAGATGGAAGCGGGCAGCCTGCGCCGGCCGCCGGAACTTGCCCCAGGTCCAACCGAGGTACTGCGCGATGGTGTAGCCCGCTGACAACGTGGTCTCGAGAGCGGCGCCGAAGGTCGCGGCGATGATGCCGACGATGGCGAAGGCCAAGGCGAGTTTGCCTCCCGCGACGACCACCGGCGCGACCACTTGCGACAGGGAGGTCACCTCGATCGCGGCAGGCAACAGCACGATGGTTGCGCTCGCGGCGATGGCCAACGACAGCAGCCCGCCGAGGGGAAAGCCGACCAGGACATTGAGCCGTGATCGTCCGAGATCCGCTACGCTCCAGCCCTCTTCGACGGCACCTGAGGAGAAGAAGAACACCTCGTACGGAGTCATTGCCGCGCCGAATAGTGCAATGGCGAAGTACCAGTACGTGGCCGCGGACTCGGACTGCGGAATCATCGGTGCGATCGCCTGATGACCGAGGTCGGCCCAATTCGGGTGCAGCAGGAAGAGGCTTACCGCGAACACGATCAGACACAGCCCGGCCAGTCCGGTCACGTTCTCCATCACGGAGAAGCGGACGCGCCAGATCACCACCCAGACGGCGAATGCGGCGACCGGCATCCACAACGTGGGGCCGACGTCGGTGGCCAGTTGCAGTGCCAGGGCCACACCGCCGATCTCGGCGGTGATCGTCATGAGGTTGACGAAGAACGAAGCCGAAAGATTCGCCATGGCGGTGCGCGGACCGAGTCGGTCGCGGATGATCTCGAAGGTGGCTCGCCCGCTGACCGCGGCAACCCGGCCGGCCATTTGCGCGTAGAGACAGATTCCGAGAACGCCGACCGGGACGACCCACGCCAACGTCATGCCGAACCTCGACCCGACGACGGCATTGGTGACCAGATCGCCGATGTCGAGGAAACCGCCGATCGCCGTCAGGACGCCGAGCGCGACGGCAAAGAGCTTGCTCATGATTCGCCCTGTGCGGCAAGGTCGTTCACCGCGCGCGCCAACCGTTGGTCGACGGCATCCACGCCGTCGGGTAGTGGCACCCCCCGGACCAGGGCCCTGGCGCCGTTCAGTGCGGCCACCGCGTCGGTCATGGTCGCCGTCAGCGCCTGCTGGCGGCGGAGAGCTCCGTCGGTATCGGGAGTGAGGGTCGCGATGTCCTCGTAGGCCTTGGTGACTTGCTCACTCGCATCGCCGAGTTGCACCGCGGCCAACGCGTCACTCGAGCGGTGTTCGCGCCAGAGCCGCATCGCGAGTACACCCGTGCGCGTGGCCGATTCGGATTCCTGTTGCGCCTGCGTCAGCTGACCCGGCACACCGTCGCGGACCGAGGGGGAGACGAGCACCAGAAGGCCAACGCCGACGACCAGCGCGACTCCGAACGCAATCCGGCGCGCAGCCCTCATGAGCCCTCCTACCGCGAAGGTGAAGGGCGGTTACCCGCTTGCGGTCACGCTCACACTTCGGAGCTCAGTCGTCCTTGTCGTCCTTCTTGGGCTCGTCGTCCTTGTCGTCCTTCTTGTCCTTGACGTCCTTCTCGTCCTTCTCGTCCTTCTCATCCTTCTTGGGCTCGTCGTCCGACTCCTCGTCAACGCCGTCGTCGGTCTCATCGTCTTCTCGCAGGCGATGGCCGCCCACTTCGATCACCGCCCAGTGGCTGGGCGACACCAGGACGGTCCAGTCGCCCTCGTGTCGCCCCATCTTGAGGACGCCGTCGTCGACTTCCCAAACGGTGTCGTCGTCGTAGTCGGTTTCTTGCCCGTCGGAGTACGTCAGTTTGAATGCCATTCTCCGAGCCTGCCACCAAGGCGGTCGGTAGGAGGCTGGCCTGGCGAAAATTCTTCAAGATCATTTAGTGCCATGTGGCAGTGCCTAATTCGCACGCCTACGGGTGGCCGCCCAGATCCGCTGACTGACCACGCCGACCGCCGTGTCGTGGATCTGCTGAAGGTTTCTGCCGCCGCGACCGAACGTGGCAAGCACTGCCGCAGGCGCCTCGTGCTCGCTGATGGGCGACTCCGACCACTCACAGGGGCGGACGTGCACCAGATCGACCTCGGCCGCCACATCGCTCGGGTCGTAGGACCAGGGTCCGGCGATCCTGCCGACCCAGAACAGCAGATTGGCGTCCCTGGTCCAGACGAGGGATCCGTCCAGTGCCGCGGCGAACCGCTCGATCCGGCGAGCCAGCCGATCGTCGTACTGGCGGATGGCGGACTCGACCGCCCCATCGAGATTCGGTGGCGGTGGATGAAGTATTCCGCCAAAGCCGCAGACCTGCAACGACATTGCACGGTCGATGGTCGCCTGAACGTCCACGTCGTCCCGGCGCGACCGCATCGGAGCGCGGTAGACGTCGACAGACACTTCGCGAAAACCTCCTGCAGATGTTTGGTCGTAGTCAAGAGTGGACCGCACACTGGCAGGGTGTCTACGCCTCCGGAAGTCGTCGATCCCTTCGTCCGTGTGCTCGGGTCGCAAGTTCACAATCTGAGAGCCGTCGACGTCGCGGCACCGCGGGACGCGTTCGTCGCGTTCACCGGGGTGTCCGGATCGGGCAAATCGTCGCTGGCGTTCGGCACGATCTATGCCGAGGCGCAGCGGCGGTACTTCGAGTCCGTCGCCCCGTACGCCCGTCGCCTGCTGCTGCCCGCCGGAGCGCCGAAGGTCGACGACATCACCGGTCTACCTCCGGCGGTGGCGCTGCAGCAGCGCAGGGGAGCGGGAACGTCACGGTCGACAGTAGGCACGGTGACGACTTTGTCGAACCTCCTCCGAATGCTCTTCTCGCGGGCGGGCACGTACCCGCCCGGCGCCGCCGAACGACTGGACTCCGACTCCTTCTCGCCCAACACCGCCATCGGCGCGTGCCCCGAGTGCCATGGTCTCGGCCGGATTCACCGGGTGACCGAAGAGACCCTGGTACCCGACCCGTCGTTGACCATCCGCGAAGGCGCCGTCGCGGCGTGGCCCGGTGCGTGGCAGGGGCAGAACCTGCGCGACATCCTGATCACGCTCGGCTACGACATCGACAAGCCGTGGCACAAGCTGCCGAAGCGCAAGCGCGACTGGATCCTGTTCACCGACGATCAGCCGACCGTCGAGATCCATCCAGACCGTGCCGCGGTAACCGCGGACTATTACTACAACGGCACGTTCTCCAGCGCCGAACGCCACGTGCGGCACACCCTTGCCAATTCGCAGAGCGCGATGATGCGCCGCCGCGTGCTGCAGTTCGTCGACAGCGTCGAATGCCCGGTGTGCGGCGGCTCGGGCCTGCGGCCCGAAGCATTGCTCGTCACGTTCGCCGGGCAGACGATCGCCGACCTCGTCGCCCTGCCGCTGACGGATCTCGTGGCCGCCCTGGAGCCCGCGGCCAACCGCGTCGATGCCGAGGCGGCCTACGAGTCCATCGAGTCCGGTGAGCTCACCGAGGTGGCCACCGTGATCGCGGCAGACCTCGTCGCGCGGATTCAGGTCCTCGTCGATCTTGGTCTCGGCTACCTGAGTCTGAACCGCCGGACGCCGACCGTATCACCGGGTGAACTGCAGCGACTGCGACTGGCAACCCAACTGCGGGCCGGCCTGTTCGGCGTTCTCTACGTGCTCGACGAACCGTCGGCAGGTCTGCACCCGGCGGATGCCGAGCCGCTGCTCGACGTCTTGGATCGCCTTCGGCGAGCAGGCAATTCGCTATTCGTGGTCGAGCATGACATGGACGTGGTCCGGCGCGCCGACTGGATCGTCGACGTCGGCCCTGGCGCAGGCGAACTCGGTGGTGACGTGCTCTACAGCGGACCGGTGCCAGGCCTGGCTGACGTGTCTGCGTCGGTGACCCGGCGCTATCTCTTCGACGCTGCGGTGGCCGATGCCCGGCCGAAGCGGGTGGCGACAGGAACTCTGCGCCTCCGCGGGGTGTGCTTCCACAACCTGCGCGATCTGGAGGTCGAGATCCCGCTAGGGGTGTTCACAGCGGTCACCGGAGTGTCTGGCTCCGGAAAGTCCACCCTGGTCTGCAAGGTCGTCGGCGACGTCGTAGCACGGCACCTCGGCGCTTACGGCGTCGACGCCGAAGAGTCCGATTCGGCCGAGGCCGACGCCATGGTCGTCGACGCCGATCTGGATGCCAGCATCGGAGTGACGGTCGACGGCGTCGAAGCCATCGACCGGCTGGTGACCGTGGACCAGAAGCCGATCGGCCGCACTCCGCGGTCCAACCTGGCCACCTACACCGGCATGTTCGACGCCGTCCGCAAGCTGTTCGCCGGTACCGACGAGGCCCGGCGCCGCGGGTATGCGGCCGGCCGGTTCTCGTTCAACGTGGCCGGCGGGCGCT
>NZ_JAVRQA010000379.1:0-9004 GCF_032161845.1 Mycobacterium sp.
GAAGGCCGCCGCGGGCGAGATCACCGAGGTGTTCGCCTGCGGCACCGCGGCCGTGATCACCCCGGTCTCGCACGTGAAGTCCGGCGACGGGGAGTTCACCATCGCCGACGGGGAGCCCGGCGAGGTCACGATGGCGCTGCGCGACACCTTGACCGGGATCCAGCGCGGAACGTTCGCCGACACCCACCACTGGATGACCCGACTCGACTAGGTCTTGCGGGCCAGGAGGTGATTCCCGCTCCAGAAGGGGACTGATGCCATTAGGTCCCAGAATCGATGACTTTGGGCCCCATCGCTCTCGGGCCGCCAGGCATAACGTGACGTCATGTCCACAGCGACTCACCCCATTTCAGTCTTGTCCGAGACCGAGTGCTGGGAACTCCTGTCCAGCGTCGCCTTGGGCCGTCTCGTCACTAGCGTCGACGGTTACCCAGAGATCTTTCCGATCAACTTCGTCGTCCAGCGCCGAACAATCCTGTTTCGGACGGCGGAAGGCACCAAGCTGGTTAGCGCCGCGATCAATGACCGCGTCCTGTTCGAGGTCGACCAGCACGACGTCGCCGAAGGATGGAGTGTGATCGTCAAGGGGGCAGCGCGAGTGGCGCGCACCGACGAAGATCTCGCCGAGGCAGAGTTAGCGCACCTGCTTCCGTGGACCGCGACGGCCAAGCAGCACTACATCCGCATCCGTCCGCTCAGTGTCACGGGTAGACGATTCGCATTCGGTCCCGAGCCCGTGGAACCCGCACGGTCCTAGTGATCGCAGGGGTCGAAACACTCATGACTAGGCCGCCGTTTCATGGATCGCCGCGGCTGGCGACGACTACCCCGAAGAACCCTTGCCCCACAGCACTATTCCCTGCTGCGGGATCGGTGCGAAGCTGGAGCTCAACGACCCGGGTGAGCGTTCCGAAGTTCGGCGCATCGTGAGAGTGCGTGAATGCTCACTACTATTAACCGCTGTGGACGTTGGCCATCAGCGCCGCGCCACGATGATCGGCACCCGTGCCAACATCACCACAGCCGCGCTGACTGAACCCAACAACATGCCGGCGAATCCGCCGCTGCCATGGCTGCCGACCACGATGAGCTGTGCCGCACGCGATTGGTCGATGAGGGGGCGAGCTGGTTCGTCCCTCACGATCAGGCGACGCACCGGCACGTCCGGGTAGCGCTCGATCCAGCTGGCCAGTCGTCCTTCAAGCGCCTCTTCCTCCTTCGAGTGAAGCGCAGGCCAGCCGTCGCGTTTGAAACTGACGGCAGAGTCGAACACGCTCACGTCCTTCCACGCGTGCAGGGCCACGAGCCCGACGTTGCGGCGCGCGGCTTCGTCGAACGCGACGGCGATCGCGGACTCCGACGCCGGAGAGCCATCGATCCCGACGAGTATCGGCGCCGTGGATTCGGTGTCCAACGGGATGCCGTCGTGGATGACTGCGACCGGGCAATGCGCGTAATGGGCCAGCCCGGAGCTCACCGAGCCCAGATGACGGCCCCGCAACGTGCCTGTCCCCAGGCAACCGACGACCACCATCTCGGCATCTTTCGACAGGTCGACGAGCGCCGAAACGGCATGTGCAGAGGGCATTTCGCAGCGGACGCGTAGTCGGGTGTGCTTGGGTCTCTCGTCAAGGGTCTTGCGTGCATCGTCGAGCACCTGGTGCCCGTGTTCTCGCTCCCGATGCGCCCACTCCGGGAGAACTGAGGATTCTCGCCACGGCCCCGCGGTCGGCGCGACGACGTGTACGAGCGTCAAGGCCACGCCTCGCAGCTCGGCGTCCCGGGCCGCCCACTGCAGCGCGATTCTAGAGCCGGCTGAACCATCGACGCCGACGACGACCCCCGGGTGCGTGTTGGTATTCGACATGAAGTGTTCCTTCCTTCCTTGCTGCGCCGGAAGGGATCCGGCGCGGTCAGGCAGGCGACGTCATCCGCCGCCGCCCGGTCCTACGGGCCGATGGGGGGCAGCCGAGGTGACGAGACTGTACGAGTCCTCGTCTCCGTTCGAGACCCGGCGCTCGCGGATGCCGGTCAGTGGCTCGAGATCGATATGTGTCTCATGTCGGGTGGTCGCCATGATCTCGTTGGTTCCCAGTCGGGTTGGCGGTAGACGGCGTCCCGCCCCGGCCAGCCGGGCGCGATACGGCGTCGGAGGTCCGTCGCCCTCCATCACCAACCAGTGCCCGCGCATCCGTCACCCTCCCTGTTCCTCCACAGGATGGGCGGGCTGCGAACGCTGACACCAGAGTATTTCGGCCCCACTAACGGCCGTCGCCAAGTTCGTGACCTTTGGCCGACGTTCGGTGTCCAACGGCCCCACCGAACTTGCCTCCGAAGCGGATACATTCGAGCAGGCCCCGACGGTCGTGGCCGCTGGTCACGCGACGAGGACTGCGAAATGCCCGACAGTGCAGAGTGTTCGGAACGGCAGCCGTTGTCCGGCGCTGTGGGTGTTGGGCGGTACGGCGAACTGTTGGCTGCGAGCATCGCCGACCCGCAGGCGTTCTGGGCCGATGCCGCCCGAGACGTTTCCTGGATACGCGAGCCTCGCCGGATTCTCGATGACACCAACCCGCCGTTCTACCGGTGGTTCCCCGACGGTCGGTTGAACACATGCGCGAACGCCCTGGACCGCCACGTCCACGGAGGGCGAGCAGATCAGCCCGCCTTGATCTACGACTCCCCGGTGACGGGTTCGAAACGCACCTACACCTACGCCGAACTGCTCGACGAGACTGCCCGCTTCGCAGGGGCATTGCGTGAGCTGGGCGTGGCCAAGGGGGACCGTGTCGTGGTGTACATGCCCATGATTCCCGAGGCCGTCATCGCCATGCTGGCTTGTGCGCGGATCGGTGCGGTGCATTCAGTGGTGTTCGGTGGGTTCGCCCCGCACGAGCTGGCGAGCCGCATCGACGATGCCCAGCCGAAAGTCGTTGTTTCTGCGTCCTGCGGGATCGAACCGACACGGGTGATCGACTACAAGGCGATGCTCGACGCGGCCATAGCTGCCGCCGAGTACCCGCCGCGGAAATGCGTCATCGTGCAGCGCGATCAGATGCCATGCCAGCTGATCCCGGGCCGCGACGTGGAATGGCACGACGCGATGCAGGGGGTCGATGCGGCGGAGCCGGTGTCGGTCGACGCCACCGACCCGCTGTATGTGCTCTACACCTCGGGCACGACCGGGACCCCGAAGGGCATCGTTCGCGACAACGGCGGCCACGCTGTCGCACTGCTGTGGAGCATGCGCCACATCTACGACATGCACCCCGGGGAGGTGTTCTGGGCCGCCTCCGACGTCGGGTGGGTCGTCGGCCATTCCTACATCGTGTACGGCCCCCTGCTCCTCGGCGCAACGACGGTGCTCTACGAAGGCAAGCCGATTGGTACACCCGACCCCGGCGCGTTCTGGCGGGTGGCCGCCGAGCACCGGGTAAAGGTCCTCTTCACCGCGCCGACGGCCATCCGGGCGATCCGGAAGGAAGACCCGGAGGGCGTATACCTCGGCCGATACGACCTCGACGCGATGAAGTACTTGTTCTTGGCAGGGGAACGACTGGACCCCGACACCTATCACTGGGCGGAGCAGAAGCTGCACATTCCGGTCGTTGATCATTGGTGGCAGACCGAGACGGGATGGGCGATCGCCGCCAACCCGATGGGCGTGGAGGCGCTGCCGTTCAAGGCTGGGTCGCCGACGGTGCCCATGCCGGGTTACGACGTGCACATCCTGCATGCCGACGGCGACCCCTGCGAACCAGGTGAGGAGGGCGTTGTGTGCCTGAGACTGCCGTTGCCACCCGGGACGTTGCCGACGTTGTGGAACGACGATGCCCGATACGTGGCGTCGTATCTGTGCGAGCATCCCGGTTACTACCTCACCGGAGACGGCGGCTATCTCGACGATGATGGATATCTGTTCGTGATGGGTCGCATCGACGATGTCATCAACGTTGCCGGACACCGGCTTTCAACAGGCGGGATCGAAGCCGTGCTGGCCACGCATCCCGCGGTGGCCGAATGTGCGGTGATCGGCGTCGCCGACGAGATCAAGGGCCAGGTCCCGCGTGGCCTGGTGGTATTGAAGGCGGGCGCATCGTCGGATGGGCTGGCCGAGGATCTGGTGAAGGCCGTCCGCGACGAGATCGGCGCCGTGGCTTGCTTCAAGCTCGTCGATGTCGTTGCGGCGCTGCCGAAGACGCGTTCGGGCAAGATCTTGCGCAAGACGATGCGCGGCATCGCCCATGGCAAGGACGAGCCAGTGCCGTCGACCATCGAGGATCCTGCCGTACTGCACGCTCTGCGACCGATCCTGCGGAGCTGAAGTGGTTGGTAGTGGCGGCGCTGCGTGCACCCGCACCAGAAGTGGCGCTCCATGAACGCTGACATCGACGCCGTACTCCGACGTCACCGCTATGACGGAACGCGGTTCCGGGCTGGGCTGGGCGTTCGTCGATTGGCTTGAGGCGGAGGGCTTCTGCTCGAACGCACGGATGCAGCATGCGTCAACCGGGGAATCGGACGGTGGTCCCGGGCATCAGCTGAACGACGCGACCGTGGCATTCGACCTCGATCCCGCCTGCGTCACGGGGGTCCACACTGATGATCACGCCCTTTCCGCTCACCCGCAGGTGCAGGTGCAGTCCGCGGTAGTGGATCGGGATTGCCAGGACACCAAGGGATTCCGGCCAGTGGGGGGACAGGATGATGCGGTTGGACCGGGTCTCCAGGCCGGTGAAGCACCGCTGCATGAGGTCGACGGGGCCGGCCATCGCCGCCAGATGAACGCCTTCCGACGTGGTGCCGCCCTGGATGTCCGAGACATCCGACGTCAGGGCCTGGGTGAAGAAGTCCAGCGCACGGTCGCGGTTGGCCCTGGCGAGCACCCAGGTGTGCACGACGCCGCTGAGGGTGGAGCCGTGGGAGGTCCTGGCCAGGTAGTAGTCCACCATTGCGGGCACCTGATCTGGGTGGAAGCGATAGCCGAGCCTGTCGAGCAACTCGTGCAACTCGGTCGCCGACAACAGGTAGAGCAGCATGAGTGCGTCGGCCTGTTTGGCCGCCTTGTAACGGTTGACGTCGTCGTGCTCTGCCTCCAAGATGCGGTCCAGCCTTTGGATGTTGCCGTACTGGCCACGAAGGCGGTCCCAATCCAGTTCCGCCAGTTCGCCGTAACCCTCGAACTGGCTGATGACGCCATCGTGGAACGGGACGTACATCCGCCTGCTGACCTCCTCCCAGTGCGCCACCTCCGCACTGCGTAGATCGAGCGCCTCCATCAGATCCAGACGGTTCGGCAGCGGAAGCAGGTTCAGGGCGTCGATGGCGCGCATGATCACCCAGACCGCCATCACGTTCGTGTACGCGTTGTTGTCGATGCCGTCGTACGGTGCGTCGGGATACCCGGAGTGGAATTCGTCGGGCCCGATGACACCCCGGATGCAGTAGCGCGCACGGCCTTCGTCGAAGGTGGCCAGGCTGACGAAGAAGCGCGCGATCTCGGCCAGCAGCTCCGCGCCGTAGTCGATCAGGTAGGCGAGGTCGCCAGTGACCTGGTAGAAGGTCCATGCGTTGTAGGCGACGGCGATGCCGACGTGGTGTGCCCGGGCGCTGGCATCTGGATTCCAGTGGCCGCTGCGTGGATTGAGGTGCAGCCGTTGGCTTTCCTCGCGTCCATCGCTGCCGGACTGCCAGGGAAACATGGCCCCCGAGTAGCCCGCTATGCGCGCGGCGTGACGAGCCTCCGGCAGGCGTCGGTAGCGGTATCCCAGCAGCGACCGGGTGATCATCGGGAATCGCAGATTGAGCACGGGGAAGATGAACAACTCGTCCCAGAAGATGTGGCCGCGGTAAGCCTCTCCGTGGAGTCCGCGAGCCGGCACGCCGACGTCGAGGTCAGCGGTGTTGGGTGACACCGTCTGCAGGATGTGTAAGAGATGCAGGCGCAGAATCCGCAATTCGTCCGTGAAGTCGTCGAATTCGATGGACAAGCGTTCCCAGAGATGAACCCAGCGGGTCATGTGCCCGTCGAGTAGTTCGGCGAACCGGCCGAGTCGGGGAAGCCAGCGCTGCGCCTCGGCGGCGGGTTCGGACGTGGCCCCGTCGCGCCCGGTGTAGACGGTCACGACCTTCTCGACGGTCACCACGTCGCGCGCCGACACACGCAGTGCGATGTCGTGGCCGATTTCGGCATCCGCTTCGAACAGGCGATGGGTGGTCGGGACGGGTGCACCATCGCGCCACACGGTGGTTCGCGCCGCCATGGCGACGGGAACCCGAGATTGGGTCGTCTCCACGGTCAGCAGAACGGAATCCCCGGAGAGCTCCCGGGTATCCACCGACCCGAGATGCTGACTGGCTAGCTCCCGGTACCGCTCGACCAAGGAATTCGTGACGTTGCCGTCCAGCGTCGAGCGAATCTCGAGGGTCCCCGACCAGTCCTCGGCGACGATCGTCGTTTCGAGAGCGCCGACGTGGGGCAGATGCATCGCCACGAATCGTCGTTGGGTCAGTGAGCTGGTGCGGCCCGCGTCGTCGGTGAAGCGGACCGCTCTGGTCAGCACCGCGCCGCGGAGATCCAGCGTCTGCCGGAAGGACAGCACCTCGACGGCGTCGATGTCGAACCAGCTGCCCCCGTCGATACGGAAGGTCAGGGGGAGCCAGTTGGGCAGGTTCACCAGACTCTCGTTGTCGATCTCGGTCCCGGACACGTCGTCGACGAGGCGGTTATACACCCCGGCGGCGTAGGTGCCTGGGTAGTGCACCTGTCCGGCCTTGGACTCCGGCGCGGCGCCCCTGGTGGCGAAGTAGCCGTTCCCCAACGTGCACAACGCCTCACGAAGCTTCTCGTGCTGTGGGTCGTAGCCGTCGTAGGCGTAATCCCATGCCTCGGCGGCAACCCGGTGCTTGTAGGCCAGCCACCGCGACCCGCGGTGCAGGAACTCCCGCACCTGAGCCGGGCTTTCGAGGGTGAAATGGGCCGCCGTCTTCCGGTCGCCATCCTCGTCGTGCCGCACGGCGATCCCGATGCCGTCGAATTCGATTGCGTCGAAGGCGTCTTCGTCGGTCAGGTCATCCCCGATGTAGATCGGCAGAAGCGCACTGGACGGGTCGACCCGGTCACGAATCCACGCCAGCGTGGTTCCCTTGTCCCAGTCCATGTCCGGCCGCAATTCGACGAGCTTGCGTCCGCTGGTCACTCGGAGGCCGGCTCGCGCTCCGAGCTGGTGGACGGCGGCGACGATCTCACCGACCCGGTCCGGGGCGACCTCGCGGAAGTGCACCGCGACGGCGAACCGCTTGTGCTCCAACCGCAGCCCCGGAACGTGTGCCAGGCTGTCGCGCAACTCGGCGGCGGCCCCCGCGAGGATGGGGACGAACACCGATGCGGCTTCGTTCTGGTGATGTGTGCCGTCCGGACCCGTCAGTTCGAATCCGTGGCTGCCGGCGTACCAGAGGCCGGGGACGTCTACCCGGCTGCGGACGTCGGCCAGGTCGCGACCACTCAGGATGGCGATCGGGCACACCTCGGCGACGAGTTCGAGTGCTTCGTCGGCGCCGTCGACCAGTCTGGCCGCATCGGGGTCCGACACGATGGGAGACAACGTCCCGTCATAGTCCAGGAACAACATCGACTCTCGCGCCCCGGTGATGCCGATCAGCTGGCCGTAGGATGCCAGCGCATTCGGGAGTTCCGACATCCGCTTGTCACCCGTGCGAACCGTGATCTCGGCCACGTCGGTGAGCACGACGTCGGCGCCGCGGCGTGCCAGTTCGTCGGCAGTGCCAGTCCCGTCGATGCCGACGACGAGCGCGAACCCAACGGTGCGGGCAGCAGCAACTCCGGCTTCGGAGCTCTCGATGACGACGCACCGTTGCGGCCGCACACCGAGTCGGCTGGCGGCTTCCAGAAGCACTGCGGGATTTGGCTTCTCGACACTTCCGCGCTCGCCGGCAATTCCGTCGATGCACACGCCGAACAAGTCGTCGATCCCTGCGGCCTTCAACGCCCGTTGGCACTGCGGGCTCGACGAATAGGCTGCCGCAGCGACGTCGATGCCCTGCAACTTTCGGGCCAGGTCGGCGGTCACCCCGAAGCGCGGCATGTCGCTGGTCGGCACGCCGTCGAGGTCGAAGAGCACCGCGTCGTGGTGACGCGGGTCGATCGTGATCGGCAGCTTCATCAGACGGCAGCGGGCACTAGCTGCCGCTCCAACTCCAGCACCTGGCGGGTGGTCTTGACCACGGTGTCGGGGTTCAGGCTCATCGAGTCGATGCCAAGTCGGACCAGGAATTCAGCCATGTCCGGGTAGTCCGACGGCGCCTGCCCGCAGAGCCCCGAGTGTATTCCGTTGCGGCGGCAGCCTTCCACCGCGAGTCGGATCATCTCCTTGACCCCTTCGTCGCGCTCGTCGTAGTCGAACGCCACGATCTCGCTATCGCGGTCCACCCCCAAGGTGAGCTGCGTGAGGTCGTTGGAGCCGATGGAGAAGCCGTCGAAGCGCTTGGCGAACTCGTCGATCAGGATGACGTTGTTCGGGACCTCGCACATCGCGTACACCTCGAGCCCGTGTTGGCCCCGCTTCAGGCCCAGGTCCGCCATGGTCTGCAGGACGAGGTCGGCCTCCGCCACGCGCCGAACGAACGGGAGCATGAGAATGACGTTCGTCAGGCCCATCTCATCGCGGACGCGTCGCATTGCGCGGCACTCCAGCGCGAAGCCCTCTGCGTAGGCCGGATGCGCATACCGAGATGCGCCGCGGAAGCCGAGCATGGGGTTGCTCTCGGTCGGCTCGAAACCCTGCCCGCCAACCAGAGTGGCGTACTCGTTCGTCTTGAAGTCGGACATTCGGACCACCACCGGCTTGGGCCAGAAGGCGGCGGCGATGGTGCCGATACCCTCGGAGAGGCGCTCCACGAAGAAGGCACTCCCGTCGGCATATCCCGTGGTGAGCCGATCGACCGTGCGGCGTGCTTCGGGGTCGAGTACCTTCTCCGGATGCAG
>NZ_JAVRQA010000380.1:0-8039 GCF_032161845.1 Mycobacterium sp.
CAGATTTCCCGACGAGAGTTCATGGGCTCGCGGCGACCGATCGGTGACGTGCATAGCCAGCTCGAACCCGCCGCGGACGGGATCGATCCACCAGTAGGAAACAGAGTGCGCCCGAAGGGATTCGAACCCCCAACCTTCTGATCCGTAGTCAGATGCTCTATCCGTTGAGCTACGGGCGCGTGCTATTCAGTTGTACGGCTGAAGCGAATTCAGCCGTGGCGGAGGCGAGAGGATTTGAACCTCCGGTCCGCTTTAAGACGGACAACTCATTAGCAGTGAGTCCCATTCGGCCGCTCTGGCACGCCTCCTGACCGATCCCGAGGGTACCGGACACGAAACCAATCCCCAGAACCGCCGAGGGAGAAGCGTACACAGCCAGGTGAGTGGAAGGCAAAGCAGCTTCGAGCCCACCCCTAGACTGATCGCGTGACCGCCCGATTGCGCCCCGAGCTGGCCGATCTGCCTGCCTATACGCCCGGTAGGACGGTGCCAGGCGCCATCAAGATCGCCAGCAATGAAACCGTCGACGGTCCACTGCCCAGCGTGCGGGCGGCGATCGCGGCGGCGACCGACTCGATCAACCGCTATCCCGACAACGGGTACGTCGAACTCAAGGAACGCCTCGCCAAGCATCTGGACGGTGGCGCCTTCACGCCAGAGCACATCTCGGTGGGCAGCGGCTCCGTCAGCCTCTGCCAGCAGCTCATCCAGATCACCGCAACCGTCGGCGACGAGGTGATGTTCGGCTGGCGCAGCTTCGAGATCTACCCGCTGCAGGTTCGCACGGCGGGCGCCACGCCCCAGCAGGTGGCGCTGACCGACTACACCTTCGACCTGGACGCCATGCTCGCCGCGATCACCGATCGCACCCGGCTGATCTTCATCTGCAATCCGAACAATCCGACGTCGACCGTCGTCGATCCGGATGCGCTGGCGCGCTTCGTCGCCGCGGTGCCGAGCGACATCCTCATCGCGCTCGACGAGGCGTACGTCGAGTACATTCGCGACGGCATGCTGCCCGACAGCTTCGGCTTGGTTCGCGCACACCGCAATGTCGTTGTGCTGCGGACGTTCTCGAAGGCATACGGACTTGCCGGGCTGCGGATCGGCTATGCGGTCGGCGATCCCGACGTCATCACCGCGCTCGGCAAGGTCTACGTGCCCTTCACCGCGACGAGCGTCTCGCAGGCCGCCGCGATCGCCTCCATCGACGCCTCGGACGAACTGCTGGCGCGCACCGACGCCGTGGTCGCCGAGCGCGCCAGGGTCACCGCGACGCTGCGCGACGCCGGGTTCACGGTGCCGCCGTCACAGGCGAACTTCGTCTGGCTGCCGCTGGCCGAACGCACCAACGAGTTCGTCAACAGTGCCGCGGACAACCGGTTACTGGTGCGGCCGTACGGTCAGGACGGTGTGCGCGTCACCGTCGCCGCGACGCACGAGAACGACGCCTTCCTCGAGTTCGCCACCCGCTGGATTTCCAGCACGATCAAGGACGAGACACGATGACAGCCATTACGAGTACGGCACGAAAGACGTTCGCCGCGTTGACCGACCGCACCGACCAGATTCCCGACGCCGAACTCGATGCGTTTTGGGACACCCTGCAGCCCGCGACCATCGACTTCATGATCGGCGAGTGGAAGGGCGGCGAGTTCGACACCGGCCACCGCGCCAACGGGTTCATGAAGCGCCTCAACTGGTTCGGCAAGACGTTCAAGTCCGCCTCCGACGCGCAACCGCTGGTGTGCTTGGACGCCGACGGCAACAAGTTCTCCAACACCGAGGCGATGAAGGGCGAAGCGACCCTGTGGCTCGAGGAGTTCCGCGGTGAGGTGACCGCGTCCATGGTCTACGACGGTGCTCCGGTGCACGACCACTTCAAGCGGGTCGACGACAACACGGTCGTGGGCATCATGAACGGCAAGGGCTCGCTGGACGACAGCTCCGGCGCGCCGCGCCATCTGTACTTCTATCTGGAGCGGGTCTAACCCCTATCGTTGCTCCGATGAGGACGCGGGTTCTGGTCGTCGCGGCGACATTCGTCGTCGCGGGCGCAATTGCGGGCTGCGACCGCACCACACCGGGAACGGTCGCGATGACCACCGAGGCGGGCCAGTCCACGCGGATCTCCACCTCGTCGCGGCCAACCACGTCCGCACCACGAACCTCGACGCCCCGGACGTCGTCGAATGCTCCGCCGCCGGGTGACGCCCTCGCCGTCACGTGCGAGGAGTACGTCGACCTCGACGAGGCCGACCAGACCGCCGTCATCGAGGAGATCCTGAAGGACGAGACCTCGGTGCTCAGCCCGGGTGACGCCGAGATCGCGAAGACCCTCGCCGACGCGGTGTGTACGTTCCTGCCCGACAGCACGGTAAGCGAGATCCTGCTCGGCGAGACCCCGCCCTAGACCCGTAGCCTTCCTGGCATGGGCGATGCATACGAATCCCTCACCGTCGACGTCGATGCTCACGTCGCTCGCGTCACGCTGGTGGGCCCCGGTAAGGGCAACGCGATGGGTCCGGCGTTCTGGGCCGAGCTTCCATTGGCGTTCGCCTCCCTTGACGCCGACCCCGACGTGCGCGCCATCGTGCTCACCGGGTCGGGCAAGAACTTCAGCTACGGCCTCGACCTCGCGTCGATGGGCGGCACCCCGGCCCCGGTCCTTGCCGAGGGTGGCCTCGCTAAGCCGCGCACCGAGTTCCACACGGAACTGAAGGCCATGCAGGGCACGATCACCGCCGTCGCGGACTGCCGCACACCCGTGATCGCGTCCGTGCACGGCTGGTGCATCGGCGGCGGCGTCGACCTCATCTCGGCCGTCGACATCCGCTATGCCAGTGCCGACGCGAAGTTCTCGGTCCGCGAGGTCAAGCTCGCAATGGTTGCCGACGTGGGCAGCCTGGCCCGGCTGCCGCTGATCCTCAACGATGGCCACCTGCGCGAGCTGGCTCTGACGGGCAAGGACATCGACGCAGCCAGGGCCGAGAAGATCGGCTTGGTCAACGACGTGTACCCCGACGCCGAAGCCTCGCTGGCCGCCGCCCACGAGACCGCAAGGGAGATCGCCGCCAACCCTCCGCTGGTGGTGCGTGGCATCAAGGACGTGCTCGACGAGCAGCGCACCGCGCAGGTGTCCGCGAGCCTGCGCTACGTGGCGGCATGGAACTCGGCATTCCTGGCCTCGAAGGACCTGACCGAGGGCATCACCGCGATGTTCGCGAAGCGGCCACCGGACTTCAAGGGCGAGTAACCCGTCGAGTGTGCCGTGGTGGCGCCAATCGGCCAGAAATCCCGCCATGGACGCACTCTCGACGAAGGAGCGGTGGCGGAGGGATTTGAACCCCCGGTCGGTGTTAGCCGACTCTCGCTTTCAAGGCGAGTGCATTAGGCCGCTCTGCCACGCCACCGCCGACAACTCTAAGCGAGCTAGACCCGTCCCACCCTCGCGGGCGTCACCTCGGCCTTGAGGGCGACGCCGATGCGCCTGCAGTTCTCGCCCATCCCCGCCGTCTGCGGCCGCGAGAGGCGGCTCAGGAAGTGCGCGCGGACGCCGTCTCCGTAGGTCGACATCGCCACCCGCAACGCGTCCCTGCCCTCGTCGGTGATCGTCGCGAGCACCCCTCGGCCGTCCTCCGGACTCGAGCACCTTCGGACCAGGCGCTGCGTCTCGAGCCGATGGATCTGACGAGTTACCCTGCTGGGCAACGACATCAGCTCATCGGCGAGATCTCCCATCCGAGCCGAACCGCTCACCGAATTGTCCAACACGTCGAGCAGTCGGACGTCGTTGAGAGTGAGGCCGTGAACGTCCACCAACTCCCGGTTCAAAGTGGCATGAAGCCGCAGCGCTGCGTCGAGAAAGTGCTGCCAAGCGCGTTGTTCGGCGATGTCGAGCCCCGGCATCGAGCTCGCGGTCCGCCCCCCAATGGTCCCCTCCATTGCGACATAGTAGGACTGCAGCCGCCTGGTAGTAGCGTTATGGACATGCACGCGATCGTCGCCGAATCCGGCACTGACCTGGCCTGGCGGGACGTTCCGGACGTCACCGCAGGCGACGGCGAAGTCGTCATCGACGTCGTCGCCGCAGGCGTCAACCGTGCGGACCTATTACAGGCCGCGGGCCACTACGCACCGCCTCCCGGCGCCAGCTCGACCATCGGCCTCGAAGTGTCGGGGCGGGTGTCGGAGCTCGGTCCCGGCGTCACCGCGTGGTCGGTCGGCGACCCCGTGTGCGCGTTGCTCTCCGGCGGCGGCTACGCCGAGCGCGTCGCGGTGCCCGCGGGTCAGGTGATGCCCATCCCCGACGGCGTCGGTCTGCACGAGGCCGCCGCACTGCCCGAGGTCGCGTGCACGGTGTGGTCGAACCTGGGCATGACTGCGCATCTCTCGACCGGGCAGACGGTGCTCTTCCACGGCGGCGCAAGCGGAATCGGCACCCACGGCATCCAGGTGGCCCACGCGCTTGCGTGCCGCGTCGCCGTGACCGCAGGCTCCGCCGAGAAGCTGACGGTGTGCCGCACGCTCGGCGCCGACATCACCATCAACTACCGCGACGAGGACTTCGTCGAGCGGATCATGGCGGAGACCGACGGTGTGGGGGCCGACGTCATCCTCGACCTGATGGGCGCCTCCTACCTCGATCGCAACATCGACGCACTGGCCCAGGACGGCCGGCTCGTCGTCATCGGCTTCCAGGGCGGCCTCAAGGCCGAGCTCAACTTCGGCAAGCTGATGGCGAAGCGCGCGGGTGTCATCTCGACGGCGCTGCGGTCGCGGCCCGTCGACGGGCCGTCGGGCAAGAGCGCGATCGTCGAGTCGGTGGTGGCCAACGTCTGGCCGATGATCGCCGACGGCCGGGTGCGGCCCATCATCGGCGCCGAGCTCCCCGTCGAAGAGGCAGCGGAGGCGCACCGACTGCTCTCATCCGGCGACGTGCACGGGAAAGTGCTTCTGCGCGTAGGAGATTGACGGTTAACCGAGGGAAGCCAGCGCGCGAACCAACTGGTCCACCTCGGCCATCGTCGTGTAGTGCGCCAGCCCGACCGTGACGGCGCCACCGATGTCGTTGACCCCGATCACGTCGAGCACCCTGGACGTCGTGTTCAGGGAAGCCAGTACCCCGTTGGCGGCGAGCCGCTGCACCACCCGCTCGGCGGGCACCCCGTGCAGGGCGAAGCTCAACACCGGGATGCGCTGCTCCGGCTGACCGATGACCATCACCAGCGGCAGCGAGCGCAGCGACATCAGCAGGTAGTCGAACAGCCGGGCCATGTATGTGGCGGCCGATTGCATTGAGACGGAGAGTCTTTCGCGGCGGGTGCCGGAAGCGGACTCGTCGAGGTTGGCCAGGTACTCGACGCTGGCCACCACACCGGCGAGCATGCCGAACTGGTGCGTGCCGATCTCCAAGCGCTCGGCCCCGGTGGCCAACGGGTCGAGCGACACCAAGCCGAACGAGTCGATCGTCGACGGGTCGCGGAACACCAGCGCGCCGATCGGGGGGCCGCCCCACGCCTGGGCGTTGACCGCAAGGATGTCGACCTCGAGTTCACCGATGTCGACCAACCGGTACGGCGCCGCGGCCGAGTGGTCGACGACCACCGTGCCGCCGTTCTCGTGCAGCAGCTTGGCGACGGGACGTAGATCGGTGACGGCGCCCAGGGCCGACGATGCCGAGGTGATGGCGACCAACTTCGTCGGCTTGTCGATCAGCGATTCCCACTGATAGGCGGGCAACTCTCCGGTCTCGATGTCGACCTCGGCCCACTTGACCTTGGCGCCATAGCGATTCGCCGCCCGTAGCCACGGTGCGATGTTGGCCTCGTCGTCGAGCCGGGTAACGACCAGTTCGTGCCCCAGCCCGACGCGCGACGACGAGGCGTCGGCCAGGGAGGTCAGCAGGATCGCGCGGTCGGCACCGAGGACGACGCCACGGGGGTCGGCGCCGACGAGGTCGGCGATGGCCTGCCGGGCGGCGTGCAGCACCGCGGCGCTGCGCGTAGCGGCCGGATGCGGGCCCTGCCCCGTGGTCATCGATCCGCGGAAGGCCGTCGACACGGTGGTCGCCACCGAGTCGGGCAGCAGCATGCCGTTCTGCGCGTCGAAGTGCACCCAGCCGTCGCCCAGAGACGGGTGCAAACCACGCACCCGGGCGACGTCGTATGCCATAACTGCCACCTTCGAGCCCTGTAAGTACCGCGAACCGTACTGATTTCGATGGTGCCCGCCGTGCGCACGCCCCGACGGACCCAGGTCACCTGCGTGGTCATACTAGTGCAGTGAGCTTGGCGTCCGGAGTGCTAGTCGCCCTGTTGTTGCTGGTCATCCCCGGAGCAATCATTGCGCGGGCCGCGCAGCTAACCTGGCCGACCGCTGTCGCAGTGGGCCCGGCGCTGACCTACGGGGTCGTCGCCCTGGCGATTCTCCCCATGGGTGCGGTCGGCATCCCCTGGAATCTGTGGACCGCCCTGCTCGCGCTGCTGATCGTGGTGGCCGTCGTCGTGGGTTTGCAGGCAGCGCTGGCACGGCGGCGAGATCGCACCGCCGACGGCGATCCGATGACGACCGGCCCGGCGCTCGTCGTCGCGGTGGGCGTCGTCCTCGGTGCGACGTTGATCACATTCGCAGCAATTCGTGGGATGCCCCACTGGCAATCCATTCCGAGCACCTGGGATTCGGTCTGGCACGCCAACACCATCAGATTCATCCTCGAGACCGGCCAGGCGTCGCCGACCCACATGGGCGAGCTGCGCAACGTGGAAACGCGGGACGCGCTCTACTACCCGTCCACCTTCCACGCCCTTGCCGTCATCCAGTGCCAGCTGACCGGGGCCGCCGCCACGACCGCGTACACGTTGAACTCGTTGGCCGTCGCGGTCTGGCTGTTCCCGGCCAGCGCGGCGGCGCTCGCCTGGCACCTGCTCCGCGGCCGCGACGTGGGCCAGTGGCAGGCGGCCACATCGGCGGCGGCCGCGGCAGCGCTGTCGGCGTCGTTCACCGCGGTCCCCTACGTCGAGTTCGACACCGCCTCCATGCCCAACCTCGCGGCCTACGGGCTGGCCGTGCCGACCATGCTGTTGATCGTCTCGTCGCTGAGGCATCGCGACCGCATCCCGCTTGCCGTCCTCGCCCTGCTCGGCGTCTTCTCCGTGCACATCACCGGCGGTGTGGTGACCGCCGTCTTCGTCGTGGCGTGGTGGTTGTGCGACGGATTGTGGCGACCGGTCCGCGGCAGGCTCGCCGACTTCGTCAGCCTGGTGGCCGTCGCCGCGCCGACGCTGGTGCTGCTGCTCCCGCAGTTCGTCGGCGTGCTTCAGCAGGCGGAGATCATCGTCGGGCATGCCTTCGTCACGCACGAAGGCAAGAAGAAGGCGCTCTTCGACGCCGTCGTGCAACACACCCGCCACCTCAACGACTATCCGATCCAGAACGCCCTCATCGCGCTCGCAGCCATCGGATTCGTAATCCTCGTGGTTCGGCGGATCTGGTGGCCCGTCGCCGTCTGGCTGCTGCTGGTGTTCTCGATCATCCATTCGTCGGCGCCGTTCGGCGGTCCGCTCGGCACGCTCACCGGTACGTTCAGCGACCTCTTCTACAGCGACCCGCGGCGCCTCTCCGCCGTGGTGACCATGCTGCTGGCCCCGATGGCGGGCATTGCGTTGGTCACCATGACGACGGCCGCGCTGGCGGGCTTGCGACGGCTGACACCGCGACTCAGCCCACGCGTGGGCTACGCGCTCACGGCGGTCGTCCTCGTCGCGGTGCCGGTCGGGATGGCCTGGCACTACTTCCCTCGACACGAAAAGCTGATCGGCGAGAAGTACGACCGGGTCATGATCGACGACGGCGACCTCGACGCGTTCGCCTACCTTGCGACCCTGCCGGGAGCCCGCGAGACCCTGATCGGCGACGCCAACACCGACGGCACGGCGTGGATGTACGCCGTCGCCGGCCTTCATCCGTTGTGGACGCACTACGACTTCCCCCAGCAGCAGGGCCCGGGCTATCACCGCTTCATCTTCTGGGCCTACGCC
>NZ_JAVRQA010000381.1:0-11487 GCF_032161845.1 Mycobacterium sp.
CCGCGCTGCCGGCGTTCCTGGTCGGCGTGCTGCGCGGGGCCCGAACGCCCGGCGCGCGCGAGGACCCCGCCGCCGCCAAGCAGGCGATGTCGGGCGTCGAGTTCGAGGACCACGTCGCACGCATCGCGAGGGCCAGTGGTGCGCCGGTGATCATGACCGCAGTCACGGGCGACTACGGCGTCGACCTCATCGTGGGCCGCAGGCCCGATCGCGTTGCCATCCAATGCAAGCGGCAGTCCCGACCGGTCGGCGCGGGGGCCGTGCAGGAGGTCGTGGCCGGCGCTCCGATGCACGACTGCGCGCACACCATGGTCGTCACCAACCACGACTTCACGCCCGCCGCACGCAAGCTCGCCGATAAACACGGGTGCGTGCTCGTCGGGGGCAGCGACCTGACCCGACTTGGCTCGACGATTCGTCGCCTGGTGACGCCGGACCCCGTTCGGTAGCCGACGAATCCGCTCGCGAGCTTGCGCATCGTGTCGGAATATCCGGCATTGTTGCCGGGCCGACACGCACGCTCGCGGCTAGGGGACTACAGGCGCGGCTAGGCGGGGCCTACAGGTCGACGAGCACAGATCGCACGGCGTCGATCGCGGCGTCGACCTCGTCGCGAGATGCGGTGAGCGCGGGCCGGAATCGGACGCTGTCGGGACCGCTGGCAAGCATGATCACGCGACGGTCCCACAGCTTGGCGATCAGGGCGTCGCGCTGCGCAGCCGTCGGCATGCTGAACGCGCACATGAGGCCGCGGCCGCGCGGGTCGAGGACCAGACCGGGAAACTCGTCGGCCAGGTCCTGCAGTCGCCCGAGCAGGTGGTGACCGAGATCAGCCACCCGAGCGAGAAGGCGCTCGCTCTCAATGGTCTCCAGAATGCGCCGCGACCTGACCATGTCCGTGAGGTTTCCGCCCCACGTGGAGTTGATTCGCGAGCTGGTGGCGAAGACGTTGTCGGCCACTTCGTCGACGCGGCCACCGGCCATCACGCCACACACCTGAGTCTTCTTGCCGAATGCGACGACGTCGGGGGTGACGCCCAATTGCTGGTAGGTCCAAGCGGTTCCGGTCATCCCGCAGCCCGTCTGCACCTCGTCGAAGATCAGCAGCGCATCGAACTCGTCGCACAGGGCCCGCATCGCGGCGAAGAACTCGCCCCGGATGTGACGGTCGCCGCCCTCGCCTTGGATCGGCTCGGCGATGAAGCAGGCGATGTCGTGCGGGTTGGCCTCGAACGCGGCACGTGCCTGCCGTAGCGACTCGGCCTCGAGCTCGTCGATGTTCGCGCCAGGCCGCAGGTACGGCGCGTCGATGCGGGGCCAGTCGAACTTCGGGAACCGGGCGACCTTGTTGGGGTCGGTATTCGTCAACGACAGCGTGTATCCGCTGCGGCCGTGGAACGCGCCCTGCAGATGCAGCACCTTCGTGCCCAGCGCCGGGTCGATACCCCTGGCCTCGTTGAAGCGACTCTTCCAGTCGAAGGCAACCTTGAGGGCGTTCTCGACGGCCAGTGCGCCACCATCGACGAAGAACAGGTGCGGCAGGGCGGGGTCACCGAGCACGCGGGCGAAGGTTTCGACGAACCGGGCCATCGGCACGCTGTAGACGTCGGAGTTGCTCGGCTTGTTCACCGCGGCCGCGGCGAGCTCGGCGCGGAAAGCAGAGTCGTCGGCGAGCGCGGGATGGTTCATGCCCAGCGCGGACGAGGCGAAGAACGTGAACATGTCCAGGTAGCGCTCGCCCGTGCGGGCGTCCACCAGATATGAGCCTTCAGATCGGTCGATGTCGAGGACGAAGTCGAGCCCGTCGGCCAAGATGCTGCGACTCAGCACCTCGCGCACATCGTCGGGTGCCACATGGGAGCTGGGCTTCAGGTCGCGCGAAGGCAGGACAGCGGTCATGCGGCCATCCTAACGGATTTTTTACGCTTTGCACGCCAGTAGACAGGATTATCTACGGTATGAAGTCGCGACCTTCGTAAAAAGTCTGTAGGATGATCGTGCTTCGGGTGCGGACGTTCGCTGCCGTCCTTATCTGTTGCAGCAGGTCTTCGAGCGCCCGCGCCGACCGGACACGCACCAGGAGGACGTAGCTCTCGTCCCCGGCCACCGAGTGGCACGACTCGATGGACTCGATGTGTTCCAGCCGTGCGGGTGCATCATCGGGTTGAGAGGGATCGATAGGGGTGATGGACACGAACGCCGACAGCATGTTGCCGACCGCCTCGGGGTCGATCCGCGCCTGGTACCCCATCACGACGCCGCGAGTCTCGAGCCGTCGCACGCGAGACTGCACTGCGGACACCGACAGCCCGGCGCTGCCGGCCAGGTGGGCCAGCGTGGCGCGGCCGTCGGCAACCAACTCGCGAACCAACGTCCGGTCGATGTCGTCGAGCTCCTCGGAAGCGTCGGCCATGGCCGGAGACTATCGCAGGGAGCCGGTGCTGGGGGTCCCCCCGCTTGCGGGGGAGAGCGGAGCGACTCGGGAAGTTGGTCCGGTGGGCAGGACGTGTTGACGCGCGAGCTGCGCGCCCGGTTCGCGGCCGCGCTATCCCAAATGTACGGCGCCGAGGTGCCGGCCTATACGACGCTGGTCGACGTCAGCACCGAGGTCAACCGCGATCATGCGGGAGACGACCGGCTGGGCTCGATCGAGCGGGTCACCGCCGAACGCCACGGCGCGATCCGGGTCGGCAGCCCGCGTGAGCTCGCCGACGTCGCCGACTTGTTCGCCGCGTTCGGGATGTACCCAGTCGGCTACTACGACCTACGCGAGGCGGCCTCCCCCGTCCCCGTGGTCTCCACCGCCTTCCGGCCCGTCGACGCCGATGAGTTGGCCCACAACCCCTTCCGCGTATTCACCTCAGTACTGGCCACCGCCGACGAACGGTTCTTCGACCCCGATCTGCGGGCCCGCGTCGACCGGTTCCTCGCCGAGCGTGAGCTGTTCGACCCCGCCTTGATCTCCGACGCCAGGACGATCGCGGCCAACGGCGGGTGCCAAAGGGCGATGGCCGAAGAGTTCGTCGCACGCGCGGTGTCCGCCTTCGCACTGTCCCGGGAGCCGATCGACACCGGCTGGTACACCGAGCTGTCGCAGGTGTCTGCAGTCGCCGCCGACATCGCGGGCGTGCGGTCCACCCACGTCAATCATTTGACGCCACGCGTGCTGGACATCGACGAGCTCTACCGGCGGATGGTTGCCAAGGGTGTCCTCATGACCGGCGGCATTCAAGGTCCACCGCGCTGGGACGGACCCGATGTCTTGTTGCGCCAGACGTCTTTCCGGGCATTGGGCGAGCCACGACGGTTCCGCGACTCCGAGGGCACGGTCACCGAAGGCAGCCTGCGGGTGCGGTTCGGTGAGGTCGAGGCCCGCGGTGTCGCATTGACGCCAACGGGCAGGAAGCGGTACGACGCCGCGATGGTTGACGGCCTTGCCGACTCGTGGGCCAGGCACTTCCCCGCCACGCACGCCGGCCTGGCCGCCGACCGGCTCGCTTACTATCGCGGCGGAGATCCCACCAAACCCATTGTCTACGAAGACTTCCTACCCATCTCGGCGGCTGGGATCTTCCGCTCCAACCTGGACGTCGACGCCGCCGCGGTCGGCGCACGGGACGAATCCGGTTACAGCGCAGACTGGCTGGCCGGCGCCATCGGCCGACACGTTCACGACCCGTACGACCTCTACGAGAAAGCAGCAGCATCATGACGAACCTCCCCACCGCCGACGAACTTCGCGACAGGGCCCGCGCCGCGCTGAAGGCCGTCGGCTCCGCGATCGAGCTCGGCGAGCCGGGCGGTCAGGGCCTGCAGGCCAGCACTCCGGTCTTGGGCGACGTCCTGTTCACCGTCACCGAGACCACCTCCAGGGAGACCGACGCGGCCATCGCCGAGGCGGAGCAGGCCTTCGCGACGTGGCGGGTCACGCCTGCCCCCGTGCGCGGCGCGCTGGTGGCACGGCTTGGCGAACTGCTCGTCGAGCACAAGGCCGATCTGGGCACCCTGGTCACCATCGAGGCGGGCAAGATCACCTCGGAGGCGCTTGGCGAGGTCCAGGAGATGATCGACATCTGCCAGTTTGCCGTGGGCCTGTCGCGGCAGCTGTATGGGCGCACCATCGCCTCCGAGCGGCCGGGACACCGGCTGATGGAGACGTGGCACCCGCTCGGCGTCGTCGGCGTCATCACCGCCTTCAACTTCCCGGTCGCGGTGTGGGCATGGAACACCGCGGTCGCCCTGGTCTGCGGTGACACCGTGGTCTGGAAGCCCTCGGAGCTCACGCCGCTGACCGCCATCGCCTGCCAGGCCCTGATCGAACGGGCCGCCGCCGATGTGGGGGCGTCGGTGCACGTGGCGCGACTCATCCAGGGCGGCAGGGAGATCGGTGAGCAACTGGTCGACGACCCGCGTGTCGCGCTGGTCAGTGCGACGGGTTCGGTGCGGATGGGTCGGCAGGTGGGCCCGCGGGTGGCGCAGCGGTTCGGCAAGTCGCTGCTGGAGCTCGGCGGCAACAACGCCGCCATCGTCGCGCCGTCGGCGGATCTCGACCTCGCCGTCCGCGGCATCGTGTTCTCGGCGGCAGGCACCGCAGGGCAGCGCTGCACGACGCTACGCCGCGTGATCGCCCACAGTTCGGTCGTCGACACCCTGGTCGAACGCATCACCGCGGCCTACCGCAGCCTCCCGATCGGCGACCCCTCGGCCGACGGAACCCTGGTCGGGCCGCTGATCCACGAGCGCTCGTACCGCGACATGGTTGGCGCGCTGGAGAAGGCCCGAGCCGACGGCGGCGAGGTCGTCGGCGGCGAGCGCGTCGACACCGGCGAAGGCTCGTTCTACGTCAAGCCTGCCGTCGTGCGGATGCCGTCTCAGACCGCGGTCGTCCACGACGAGACGTTCGCGCCGATTCTGTACGTCTTGACCTATGACACGCTCGAAGATGCAATTGAACTGAACAATGCAGTGCCACAGGGCCTTTCCTCAGCCATCTTCACTACCGACATGCGTGAGGCGGAGCGGTTCATGGCTGCCGACGGTTCGGACTGCGGCATCGCCAACGTCAACATCGGCACGTCGGGTGCAGAGATCGGTGGCGCGTTCGGCGGCGAGAAGCAGACCGGTGGCGGTCGTGAGTCAGGGTCCGATTCGTGGAAGGCCTACATGCGGCGGTCCACCAACACCGTCAACTACAGCTCGGAACTGCCGCTCGCCCAGGGCGTCCACTTCGGCTGAGCGATCTCGGCGTGTTCGGTTGCGGTGAGCGCTACCGATCACGCCGAAATCGCGAAGGTTATTATCGCGGCGTGAGCGAGCAGGTCGAACAGAGGGAATTTCAGGCGGAGGCCCGTCAGCTGTTGCAGCTGATGGTCCACTCCATCTACTCCAACAAGGATTCGTTCCTGCGGGAGTTGATCTCGAACGCCTCCGACGCGCTGGACAAGCTCCGCCTTGAGGCGTTCCGGGACAAAGACCTCGACGTCGACACCTCTGATCTGCACATCGAACTCGCCGTCGACAAGGATGCCCGCACGCTGACCATCCGCGACAACGGCATCGGCATGACCCGCGATGAGGTCGTCGAGCTCATCGGCACCCTCGCCAAGTCGGGTACCGCCGAGCTGCGCAAGAAGTTGCGCGAAGCCAAGCAGGGCGAAGCCGACGAGTTGATCGGTCAGTTCGGCATTGGCTTCTACTCGACCTTCATGGTGGCCGACACGGTCGCGCTCGTCACCCGCAAGGCGGGCGAGAGCTCAGCTACGCGTTGGGAATCCAACGGTGACGGCACATACACCATCTCCGTCGTTGACGGCGCGCCGCAGGGGACGTCGGTGACCCTGCACCTGAAGCCCGAGGATGCCGAGGACGCGCTTCACGACTACACGTCCGTGTGGAAGCTCAGGGAGCTGGTCAAGCAGTACTCCGACTTCATCTCCTGGCCCATCCGGATGGAGGTCGAGAAGACCGTCCCGGCGGCCGAAGAGGGGGGCGAGCCGACCGTCACGACGGAGACCGAGACCGTCAACTCGCGGACGGCTCTGTGGGCCAAGCCCAAGAGCGACGTCTCCGACGAGGAGTACTCGCAGTTCTACAAGCACATCGCCCACGCCTGGGACGAGCCGCTCGAGGTCATCGCGATGAAGGCCGAGGGCACGTTCGAGTATCAGGCGCTGCTGTTCATCCCGTCGCACGCGCCGTTCGACCTGTTCAATCGTGACGGCCGAGTCGGCGTTCAGCTGTACGTCAAGCGCGTCTTCATCATGGGCGACTGCGACGACCTGATGCCCGAGTACCTTCGGTTCGTCAAGGGTGTCGTCGACGCGCAGGACATGTCGCTCAACGTGTCTCGCGAGATCCTGCAGCAGGATCGGCAGATCAAGGTGATCCGTCGCAGCCTGACCAAGAAGGTGTTGTCGGCGATCAAGGACATCCAGTCCAACCGGCCGGACGACTATGCGACCTTCTGGACGCAGTTCGGTCGCGTGCTCAAGGAGGGCTTGCTCTCCGACGCCGACAACCGCGACGCCGTGCTGCGACTGTCGTCGTTCGCGTCGACGTTCACTACTAGGGCGAGCGAAGCGACGGGGGAAGGTACCGAGGCATCCACCACACTCGCCGACTACGTCGGACGGATGAAGGATGACCAGGAGCAGATCTTCTACGCGACGGGCGAATCGCGACAGCTGCTGGAGCGCTCACCGCACCTGGAAGCGTTCAAGGCCAAGGGCTTCGAAGTGCTGCTCCTTACCGACCCCGTCGACGAGGTGTGGGTGGAGTCGGTGCCGGAGTTCGACGGCAAGACGCTGCAGTCGGTGGCCAAGGGCGAGGTCGACCTCGGCGCAACCGGTGACTCAGATGAGTCGGCAGATCAAGGGGACTTCGCCGAGCTGTTGACGTGGTTGCAGGAGACTCTGGACGAGCACGTCAAGGAGGTGCGGCTGTCGACTCGGCTGACGTCGTCGCCGGCCTGCCTGATCACCGACACCTTCGGCATTACCCCGCAGCTGGCGCGCATGTACCGCGCATCTGGGCAGGAGGTGCCCGTCGGAAAGCGGATCCTGGAACTCAACCCCGACCATGCGCTGATCACTGGTCTTCGGAAGGCGCTAGCCGATTCGGCAACGTCGGACGGCCTGCCCGAGACGGCCGAGTTGCTATATGGGACGGCACTTCTCGCCGAGGGCGGGGTGCTAGACGATCCGGCGCGATTTGCGGCCCTGCTGACCGATCGGTTGGCGCGAACCGTCTAGCGGCCGCGACTCAGGGTCCAACTCCTGGAACGCCAACCTGCGGCAGTCTATCGGCGCCATCGACGACAGCTCGGCGTTGCTGCTCGCCAAGAGTGTCCACTTCGGCCAACACCGCGGCCGTGTCGGCACCCAGCTCGGGAGCAGGCCCGGCCACCCGGCCCGGGGTTCGCGAAAACCAGGTCGGCACACCGGGAAAGCGCACCGGACCGTGCTTGGTCTGAACCGTCTCGAACAGCCCGACGGCGTTGAGGTGCGGGTCGTCGAATAGCTCGCCTGGGGTCTGGATGGCGGCAGCGGGGATCTCGAGCTCGCGGAACAATTCCAACCACTCTGCGGTGGTGCGCTCCAGCAGCGTCTGCGCGATCAATCCGTACATCACGTCGATCTGCTTCGCCCGTTGCTCGAGGGTCGCGTACGAGTCGCTGTTCCAGGCGGGTTGGACCGCGGCGATGAAGGCGTTCCAGTGCTTGTCGTTGTAGATCAATACCGCGACGTGGCCATCCTTGGTCTCGTAGGGTTTGCGATTCGGCGCCACCGTGCGCGGGTAGATTGCGGGGCCGAGCGGTGGGTCGAACATCGCCCCATTGGCGTGCTCGACGAGCATGAACGAGGCCATCGTCTCGAACATGCTGACCTCCACCTCCTGGCCCTCGCCGGTACGCTCTCGATGGAACAGCGCCATCATCGTGGCGTAGAGAGCCGTGAGTCCGGCGACCTTGTCCGCCACGATGGTTCCGACGTAGGTCGTCTCGCCGGTGAGCATCTCCTGCACGGCCGCGATTCCGCACTGGGCCTGAATGACGTCGTCGTAGGCGGGACGGTCGGCCTCTGGTCCGCGGCGGCTGTACCCGTAGCAGTTGGTGTAGACGATGGCCGGGTTGATGGCGGCCACGGCGTCGTAGGAGAACCCCAGCTTGGCGATCGCCCTCGCTCGCATCGAATGGATGAAGACGTCGGCCTGCCCGATGAGACCGCACAGGGCAGCGTGACCCTCGTCGGTGGTGA
The DNA here is from genome assembly GCF_032161845.1 of Mycobacterium sp. Taxonomy (GTDB): domain Bacteria; phylum Actinomycetota; class Actinomycetes; order Mycobacteriales; family Mycobacteriaceae; genus Mycobacterium. Next base: position 8,256 of record NZ_JAVRQA010000381.1, read on the forward strand.
GATCCAGTACCACACTGCGCTTTCCACGGTTGACGTTGACGAACACCCCACTCATACCGGGTGCCGGACCCACCGAGATGTAGCGGGCGTTGTCACCGGCCGGCGGTTCGACCTTGACGACGTCGGCGCCCATGTCCGCCATGATCTGCGTGCAGTACGGTCCCATCACGACCGCCGTGAGGTCGACGACGCGCACGCCCGCGAGCGGCCCGCTAGCCACCGGCCACCTCCGCCGCCAGCGCGAAGCTATATCGGAGGTGGTCGGCGTGGCCGTCGGGGACGGGTGGGAACACCAACGGCGCGGTGTCGTCGCGAATGGCGTCGAGGTGCTCACCGACCTCTTCGATCGACCAGGACGGCCGGTACACGCCAGGGGTCTCGGCGATGAACGCCCGCGCGAGCCGGCCCGCCAGAGCGATGAGCATTTCCCCCGTTACGGAACATGTTTCGTGTGCGAGCCAGGCCACCGCGGGGGCGACGAGCTCGGCACCCATCGGCGGGTAGGCCGACGTGTCGATGCCGTCGGCCATTCGTGTCACGGCGGCGGGCACGATGACATTGCTCTTGACTCCGTGTGCGGCGCCCTCGATCGCGGCGACGTTGGACAGTCCGATGACGCCTGCCTTGGCGACGGCGTAGTTGACCACCTCGTGATTTCCGTAAAGCCCGCCGATCGAGGACGTCAGCACGATGCGGCCGTAGCCCGCGTCGCACATCACCGGAAAGGCCGGCCGCACAACGTGAAATGCCCCCCGTAGGTGGACGTCGACGACGTCTTCGAAGTCCTCGTAGCTGATGTCCCGCAGTGCTGCGCGCCGCACGTTTCCTGCGTTGTGCACTAGCACGTCGATTCGCCCGAACCGCTCGAGGGCAGTCTCGACGATCGCCTTGCCGCCGGCGGGCGTGGCGACCGAATCGACGCTGGCGACGGCCTCGCCTCCGGCGGCGATGATCTCGCGCACCACGTCTTGGGCAGGGCCGGCGTCCGCCCCGTCACCGGTCAGGCTGCCACCCACGTCGTTGACCACGACCTTCGCTCCGCGCGATGCGAGCAGCAGCGCGTAGGCCCGGCCGAGTCCGCGGCCGCCGCCGGTGACGACGGCGGCCCGGTCATCGAATCGAAGCTCACCGCTGCTCAAGCGAACGGTTCCTCTCCTGCGAGCTTGGTCCGCTGCAGCAGCCGGCCCGACGTCGGGTCGTACGGCGTCGCGCGGTGCATCGTCCCGGTATTGTCCCAGATCACCAGGTCCCCGACCGACCACCGGTGGCGGTAGACGAACTGCGGCTGCGTGGCCCAGTCCCGCAGTCGCACCAGAAGTTCCGCACTCTTGCGGAAGTCCATGTCCACGACGTGGCGGGCAGTGGCTCCGAGTACCAGCGACTTGCGGCCGGAGCGGTGCGCCCACACCAGCGGGAGTTCACGGTCACCGATCGCCTGCATCTGCCGCAGCGTGGTGATGTCGGGTTCGGGTTGGTAGTAGAACAGCGTGTTCCACGCCGAGTGCATCACCGTGAGCCCGTCGAGTTCGGCCTTGACATCCTCGGAAAGGGCCTCATAGGCGGCGTAGGTGTTGCAGAACTCGGTGTCGCCCTCGCCGTCGTTGCCCAGCGCCACGCTCTGCAGCAGCGAGGCCAGGATCGGCACCTCGTTCATGGTGCCGTCGAGGTGCCAGTACAGCGAACCCTTGAGGTAGTCGGCCTGCTTGTTCACCTCGGTATCCAGCGACACCTTGTACAGCTTCTCACCGCGATGCTCCGGTGCAAAGGTGCCAAGCGTCTCGGTGAAGGCGATCTGCTCCTCGTCGGAGAACCCGAGTGTCGGAAAGACCAGCACGCCATGCTGTTCCAGCAGGTCCCGAATCGTGGCGGCATGATCACCGGACAACAACGCTGCCTTGTCGGCCGTCACCTCGGTGCCGATCCGTTCGGCGATGTCACGGGTGGTGAATGCGACGGAGGTCGTCATCTCCCCAATTCCAATCCGTCGAGATCGCCGTTGTCGCGCCAGGCGGCAAGCAGGTCGTCGAACGCGTAGAAGCCCGGCGAATAGAAGTCACCGAGGAACGAGCCATTGCCTTCGGCACCCCCGCGACCTTCGTTGTTGTAATAACCGGGGGTGCAGGAGAGTTCGAATGCCGAGTTGTCCATCGACAGCGTCCCGACGGTCCTCACCCAGTCGTCCTGACCCTCTTGGCTCGGCTCGACCGTCGTCGCGCCACGATTGATGGCCTCGGAGACGATGTAGGCGATGTGCTTGGCCTGCTGCTCGAACATGGCGGTGGTGTTCGCCGAGACGCCGCCCTGGATGAAGCCGGTGAAGAACTGGTTCGGGAAGCCGCGACTGGTGATGCCGTGCAGCGTCTTGTAGCTGTCCTTCCAGTTGTCGAACAGCGACAGTCCGTTACGGCCCTCCACGGCATCCATCGCGAACCTTCGGCTGATCTCCGTGGAGATCTCGAAGCCGCTTGCGAAGATCACGCAATCGACTTCGTATTCAACGCCGTTGGCGACGATGCCGGTCGGAGTGAGGCGTTCCACCCCCTTGGACTCCGACACGTCGACGAGCGTGACGTTGGGGCGGTTGAACGCCGCCAGATACTCCTCGCTGGAGCACGGCCGTTTGCACATGAAGCGGTAGTACGGCTTGAGCGCTTCTGCGGTGGCGGGATCGTCGACGGCACCGCCGATCCGGCGCCGCAGCCGCTCCATGATCTTGTAGTCCTCCTCTTCTCGGATCGCCATGATCTGCTCGATACCGAGCGACGCGGGATCGTCACTCGCCGCGATCCGTGCCGTCACGTTGCGACCGAGTTCGGTCCAGAAGTCGCACACCAGGTCCGGCGCGCCGAACACCACACCGACGAACGGCGACCAGTCGTGGAAGTTGCGCTTGCGTTCCTCCTGCCAACCCGGTTGAAGCGACTTCGCCCACTGCGGATCGGTCGGGGTGTTCGCGCGCCCGTCGACCGATGACGGGGTGCGCTGGAAGACGAAGAGTTGCTTGGCGTCGCGGCCCAAGTGCGGTACCAGCTGAACACCCGTCGCCCCGGTCCCGACGAGCGCGACGCGTTTGTCGGCCAACTTGTCGAGGCCCCCGCTGGCGTCCCCGCCGGTGTAGTCGTAGTCCCAACGGGCGGAGTGGAATACGTGTCCCGTGAAGTCCTTGATCCCTGGGATGCCAGGAAGCTTCGGGCGGTTGTAGGAGCCCTGGGCCATGACCACGAATCGGGCG
>NZ_JAVRQA010000382.1:0-6225 GCF_032161845.1 Mycobacterium sp.
TTCCCGGTTGGGCCATGGCACTTCGTAGTGCAACCCGAGGATCTCGGCGACCCGGTCGTGAAGCCACCGGTTGTTGCCGTTGAACGGCGCGAACCGCCGGATGTCGACCCCGGTCAGGTCGGTAGTCGGGGCCCCGTTGACGATCCACTCGGCCAGGGCGCGGCCCGCACCGCCCGCCGAGGCGATGCCGACGGAGTTGAACCCCGCGGCCACGAAGAAGTTCGCGCATTCGGGCGCCTCGCCGAGGATGAACTGGTTGTCGGGGGTGAAGCTCTCGGGCCCGTTGTACAGCTTCTTCAGCCCGGTTTCCTCGAGCACCGGGATGCGCAGCAGGGCGTTGTCCATCAGGATCTGGAAGTGCTCCCAATCCTCTTCCAGCAACTGAAATTCGAAGGGGTGCGGAATGGCGTCCGGGCTGACCCACGGCTTGGCCTCGGGTTCGAAGCCGCCGATGACGAGGCCGCCGACCTCCTCCTTGAAGTACGTGTAGCCGTCCGGGTCGCGCAGGATCGGCATGTCGGGATGCACGCCGACGATCGGTTCGGTGACGACGTAGAAGTGTTCGGCGGAGTGCAGCGGAACGTTGACCCCCGCCATCGAGCCGACCTGCTTGGCCCACTGGCCCGCGCAGTTGACGACGATCTCGGCTTCGACGTCGCCGAGGTCGGTACGCACGCCGGTGACCCGGCCACGCTCGATGAGCACGCCGGTGACCCTGGTGCGCTCCATGATTCGGGCACCCCGTAGCCGCGCTCCCTTGGCCAGTGCCAGCGTGAGATCGGTCGGGTTTGCCTTGCCGTCGGCGGGCAACCAGATGGCGCCGACGAGGTCGTCGATGCGAATCACCGGGTAGTGGTCGAGCGCCTCCTGCGGGGTGAGCAACTCGCACTCGAGGTCGAACGCCGCCGCGTTGGCCGCGGTGCGGCGCAGCTGGATCATCCGGTCCTCGGTGCGTGCGACGGTGACGCCGCCGCACTGCTTGTAGCCGGCGGTGAGACCGGTTTCGGCCTCGAGTTCGGTGTAGAGCTCGGTTGAGTACTGAACCAGCCGGGTGCCGCTCTCGGAGGCGCGAAGCTGGCCAACCAGGCCCGCGGCGTGCCACGTGGTTCCCGAGGACAGTTGCCCTTGCTCGAGGAGGAGGACGTCGGTGATGCCGAGCTTGGTCAGGTGATGGGCCACGCTGGTTCCGATCACCCCGCCGCCGATGATGACGACTCGAGCCCGCGCGGGAACGGTTGTGGGGGTATTCAATTGGTCTCGTCCGATCGGTTCGTCGATTTCATCGTTTACCTAGTCCGAGGCCCGGACGTCGTCGAGCAACCGGGTGAAGTCGGGTCCCCGGAACTCCTCGACGGCGTTCTCATAGCGCTCAAGGCCCCATTCCCAGAAGTCGAAGTCCAGCGCGCTGCCGCCGTTCTGGATGCAGCCCCACAACGTCCAGCCGTACTGCGACACGGTGCCCTGAAGGCGCGCTCTGGCCAGTTCGTGGCGCGTTGAGCGGCCGAAGTACGCGGCGACCAGTCCCTCGAGTTGCTCCAGGCTCAAACGGTTGTCGCGCCAGATGTTCCCGAGTTCGAAGCACGGATCGTTGTTGCCCGAGTACTCGTAGTCGATCAGCCAGATCTTGTCGCCGTCCTCGACGAAGTTTGCTGCCAACAGGTCGTTGTGGCAAGGCACCGTGGTTTGGTCGGGGCTGACCAACGCCATCCGGATCGCGGCGAACTGGTCGGCGAAGTCCAGATAGTGCTCGGGTATCCGGAATCCGTTTTCCCGAATGATCTTGAGGTAGGACGGTTGCAGCGCGAACATGTCGAAATCGTTGCGAAATCGCGTGCCGGAGTGCAGGGTTCGACAGGCGTGCGCCGCCTTGGCGATGATGCCCTCGCGGGCGAAGTCGTCCTTGGAGAGGGTGACGCCCTCCAGATATCCGATCAGCAGGATGCCGAGATCGGGGCGGTAGTCGATGACGGGCGCACCGACGCCTGCCCGCTGAGCGGCTCGGGAGTTGAAGTCCTCGTTGTCGCGGTCGATGGCGAGTAGGTTCGACGAACTTCCCGAGCAGCGGGCCACGTACACCCCGTCCGAGGTGGTGATCTTCAGGTTGCGATTGGTGAGCCCGCCGGGGAGGTCCTCGATCTGACGCGTCCGACCCGCGAGCGCCGGCAACTGGTCGAGCAGCGCGTTCAGCGCAGTATCGTTGAGCGAGAAGGACATCGGTGCTCAGTCGACGTCGCCGGACGGGCTGAGGATGCGTCGGAGCAGGTGCATGGCGACGGTGGTGGACCGCTCCCGGACGTCTGACCGGTTGCCCGGCAGTAGAAGTGTCCGGGTCAGCGTCGGCCCGTCAGCCAGCCGCACGCTGAAACACACTGTCCCCACTGGCTTCTCGGCGCTACCTCCCCCTGGGCCTGCGATACCGGTGATGGCCACCGCGGTGTCGGCGCCGAAGCGCTCCAAGGCGCCGGCGGCCATCGCCTCGGCGACGGGTTCTGACACCGCGCCGTGGGCCGCGAGGAGCCCGGGATCCACCCCGAGCAGCGCCACCTTGGCCTCGTTCGAGTAGCTGACGACACCGCCCGCGACGTAGTCCGACGATCCAGCCCGGTCGGTCAGCCGGGCGGCAACCATTCCCGCCGTGCAGGATTCGGCCGTCGCGACCGTGCGGCCCGCCAACAGCCGGGCCACCTGGTCGTCCACCAACGATCCGTCTTCGGAGAAGAGTTGCCGTCCGTGGCGCTCGCGCAACAGCCCGACCAGGTGGTCGTACACCGAGGCGGCGTCGGGCTCGTAGCGCGTGACGATCTCCAGCTCACCGCGCCGCAGGCAGGTGGTGATCTCGAGTCGACCGAAGTCGGGGATGCCAGTTTCGCCGTCGCGCAGGGTCTCGGCGAGACCGGACTCGGGCAGGCCGAACATGCGAATGGTGTTCTGCAGGTACTCGGTGCGACCGGCGATCGCCGCCTGCACCCCCGCGGTCTGCACCGCCTTCTCCCACATCGGTTGCAGCTCGCGCGGTGGGCCAGGGAGCACCACCACGGTCGGCCGATCCAGCCCCCCGGTCGCTTCGCTCCTGCCCGCCGAACCCGGCACGACGACGCCCGGGGCCGTGCCGACGGGACCGAGGACCTCCGCGCCGACGGGCACCATGGCCTGCTTGCGATTCGCCGCCATGACGGCCTCGAAGTCGACACCATCGGCGGCCAGCGAGCGCCCCATCAGCTTCTTGAGGATGTCGGCGATGGTGTCCTCCAGCGCCGCATCCAGGATCAGATCACGGCCACAGAACCGTGCCACGGTCGCAACCGTCATGTCGTCGGCAGTGGGGCCAAGCCCGCCGCTGGTGAGGATGAGGTCGACGCCCTCGGCGGCGAGGAACCGGAGCTGGGCCTCGATGTCGGCGGGCCGATCGCCGCAGATCGTGATGTGCGCAAGCTCGACGCCGAGCTCGAGCAACCGATCGGCGAGCCACGGTCCGTTGCGGTCCTGAACCCGTCCGGTGAGAACTTCGGTTCCGGTGACGACGATGCCCGCGCGTGCGCTCACGGGGTATGACACTACGACGCCTCGTGCTGTTCGCGTGTCGGGTGTCGTTTGCCGTGCCGCAATGTCGGCCGACTAGGGTCTGCGGCCGTGACGACCGCCGTTGTTGCGTTGCCCGCCGTCATGGACCCGATGTTCTGGCTGGGCCACGGTGGCCTCTTCGGCTCGGCGGTATTGCCCGGGGTCATGCTGATCGTCTTCATCGAGACGGGGCTGCTGTTCCCCTTCCTGCCAGGGGACACGCTGTTGTTCACCTCGGGTCTGCTTGCGGCGCAGGACGACGCGCCGGTCGGGATCTGGACGCTTGCCCCGTGTGCCGCGGTGGCCGCCGTGGCGGGTGGTCAGGTCGGGTACCTCATCGGGTGGCGCCTTGGCCCCGCGTTGTTCGCGAAGGAGGACGCCCGGTTGTTCAAGAAGCACTATCTGGCGTCATCGCAAGAGTTCTTCGGCAAGCACGGACGCAAGACGATCGTGATCGGACACTTCGTCGGCGTGGTGCGAACGTTCATGCCCGTCATCGCCGGCGCCTCTGGGATGCGCTACCCGGTGTTCCTGGCGTGCGACGTGATGGGTGCGGCGGCCTGGGGGGTGGGGCTCACCGTCGTGGGGTTCCACCTGGGGAACGTGGCTTTCGTCAACACCCACGTCGAGTTGATGGTGCTGTTGATCGCGGTGCTGTCCACGCTGCCGGTGGCGGCATCGCTGCTGCGTGCCTGCGTCGGGAGACGGAGGGCGAGAACTACCGGGCCAACCAGCCCTTCACCGTCTCCAGATCCCGCGAGTACGTCTCCATGTTGTCGTCCTGGAAGCGAGATCCGCCGCTGATCGCATCGTTGCCCTGCCAGATGACCCTGACGCGCGTCTGACCACGCACGTAGATGTCCACGCGGTCGTCGATCCGGCGGGCCCAGCCCGCCGCGGTGGTGACGTCTGCGAGTTCCGACCGTAGGTCCGTCGTGGTCATCGCCAGCTCCTCTCGGATGCGCTCATGGGGACATCCTCCCGGTAGCTCAGCGACAGGGTTCGGCCACCCCGGCTTTCAGGAAGCATTCAGCCGGCCTCCGTACCTTCGCGGTGATGTCCATCAAGGCGAACGCGTGGGTGCGCGCATACGGACCGGTCGTTCTGCTGGTGGCCTTGGTCGCCTACGTGGGCATGTACGTGCGGTGGCCCAGCCTCGCCGGTCAGGTCGATCTACTGGTCTACCGGTTCGGTGCGGCGCGGGTGCTCGCCGGCCATGACCTCTACTCGACCGGGCTGACGGGCAACCCGCACACGCTGCTGTTCGACTACACGCCGTTCGCCGCGCTGTGCTCGTTGCCTTTGACCTTCGTCACACCTGCGACGGCGCAGGTCCTCGGGCTCGTCGTGAACGCCGCGCTGGTGATCTACGCGGTCCGCCGCTCGCTGGTGCGGCTCGGGGTGACGACCGCGGCCGGGCTGTGGAGTCTCGGTGCCCTGTTGACGGGTCTGGTCTGCTGGCTGGAACCGGTGCGGCTGTCGTTGCAACTCGGACAGGTCAATCTCGTCATCCTGGCCGTCGTGGTCGCCGATCTGCTCGGGTCCGACAAGCGCAGGTGGGCTGGCGTCGGCATCGGCATCGTCGCGGGCATCAAGCTCACGCCAGCCCTGTTCATCGTGTACCTGATCCTCACCGGTAGGCGCCGGCCCGCCGTGGTGGCGTCGCTGACGTTCGCCGTCACGGTCCTCCTCGGCTTCATCCTGCTGCCGAGGGACTCCAATTACTTCTGGCTCCGCGGCGGGTTCGACGACGTCGCGCGAATCACCAGTGACCCGGTGGCGAACACCAGCCTGAAGGGATTGTTCGATCGGCTGCATCTGGTGGGTGCCTTGCCGACGGCGTTGACGGCACTGCTGGCCGTGCTGGCGTTGGCGGTCGCGGTGCTGGCGTGGCGGCGGGGCCACGCGGTGCTCGGGTTGGCGATCGTGGGGATGTCCTCGGCGGCGCTGTCGCCGTTCAGTTGGAGTCACCACTGGGTGTGGATGGTGCCGCTGATGGTCCATCTCGGGCATCGTGCCTACGTCGTCGGCAGCCGGTGGTCGCTTGCGGCGTTGTGGGCGTTCTGCGCTGCCTTCGCGGGGTGGCCGGTGTCCACGCGGGGCGATACGCCGGAGACCGGGGTGTTGTCGTTGCGCCCCGGCGGCTGGTGGGACGTGGTGATTCCCGCGACCTACCTGGCCGGGTTCACCGCCGTACTGGTCGGCACCGCGTGGTGGCTGGGTAGACGTCCGGCCGATTCGGACTACGAGACTCCCACCACCACGGGCGACGTGTTGTACCCGGTCACGCGGACCCAGTCGGCCGAGGCCGGATTCCTCGATCCGCGCGGCGCCGAGGCGCGCACCTCGACCGTCTCGCCAGGGAACACCGTCACGTAGTTGTCGTCGTAGGTGATCGGCAGGACCTCGTCACCGTCCTGCGACGAGGTGACCTCGGCACGTTCGAAGAACGCGATCTGCTTGGTCGGGTTGCGCAGCGAGATCACGACCCCGTCAGATCCAGACCCGTCGGTCCGCTTCGCCGATACCTCGAGAGGCACCCTGGCCAATGAGTTGAGCGGCGTCATGTCGGCCCAACTGTCCTGGTGCAACTCGAAGGCGTAGTCGCCGTCGGGCTGTCCGACGTCGTCGTTGCGCTGGGACTGCCAGTACACGTTCTCGTCG
>NZ_JAVRQA010000383.1:0-2556 GCF_032161845.1 Mycobacterium sp.
AGAAGCACCGTCGACGTTCGCAAGAGTAGACAGCACAGGTCAATTCGCGATGCGGAGGAGAGCCTCCTGGGCGTACGACGCGACGAGGGAGCCGTCGTCGGTGAGCAGGTCGCCGCGGCCGAAGCTGCGACCGTGGGCGAGTATCGGGCTGTGCTGGCGCAGCAGCATCCATTGGTCGCATGCGAACGGCCGGTGGAACCACACGGTGTGACTGGTCACCGCCGAGGTGAACTGGGTGCCGTTGCCGGTCTGGCTCAGCCCATCCATCGGCCGTACCGCCGTGCCGATCAGCGTGAGGTCCGTTGCGTACGCGGCGAGCGCGGGCGCGAGGTCTGCGTCGACCGGTGGGGTGCGCATCCATACCTCGAGCTCGGGAGGTCCACTGGTTGGCGCATTGAGGTCGACGACCGACCGTGTCTCCCAGGGAATCAGGTCGAGGCCCACCTCGTGTTCGGGGCCCAGCGGCGCGCCGACCGGGTCGACGGTCTGCAGCGCGGGGCCGTCCTCGGCGACGTGCATCGAGATCGACGCGGTGCCGATCGGGCCCTTGCCCTGCGCGGCGGTGATCGACAGCGTCGCGAACGACCGACCCTCGTGATGGACGGTTACGTCGTACTCGACGGGTTCGTCGGCGCGACCCTCCCGCGGAAAGAGCGCGTGAAGTGACTTCACGTCCTTCTCGGGGCATACCAGTTCGGCCGCCCGCACGAACTGGGCGAGAAGCTGACCGCCGAACACGCGGTGATACTCGAGGTGTTGATTGCGGGCGGTGAAGTGGTTACCGAATCGCTTCGGACCGATGTCGAGACAGTCGAGCAGGTCGGACCAGAGGTCGGGCACGCGCTGAGTGTAAGCGAAATTCTGCCCGGCTGAGAACGTAATTCTCAGCTAGCCGGAGGCGAAACCACGAGCGCAGAAGTCCCAAACTTCGTCGGCCGAAATTGGCTTGACGGTCGCGTCGTCCGAGCCGCTCGACTGCGCGACGAACATCACCGTCTGCATGGTCATGGCCGCCATGCGCTTCGGATTGACGTCCTTGCGGAGGACCCCGGCGTCGGAGGCGTGTTCCATCAACTCCGTGAGCAGCGCGACCAGCGGAGCGTGCGCGATCTTGACCTCGGATGGGTGCGAGACCAGCAGGCGGGGGGCGAAATCCGTGAAGAGTGGTCGCTTGGCGGCCGGGTCGGGGCGCGACGATTCGAAGAGCAGTTGAACGGCGACCTTGAGCGCCTCGAGCGGATCGGCCTGGCTGGCCGTCGCGGCGCGGATCTGGTCGGCGGAGCGACTGAGTGCGTCCTCGAAGAGTGCGAGCAGCAGTTCGTGTTTGCCGTCGAACTGCAGGTAGAAGCTTCTCAGCGACTGGCGTGAGCGGTCGACGACCTCCTGGACGGTGAAGTCGGTGCTGCCCTTTTCGATGATGATGGCCTGGGCCGCGTCGAGGAACCGCTGCACCCGCTGGGCCGCCCGCAATTTAGCGGTCTTTATGGAGCGTTCGACTGCGCGTTGCTTCCACGCCGGTTCCTCGCTGGGGCTGGTCACCGTCACCTCGGAGCCACGCCGATCAGGGAGAACATGGATGAACTGTACCGGAGTTCGCTTGGGCATCGTTGTCCTAGACCCCCTCGCGGCAACCGTGTCCGAGATTGGAACTTCCTCATGACGAGAATAGTATTCTCATCCGCGTCTTTGCGACAGCCTTGGCTGGAAAGTCAGCGTTCCATCGCCCGAGGTGGGTCAGCGATGACCCCGGTCAGAGGTTGACGAGACGCGGGGCCGAGCCGCGAGCCCGCAACCCCGATCCCGCCTTGCGGGTGAGTTCTCTGGAGCGACCGAGCAGACCGTCGAGAACGAGTGCCCGCTTCACGTGATGCTGTAGCTCGTGCTCGGCGGTGAAACCAATGCCGCCCAGGACCTGCTGGCAGTGTTTTGCGGCGGTCAGCGCAGCCTTGCCTGCGGCGGCCTTGGCCAGCAGCCCCGTCAGGTCCACGTTGGCCACGCCGGGCAGGTCGAGCGTCGCCTCGGCTCCTTCGATGGCCACCAGCGTCTCGGCCAGCCGATGCCGAACCGCCTGAAATCCGGCGATGGGCCTGCCAAACTGCACGCGGTCCAGCGCATGCTGGCGGGCCAGGGTCAGCATCGCCCTTGCCGTGCCGACCAACCACCATCCCAGCGCGCGCCGGGCCTCGCACAGTCGCATCGTCTGGCCGTCGGGCACCTGGCGAAGCGGCAGTCCGCCCAGCGTCGTAGCGCTGGCTTCGCCGCTACGCTCCCACACGACCCAGTTGCCGCCGGTGTACGGCAACGGCGGCGTTCCGCCGGGCACCCCCTCGATGACCTCGAGCATGACGTCGTTCAGAACCGATGCGTGCGAACCGGTTTCGCCCAGCAACCGGAACACCAGCGGTATCGCCACGTCCGGGACGTCGCTCAGCATCTCGGCCCAGCCCAGTTCGGCCAGGGCGGCGTCGAGTTTGGCGCCCGAGGCCGACAGCATGGTCTTGCGCAGTGCGTCCTCGAGCAGACCCAGTGACTCGGAGTCGAAGTCGTCGTCCATGA
>NZ_JAVRQA010000384.1:0-6862 GCF_032161845.1 Mycobacterium sp.
CAAAGGGCCCTCAATTGCGCCAAAACAGGGCCGTTTGCGTCTGCTCGCGGGAGAGGGTGACCGCATGAGCCTCTCCACCCACGTTCTCGACGCCATCTCCGGCCGACCCGCGGCGGGCGTTGCCGTCACCTTGACCGACGCCGCAGGCGCACCACTTACCTCGGCGGCCACCGACGACGACGGCCGCGTCGCGAAGCTGGGCGCCGACCTGCCCGCGGGGGTGTACCGCTTGCACTTCGACACGGGAAGCTACTTCGCCAGGCTGGGTGTTGCGACGTTCTACCCAGAAGTGGTCATCGCGTTCGAAATCACCGACGCGGCAGGTAGATACCATGTCCCGGTGCTGCTCTCCCCCTATGCCTATTCCACCTACCGAGGCAGTTGAGCGATGTCGAAGATCATCCTTGGCAAGAACCAATACGGCAAGGCGGAAAGCCGCGTCGTCAGGATCTATCGCGACACCCCCCGCCACGAGATCCGCGACATCAACGTAACTACCTGCCTACGAGGCGATTTCAGTGCGGCCCACCTGGCGGGCGATCAGTCCGACGTGCTGCCCACCGACACCCAGAAGCAGACGGCGTACGCCTACGCCAAGGAGAAGGGCCTGTTGGCGATCGAAGACTACGGCCTGACGCTGGCCAGGCACTTCGTCAACGACGTCGAACCGGTCAACGGCGCGCGGATCGAGATCGAGGAGTACGCCTGGGAACGCGCGATCGTCGACGGCTCGGAACACGACCACACCTGGATCCGGAAGGGCCAGGAGGTGCGTACCGCGGCGATAACCGTTGACGCCGATGGCGAGTGGGTGGTGGGCGGGCTCAAGGACATGGTCATCCTGAAGTCCACCGGCTCCCAGTTCGCCGGCTTCCTGACCGATCCGTACACCATCCTGGAACCCACCAACGACCGGGTGATGGCGACGTCGCTCGTCGCGCAGTGGCGGTTCAGCTCCACCGACCTCGACTGGGCGGCGACCTACGCGGGCATCAAGTCCCAACTGGTCGAGCAGTTCGCCCTGGTGCAGTCACTCGCCTTGCAGCAGACCCTGTTCGAGATGGGCAGGGCGGTACTCGAGACGTACCCGGTCATCGCGGAGATTCGACTGTCCGCACCCAACAAGCATCACTTCGTCTACGACCTGTCGCCATTCGGACTGGCGAACGACAAGGAGGTCTTCAACGCCGACGACCGCCCCTACGGCCTCATTCAGGCCACCGTCACGCGGGACGACGCTCCCCCGGCAGGCGCGGCATGGGATGCGTTCACGGGCTGGCTGTCGTAGCGCCCTGCTACTGGAGTTGATCTCTCAGCCGCGTCAGGGATTTCGCGAGCAGCCGCGACACGTGCATCTGCGAGATGCCGACCCGTTCCGCGATCTGGGTCTGCGTCATCGACTCGAAGAACCGGAGCAGGAGCACCTGACGCTCGCGTTCGGGAAGGCTGGCGAGCAAGGGCCGCAACGACTCTCGGTTCTCGATCTGATCGAGGTTGAGGTCTACGTCGCCGAGGGTGTCCGCGATTGCGGGAGCTTCTTCGGTTCCACCACCCGCGCCGTCGATCGACAGTGTGTTGTAGGAGCTGCCCGCCACCAAGCCTTCGACGATCTCCTCGCGGTCCATCTCCAGCTCCGCGGCGAGTTCCGACGGGGTGGGGGCCCGCCCGAGTCGCTGCGACAGCTCGGCGGTCGCCGCTCCCAGCCGGAGGTGAAGTTCCTTGAGCCGACGCGGCACCTTGACCGACCAGCTGTTGTCCCGGAAGTGGCGCCGAACCTCACCCATGATGGTGGGCACCGCGAAGGACACGAAGTCCGAACCGGCGTCGACGTCGAAGCGAATCACGGCGTTCACCAGACCGACCCTGGCCACCTGCACCAGATCGTCCCGTGGTTCGCCACGACCGTCAAACCGGCGGGCGATGTGATCGGCCAGCGGCAGGCACCGCTCCACGATCGAGTCGCGTTGGCGCGTGAACTTGTCGGAGCCCTCATCGAGCCCCTGCAACGTGCGGAACATGTCGACCACGTCCGCGTATTCAGAGTTCGAGCGTGACGTCGAACCCCGAGAGGACGACGGTGTCACCTCAGCGAGCTCGCTCGCCTCGTCGTCATGGAGATACCGAAGACCTGCGAGTCTTCGGGGCCATGGCCGTCGTGGAAGGTGCTGACCTCATCGGTCAATGAACTCAGGACGTGCCAGCTGAAGCTGCCGGGCACGACGATGTCGGGTGAAGAGCAGGCGGTCGAGACGTCGATCACCAGTCGTTCCTCGAGCGGGTGCACGACCAGAACCAAGGTCGCATCGGGGGTGGCCGACCGAATCAGCCGGGTGCACGCTTCGTCGACGGCCAGTCGGAGGTCTGCCACGCTGTCGAAGTCGAGGTCCTCATACGTCCCGACGGCGCCCACCATCGTCCGCAACACCGCCAGATTCTCCAGCTTCGCCGCGACTCTGACCTCGACTGATCGCGGGCTTCGGTGCCCGCTGTCGTGGTCGTATGCACCGTCTGACACGCGTCCTCCAAGTGATCTCCACGCGAGGTTACCCCGAGCTGGCTCCCAGCTAACCACCACCGCTCCGATCACCACTCGTAGGTGAAACGGAGCAACTGATGATGGTCGTCACCGCGCGCTTATTCCGCTTGATCGTCACGCCTCCTGCTCGGTTGACCGAATCTCGTTACAGCCATGGATGCCCAGGAAGCCTGTCGCTAAACCACGGATGGCGACCGACGCTTTCGTGATCACGGACCAATTCGGGTCGAAAACAACGCAATTGGCGTAGCTCGACGTGACGCGCACCGCACGCCGTTTAGGTGCGAAGGTGGGCGGGAAGCCATTTGGGGTACGGATGCACGGATGCACGTGCCACAACCGAAAGGCAGCCATGAGTGACAAGGACAGTGGTCCCGAAGCAGGTGTAAAGGGCGTCGTCGAAGACGTCAAGGGTAAGGCGAAGGAAGTCGTCGGCACCGTGACCGACAACGACAGCCTCAAGGCCGAGGGTTCGGCCCAGCAGGACAAGGCCGAGGCCCAACGCGATGTCGCCAAGAAGGAAGCCGAAGCCGAGGCCTCACGCGCCTCCGCGCAAGCTGCCGAGGCCAAGCAAAAGGCCGCGGAGTAGCGCCAAAGCACGCTGATGGGCCCGGTCGGGACACCCCGACCGGGCCTTCTGCTGTAGGCATGCGGCGAGGGCGGCGCTTGACTACCTTCGACGGGTGGACCTCAACACCGTCGAGACCATCAGCACGCCGCGGCAACGCGACGAGCTGTGGCCTCTCGGTCCGTCCGACGCCATCTTGGCGGGCGGCACGTGGTTGTTCTCCGAACCGCAGCTCCAGACCCGCCGGCTGGTGGACCTCACCCACTTGGGGTGGCCGCCGGTGACGTTGCACGACGACGGCATCGAGCTCGCTGCGACCTGCACACTGGCGCAGGTGTCGGAACTGTCGACCAGGCTCCCGTCCATTCGACCGGCGTGGCTGGCAGCCCCGGTGTTCCATCAGTGCTGCACCGCTTTGCTCGCGTCGTTCAAGATCTGGCGCGAGGCGACGGTGGGTGGCAACATCTGTCTGTCCCTTCCCGCCGGATCGATGATCTCGCTGGCATCTGCTCTTGGCGGCGAGGTGGTCGTGTGGCGTGCCGACGGCGACGACTACCGAATGGCGGTGACCGAGTTCGTCACGGGCAAGGCCACGAACGTGCTGGCCGTCGGCGATGTGCTTCGGTCGATCCACCTGCCGGACGTGGCGTTGCGGAGCCGCACCGCGTACCGGAAGCTGGCGCCGTCACCGATGGGGCGCTCCGGCATCGTCGTCATCGGCAGGTTGAGTACCGCGGGAACATTGGTGCTGTCGATCACGGCGGCGACCGTGCGGCCCTACGTCTTTACCCTTTCGTCGGTCGACGTGGACGCGGTTCGGCAGGCGCACTCCCGCATCCCCGCCGACGCTTGGACCGACGACCCGCACGGTGACCCCGACTGGCGTCGCGGGGTGTCGCTGGTGCTGGCCGAGCAGATCTGTGCCGAGCTGTCATGATCGTCAACGGCGAAGCGCTGCAGGATGATCCGTGGCCGGGGCAATGCCTGCGCACCTACCTCCGCGATCACGGTCACTTCGAGGTCAAGAAGGGCTGCGACGCCGGCGACTGCGGAGCGTGCTCGGTACTGGTCGACGGGGCGCCGGTACACTCCTGCGTGTTCCCCGCGTTCCGTGCCGTCGGCCACGACGTCACCACGGTCGCAGGCCTCGGCGGGCCCGACGAGCCGCATCCCATGCAGCGGCGATTCGTCGAGGCAGGTGGGTTCCAGTGCGGGTTCTGTACGGCGGGCATGATCACCACCGCGTCGACGCTGACGCCCCGACAGCTTGCGGACCTGCCCCAGCAGCTCAAGGGAAATCTGTGCCGGTGCACCGGTTACCGCGCGATCACCGACGCGCTCGCCGGTGCCGTCAACACGAAGAGGGCGGGCGGTGCCGCGGATTCCGTCGGCGCCCCGGCCGGCATGCGGGTCGCCACGGGCACCGAGCAGTTCACGATGGACCACGCCATCGACGGACTGCTTCACCTCGCCGTGCTGCCGAGTCCGCTCCCGCACGCGAAGATCGTGTCGATCGACACGACTGCGGCGGAACGGCTTCCCGGCGTGCACCTGGTGCTGACCCATCGGGACAGTCCTCCCGTCGCGTTCTCGACGGCGCGCCACGACAGCAGGCTGGACGATCCCGATGATTCCTTCATCCTCGACGACACCGTGCGATTCGTCGGTCAACGCGTCGCAGCCGTCGTCGCCGACACCCTCGCCATCGCCGAAAGTGCCTGCCGGACAATACACGTCGAGTACGAGGAGTTGCCAGCCGTTTTCGATCCCGAGGCGGCCGGGGGGGCGGGCGTCCCGCTTCTGCACGGCGAAAAGGCGACCGATGCGCGCATCGCCGACGCATCGCGCAACCTCGTCGCGGAACTGCACGGCGGCGTCGGTGACCTCACCGCCGGGGTGGCGCTGGCAGAGGCGTCCGGCGGCGCGGTCGTCAGCGGACGGTGGCACACTCAGCGCATCCAGCACGCGCACTTGGAGACTCACGGCTGTACGGGTTGGCGTGATGAACTGGGGCGCTTGGTGATTCGCACCAGCTCCCAGGTGCCATTCCTGGTTCGCGACGAACTGTGTCACGTCTTCGGAATGGAGCGCTCCGAGATCCATGTGCTCACTCGTCGGGTCGGAGGCGGCTTTGGCGGCAAGCAGGAGATGCTGACCGAGGATCTGGTGGCGTTGTCCGTACTTCGACTCGGCAGGCCGGTGCGCTACGAGTTCAGCCGCTCCGATGAATTCACCGCAGCGCCGTGCCGGCACCCCTTCCGCGTGGACGCCACCGTTGCGGCGGGGCCCGACGGCGTGCTGACCGCCCTGGCGGTCGACGTGCTAGTGGACGCGGGCGCCTATGGCAATCACAGCCCCGGCGTGATGTTTCACGGATGCAGCGAATCGGTCTCGGTGTACCGCTGCCCGAACAAGCGCGTCGACGCTGCGGCGGTGTACACCAACAACATTCCGTCCGGCGCGTTCCGCGGCTACGGGCTTGGCCAGGTGATCTTCGCCGTCGAGTCGGCGATGGACCAGTTGGCCGAGCGGCTCGGGATCGACCCGTTCGATCTCAGACGGCGCAACGTCGTCGTCCCTGGCGACCCGTTCACCGACGCACACGTGGCCGACGACGATCTGACGTATGGCAGCTATGGCCTCGACCAGTGCCTCGACCTGGTCCAGAACGCGCTGGCCTCCGGGGAGGGCGCGGCGATGCCCGAAGGCGGGCAGTGGCGGACCGGCGAGG
Organism: Mycobacterium sp.; assembly: GCF_032161845.1. Lineage (GTDB taxonomy): Bacteria > Actinomycetota > Actinomycetes > Mycobacteriales > Mycobacteriaceae > Mycobacterium. Next base: position 5,836 of record NZ_JAVRQA010000384.1, read on the forward strand.
GCATGGCCGTCGCGATGATCGCCACCATTCCGCCGCGCGGACACTTCGCCGACGCGTCGATCTCACTGGACGCCGACGGTGACTTCACCCTGTCGGTCGGCACCGCGGAGTTCGGAAACGGGACCTCGACCGTGCACACCCAGATCGTGGCGTCCGAGCTCGGCATCGATGCGAGCCGGGTGCGAATCCGCCAATCAGACACCGATGCAACGGAATACGACACCGGGGCGTTCGGCTCGGCGGGCACGGTGGTCGCTGGTATCGCGGTGCAGGCGGCGTGCAGGGACCTACGTGCCGCCATTGCCGCCACGCCGGGCGCCCGGCCGCTGGTCGGTCGTGGTCGACACGACGGCACGCCCCGATCGGTGGCCTTCAACGTGCAGGGGTTCCGGGTCGCGGTCGACGTGCAGACCGGTGAAGTGCGGATTCTGCAGTCGGTGCAAGCCGCCGACGCAGGGGTCGTGATGAATCCCGAGCAGTGCCGCGGTCAGGTCGAAGGCGGTGTCGCGCAAGCCATCGGTGGCGCGTTGTACGAAGAGATGCTCACTGGTCCCGACGGTGCCGTCACGACGGTCGATCTGCGCAACTACCACATTCCGCAATACGGCGACCTCCCCGTGACGGAGGTGTACTTCGCCGATACCTACGACACCCTCGGACCGTTCGGCGCCAAGTCGATGAGCGAGTCGCCGTACAACCCGGTGGCGCCGGCACTTGCCAACGCCATCGCGCGGGCCTGCGGAGCGCGGCTGCACCGGTTGCCGATGACACCCGCGCGGGTGTGGCGGGCCTTGCGCTAGCGCACCCATCCGCGGACCCACCCACCCCCTCCGCGACCTTGCGTGTCCCCACCCGACACGCCGGGCATTTCCGGCAGGGCGCGCACGCTCGCGCGATGGGATTGTCGGTCGCGCGGCCTAGCATTCGCACTGTGTGGAAGGCCTACCTCGTCGTGATGGTCACCGCTGGTGTGGGCGCGTACGTGGCGGGCCTCGGTGTGCCGTGGAGCGTGGCCGTCGCCGTGCTG
>NZ_JAVRQA010000385.1:0-11225 GCF_032161845.1 Mycobacterium sp.
GAATGTTCCGGACCGAGTCCTGCGTGCCATCGCGGCGCCGACCATTGACCATCGGGGGCCGTCGTTCCAAGCTCTCGCCCTCGAGGTACTCGAGCTGCTTGGCCCGGTGTTCGCCACCAAAGGCCCAATCGTGGTCTACCCGGGCTCGGGGACTGGGGGCTGGGAGGCAGCGCTGGTGAACACCCTGAGCCCTGGCGATACCGTATTAGCTTTCGAGACTGGGCATTTCGCTACGTTGTGGCGGGAGATGGCCACCAGGCTCGGTCTGGTCGTCGACTTCGTTCCCGGCGATTGGCGGCACGGGGTGAACCCCGCTGTCGTCGCGCAGAAACTGACCGCTGACACCGCGCGGGCCGTCAAAGCGGTGTGCGTGGTGCACAACGAGACCTCCACCGGGGTGATCAGCCCGATCGCCGAGGTCCGCCAAGCCATCGACAGTGTCGAGCATCCGGCGTTGCTGTTGGTCGACGCGGTCTCCTCACTCGGCTGTATCGACTACCGGCATCACGAGTGGGGGGTCGATGTGACGGTCGCCGGGTCGCAGAAGGGTCTGATGTTGCCGCCGGGGATGAGCTTCAACGCGATCAGTGAAAAGGCGCTCTATGCGTCGACCAATGCCGGTCTGCCCAAGTCGTACTGGGACTGGCAGCCGATACTGGCGGCCAATCGGAACGGATTCTTCCCGTACACGCCTGTCACCAACATGCTGTACGGGCTGCGGGAGGCGCTGATGATGCTTTACGACGAAGGCCTCCAACAGGTGTTCGCTCGCCACGCTCGCCACGCCTCGGCGACCAGGGCGGCTGTGCACGCCTGGGGCCTGGATGTGGTGTGCCTCGACGAGGGCGGGCATTCCAAGTCGGTAACGGCGGTGTTGATGTCCGATGGGCACGACGCCGACAAGGTCCGCGACATTGTCTTGGACCGCTTCGACATGTCCCTCGGTGCTGGGCTGGGCAAGCTCGCGGGAAGCACTTTCCGGATCGGCCACCTCGGCCATTTCAACGATCTGACACTGGCCGGGACGCTCGCCGGGGTGCAGATGGGGCTGCAACTCGCCGAGATTCCCATCGACCCGAGCGGCGTGGACGCCGCGCTGGAGGTTCTGCGTCCGTGACTACCAAAGTTGGTGCAGCAACCACCATCTGTGTCGCCCCCCCCGCGAGCCTCGCGCCCGCTCTGCTAGCCGAAGGCTAGAACGGCGGCGCTCATCGAGCACCAGCACCGACATCGCTCGCCGCCCCTGATCCGCCAACGGCATAGCCGTTCTTCGCCTGTTCCGAGGGTCCGGCGATGAGCGGCGCGAGCCGCTCCGCCGAACGAATCGCGTGTCGCGACGTCGACCAAATGCCAAGGGCCGTCATCCCGAGCCCGAGCGTTGCGCACAACAACCACAGCGGTCTGGCGTCCGCCGTGTACTGGGCGGTGCCGGCGGTCAGCGCTGCCCCGGCCAGCGAACCGCAAAGCGCCACACCGACACTCACACCCACCTGACGACTGGTCGAGGTGACCGCCGAGGCCGCACCAGCGCGATCCGTCGGCATGCCGCTCACCGCCGTGGTGGTGATCGGTGCATTGGCCATCGCGAAGCCGGCGCCGAACACCGCAAAGATCGCCACCACGACCCACACCGGAGCCGTGACTGTGAGATCGGCCAGCATCAGCGTCGCCGCGGTAATCATGATTCCGGCCGCGAGCAACGACGGTCGACTGCCGAAGCGGCCGACCAGCCAGCCCGATATTGGCGAAAGTAAGAGAGCTGCAAGGGAAATCGGCAGATACATCAGGCCGGTGTGGACCGCCGAATAGTGTCGCTCACCCTGCAGGTACATCGACATCATGAACAGAAAGGCGCCGTAGGCGGCGTACGAGCACACCGCGATCACCGTCACCGACGCAAACGGGATGCTGCGGAAGAACCGTAGGTCGATGAACGGATCGTGGCGCTGGGATTCATAGCGGAGAAATCCCACCAACGCCACCACCGCCACGATCAATATCGCGACGGACGGAGCGGCCGTCCAGCCCATTTCTCGTCCCTGGATGAGCACGAAGACGACGGCGAACAGGAACGTCACCGCAAGCGCCTGACCGATCGGGTCGACATCCCGCATCGTGGTGGAGCGCGATTCCGGGACGAAGATCGCGGTGAGCACGACCGCAGCGGCGCAGATCGGCAGGTTGATCCAGAACACCGCGCGCCAGTCACCGAGCTCGATCAGTGCGCCGCCCAGCATCGGGCCGAGTGCCATCGCAATGCCCATCACGGCACCCCAGATGCCGATTGCACGAGCCCGCTCGACCCGGCCGACGAACACCTGACTGATGATCGACAGGGCAACGGGATTCAGCATCGAACCGCCGATTCCCTGCAGGAACCGGGCAGCGATCAAGATATGAATATCAGGTGCCAGGCTGCACAGCAGCGATCCGATCGCGAAAATCGTCAACCCGATCTGAAACACCCGGCGGCGGCCAAATCGATCGGCGGTGGCCCCGGACAGCAGCAGTAGCGACGCCAACACCAGCGTGTAGACGTCGATCACCCACTGCAGCTGAGAAGCCGACGCGTGCAACTCGGTGCGGATCGACGGGATTGCGACGTTGACGATGGTCGCGTCCATCGACACGATCAGCAGGCTGAGGCAGCAGGAGATCAAGATGATGACCTTGCGCCGCGGGCTGAGGGCGTTCATGTAACGGCGAGGGGTTCGGTTTCAGGTGCAGCCGCAATCGCAGCACCGATGGCGAACAGCGCTGTGCTGCAGCTGAACTGCTTTCGCATGGGGGTGCTCCCTGGCTGGCCAATCGATTCGGGCTTCACCTCAAGAATTGCGCTCCGGTGAACTTGTGTCATCCCGGCTGGCAGGTACTTTGGGCCCCGACAACCCGGAGTTCGTGGCCGCCCGATGCGACCAGCGGCGGCTGCGTTTCCAGCTGCCAGGTAGTCGCGGGGTACCGCTAGCGGGCGGCGTTGATGGGCGTCAGCGGTGTCGACGCTGGGCCATTCGCAGGGCAGTGTTCAAGACGGTTCTCGAAGCGGCCGGTAAGACCGTCGTGGTCATCTCCGACATGCGGATGGTGATCGTCCACCCGCTATCCGCAACTAGAATAGGAGCATTTGCCATGCGCGCCTTACGTTTCGATCACTTCGGCGATGTAGATGTCCTTCATGTCGCCGACCTCGCCGATCCTGCCGCGGCGAGCGGCCAGGCCGTCATCGCTGTCAAAGCAGCCTCGGTGAACCCATCGGACGTCAAGAATGTCGCGGGGTTGATGGACGGAACCGTGCTGCCGCGGGTGCCCGGCCGTGACTTCGCCGGCGTCGTCGTCGACGGGCCGCCCGAGTGGATCGGCGTCGCGGTGTGGGGAACCGGCGGCGATGTCGGCTTCAGCCGGGATGGATCCCACGCCGAATTCATCGCCGTTCCCGTCGAGGCCATGGCCCGCATGCCCGAAAGCCTGAGCTTCGTGGAGGCCGCCACCGTCGGGGTGAACTTCGTCGTCGGCTGGCTCGGCGCGGTCGAGGCCGCGCAGCTGGACAAGGACGAGACCATCGCCGTGTTCGGGGTGTCCGGCGGCGTCGGTGGCGCGGTAGCCCAGATCGCCCGCGCCCGCGGCGCCCGGGTGATTGGCATCGACCGAAGGCTACCGCGCGACGATGCCCCGGCCGCAACGATTCTGGAGGAGTTCATCACCCTCGACGGCAACGCGCATGAAGTGGTCGCCCAGATCCGGCGGGCGAACGGGGGCCACGGCGTCGAGGTGGTGTACGACGCCGTCGGCGGTGTCACCACCGACGCGGCCCTGGCCGCGCTGGCCCCGCGCGGCCGCCTCGTGGTGATCAGCGCGGTCGGGACCCGCGTCGTACCGATCGACCTGGTCGACTTCTACCGCAAGGAAATCCGGATGCTTGGCGTCAGCAGCGGTTCGCTGGGCGTCGTTGATTCGGGCAGACGACTGGCCGAACTCGCGCCCTACTTCGACTCGGGCGCGTTCCGGCCGCTGCCGATCAGCCGCAGCTTCGGCCTCAACCAGGGCCAAGACGCCTACGCCGCGGTCGCAGGCGGCACTTCCGGCCGCGTCGTCATCCGTCCGTGACCCAATACCCGCCACATCACAGCGGCGGTCGTCGCCGGTGCTCACCTGCCGACAGCTGCGCAGCGGATTCCGGCTAGCTGCCGCACTGATGGGTGCAGGCAGCAATGGCACCGATCCGTCGGATCGCGATCCTGGATTCAGGTAGTGGGACCAGAGAGCGAATGAAGGCAGGGCCGGATGACTTCTCCAAGACGAGCGCAACGACAAGCCTTGCACGGAAGGGCGGTAGGCGTATCCGAGCGCCGTCGACCGGCGCGCGTTGGAGTACAACTGGTTTCCACCTATCGGCAGGTGCCCTTCGGCGCCGCTGCGGCAGTTAGCGCCATGGATTTCATGGGTGGCCGTAGTGGCGCTTCACATGTCAGGCACGTCGGCCGGCACAGGGCCGCCCATCGGACCGGCATACGGGGTAACCCCTGGTGGACGCTGGCTGGCATGTCGATCGGCGTCGTCATGGTGGCGCTGGGCGTCGCGTCCGGTCTGCACACCACGATGACGGCGGCGGCGGCCGCCGCGGGCGTCGGCGCGGTACTCGCGCTGGTCGTCCGGCGCGTGGGAAACGCCGGCACCGTCGTCCCCACATTGCCGGCGCGGAAGCCGGAGGCGTTATTGGCCGAACCCGCTGAGGCAGACGGTTTCGTGGGCGCTCGCAGTTCCCGTCATGGGGAGGGGCAGTGATGAGAAAGTTACGAGTAGCGATCATCGGCGGCGGTATCGGTGGACTATCGGCAGCTATTGCGCTTCATCAGATGGGCGCTCAGGCTCGGGTGTATGAGCAAGCGCGTCAGTTGGGCGAAGTCGGCGCAGGAGTCGCGCTTCACCGCAGCAGTCAAAGAGTCCTAGCTCGGCTCGGCCTCGGCCAGGAGGTCAGCCGACGTGGCGCGCGGTTGTCTGAGTTCGACCTCTTCACAAAGGACGGCACCGTTGTCTCACATGAAACGTACGACGCCGGGGCCGGACAGCTGGGACTGCACCGGGCCGACCTGGTGGCGGTGCTGGCCGCCGCGTTGCCAGCCGGGTTCGTGCATACCGGATGTCGCTGCGTGCAATTCACTCAGTCGAACGGGTCGGCGGTGGTGAGCTTCGGCAACGGGGTGAGCGTGAGTGCTGACGTGGTGGTTGCGGCCGATGGAATCCACTCCGGGCTCCAACGCTACGTCGTGGAGCCCACCGACCCGGTGTTCTCCGGCGTGGTGGCATATCGCGGCCTGATCCCGGCAGCACGGCTGCCCGAGTGGCCCAAGGGCTTGGTGACTTGGGGCGGCGACGGCAAACATTTGATTGCCTACCCGGTGCGCGCCGGCCAGTTGATCAACTATGTCGGCTTCGTCCCTGCCGACGAGCAGATGCTCGAATCATGGTCTGCGCCTGGCGATCCGGCGACTCTGGCCGCCGCGTTCGCGGATTGGACCCCGCAGGCTCGTCGCCTGCTTTCGCGAGTCGAGACCACGCTCAAATGGGGCCTGTATGACCGCGAGCCGCTCTCACGGTGGACGCACGGCCGGCTGGTCTTGCTCGGCGATGCGGCTCATCCCATGTTGCCGCACATGGGCCAGGGCGCCAATCAGGCCATCGAGGACGCGCTGGCGTTGGCCATATTGCTACGCGGCGTTTCTGCCGCCGACGCCCCGGCAGCACTGATGCGTTATCAGACGCTGCGGCGCGCTCGCACCGCTCGAGTGCAACGGAGTGCGCGGGTGAACGGACTCCGTTTCGACTCCGCAAAGCCCTTGAGCCTCAACCATTCCTGGGTGCGGGACTATGACGTCGAGAAGGAAGCCCTCGCAGTTCGGTGACCCCGCGGAGGTACTGAATTCATCTTTGCCGTCGGACCGCGCCGGATTTGAAGGGCAGAGCCACGTGCTCGCTCAGAGCCGGAAGAGGTGTTCGGCGTTGCGATAGGCGATCTTGTCCCGGTCGGCGGGGCTGATCGGGGCTTCGGCCAAAAACCGTGCATGTTGAACCGGGTCGCCAAATGGGTAGTCGCTCGAGAACATGATGCGGTCGGCGCCGAACACCTGCAGGGCGCACAGCAGCGGAGGGGTGGTGGTGTAGCCGCAGATGGTGATGTGTATGTGTTCGCGGACAACCTGTGCGACCGATCGATTGTCGGGATTGGCCCTGGTGAGCACGGAGTCTGCGCGCATGAGAGAGAACGGCAGGTTCTCGCCCATGTGTCCCACCACGATCTGCAGCTTGGGGTGTCGGTCGAAGACGCCGGTGGCCGCGAGTCGCATTACGTGCAGACCGGTTTCGACGTGCCAGCCCCACGCCGCGGTGGACAGGGCTTCGCCGGTCGGTCCGGGTAGACCACCGAAGTACACCTCGGCGACCTGTGGCGGTGGATAGGTGGGGTGCAGGTAGATCGGTACGTCGAGTTCCTCGACGGCCGCCAGCAGATCATCGAACTCGGGTGCGTCCAGGAAACGTCCCTGGGTATGCCCGTTGATGACCACGCCGCAGAAGCCCAACTCGGTGATCGCCCTGTTGGCTTCCACGATCGCGGCATCCGGGTCCTGGGTGGGCAGCGTCGCCAATGCATTGAACCGGGCGGGGTGCGCCGCAACAACTTCGGCGCAGCGGTCGTTGATCGCCCGACTGAGTTCGGCGGCGTGCTCGGTGGGGACCTGCTGGGTTCCCGGCGCCGCGACCGACAGGACCTGCATGTCGATGCCCGCGTCGTCCATCACCCGCAGTCGCTGCTCGCCGACCTCCACCAGCTTCGCGGTGACCGCGTCGGGCGCCGTCGGGTTTGGCCGCACCGCGCTGATGAGGTCGACAGGGAGCAGGTGTTCTTCTAGGGCGATCAGTGTCATGGCGATCCTTTTCGTCGCGGGTGCTGGGGCGGATCAGGCCGCGCTGTTCACCGCCAGTCGGGGCAGCAGGGTCTGTGCGTTGCCGTGCATTACCTGCGCGAGCACGTCGGACCGCTCCGCGAAGTAGGCGTCGACGTTCGTCGTGTACCAGCCGGCCATCTCTGGAGTGACGGCGGGGAAGTCGGTGCCGAACAGGATCTGCTCGGGCGGCACGAAGTTCTCCAGTGCGATCAGGTTGGTTTCGAAACCCGACAACGCCGTCTCGAAGTAGAAGGTGCGAAAGTCGGCGATGATCTCCTCGGGACTGAGCTCGCAACCGAGGTACGACGACAGCACAGCGACCCGCGCGGCCAGGACCGGGGTGCTGCCGCCGGAGTGGGACAAGATGATCCGCACGTTCGGATACTGGCGTTTGCGGCCGCTGGTGACGAGATCCGCTGCGGCCTTGTAGGTTTCGTTCGGTACCTCACTGATGGGCGTGGGCAGAAACCGATTCGGGATCCGGTTGCGGCTCGGTGTCTGCTCGCCGTGGAGGAAGACCAGCGCATGGCGGCGGTCGAGTTCGGCCCACAGCGGCTCGAAGATGTCGTCGCCCAACGACCGTGCCTGTTCCCCGGTGCCGTAGACGTTCGTCAAGGTGATGCCGTCGGCGTCCAGTTCGTCCAGGGCATAGGTGAGTTCGTCGAGTGCGGCGCCGACGTCGGTGGGAGTGGGCAGATGCGCGAAGAACCCGAACCGGCCGGGATGGTCGTCGACTGTCTGGCGGGCGACGGTGTTGACCTCGCGGGCGAAGGCCCGACGGTCCTTGGCGGGCAGGTTGTGTTCGAGGTCGCTCGGCAGCGAAAGCACGGCGGTCTGAATACCGAGGCCGTCCATGAACTCCAGGCTGGTATCCGGTGTCCAGTGCGGGGTGCCGCCGGGAAAGCGCCAACCGGAGTCCGCGACCAGGCCGCGCTGCAGGAACTCAGCGAACTTGCCTGTCGGGAAGAGGTGATGGTGGAAATCGACCCGCGCGGGCCACGGACTGCTCGTGGTCATGCCGGTGTCGCACCATCGGCGGCTCATCGGTCGTTGGGGTTGAGGGCGCGGAAGACGGCTCCGGCGCCGACGCCCGCGACGACCTGCGCCACCAGGTAGACCCATAGCGTCGGCCAGGCGAACATCCCCATCACGGCCGCGCCGAGCGTCACCGCCGGGTTGAAGGCGCCACCGGAGATCGCGCCGACGGCGACTGCGCCCGCCACCACGGTGAACCCGATCGCCAGACCGTAGAACGAATTGTCGGGGTGATCCTTGCTGGTGGCAACGTTGAGCACCACATAACACAGCGCGAACGTGAACAGCAGCTCCACCGCGAACGCGGCCAGCACGCTAGCGCCCGTCAGAGTCAGTGTCGTCGTCTTCGCGACCTGGGTTGGGTCGATTACCGTGCGCACCAGCACCGCGGCGACCAGACCTGCACCGAACTGCGCGAGCCAGTATCCGGCGGCATCCCGCAGCGTGATCCGGCGCCGCACCAAGGCCGCCAAGGTGACCGCAGGGTTGTAGTGCCCGCCAGAGAGGTGGCCGCCGGCGTAGACCATGACCATCAGGACGCCGCCGATGGCCAGGGGGGCAAGCGGGCTGCGGCTCCCGACGGCGGCGCCGACCGTGAAGACCAGAAACAACGTTCCGATCGCCTCGACGACGTACTTGACGCGAGCCCGGGGGCCGCTATCAGCCTTCGTGCTCTCGTCGGCGGCGCCGACACCGGTTGAGGTTTGTGATGTGACCATGTGCATGGCTTCCACTGTCGCGGCACCCGTGGTCGATGTCGTTCACGCTGGCACCCAAACTCATGGTGGCCAGCTTCAATGTTGGGCTGCCGGATACAGATCGTTTCAGCGAATGCCGACCACCCGGCTGTCCGGTGAGGGACCGGGCACCGGCCTGAGCAGACCCTTGCCGGTGATCAGCGGGAGATCCAGTGCTGACAGCAGTCCCGGCGCGGCGGCTGCGACGGTCGGGATCGCGTTCACCATCCGGGCTGCGCCTGCCATGCGGGCTCCCAAGTCGTGGTCGTGGTTCTCGGCCAGTTCCAGTTCGCAGCGGATGCTCGGTGATCCCTCGATCTCCACCCGGTAGGCGCCACGGCCGGAGGCGCCGCCATACCCGAGGTCCAAGGGAGCGATGGCGATGCTGGGCTGCGGCCACTGTGGTGCGATGTCGTCGCGCATCCGGGTGACGTGGTCGACGACGAGTTTGGGCTCGCCGTCGACGAATCCGGTGAGCGTCGAGCGCATCGCGGCGATCGTTCCGGCCGGAATGTGGCCGGTCGGGGTATCGAATGCCTCGTCAGTGGGGACGCGCTCGTTGTGCTCGGCGAGGTTGTCGATCTGGACGCCGAGCCCCGCGGCCAATTGGTGCAGGACGGGTCCCCAGCCGTAGGTGAAGACGCCGGGCATCGCGGCGATGGCGGCGAATTCCGCGGGTTTGCCGAATCCGAGGATTTCGTAGACGGCGTCATGGTCCGGGTAGGTCGCGTAGTTGAACATCTCGGTGACGCGAATCGAGTCGATGTTGCGGGAGACTCCCGACAATGCCAGCGGCAGAACGTCGTTGGCGAAGCCGGTGTCGATACCGGTGGTGAAGGACGAGCTCCCACCGGCCAGTGCGGCGTCCTGTAGCGGACCGGTGAAGGCCGCGTCGACGGCGTCGGGATAGACAAGCGGCACCACCGAGCAGGACACCACGTTCTTGCCTGCCCGCAGGATCCGCACCATGTCACCGAGCGCATCGAGGACGCGTAGGTTGCCCGCGGCCGCGTAGACCACCACGTCGGCCTCGCCGGTGAGCAGATCGTCCGGATCCTGGCTGGCGAGCACGCCCACCGGATCGATCCCACACAGTTCGCCGGCGTCGCGGCCGGCCTTGGCGTCGCTGTGCACGATGAGGTCGACCAGTTCCAACTCTGGGTGGTCGATCACCGCGCGCAGTGCGATGACGCCCATGGATCCCGGTCCCCACACGCCTACCTTGATGGCCATTCGTCTCCTATTATTAGGACAGCAATATTGATTATTTGGACGCATAGTAGGGAGGTGATCGTGGGCAAGTCAACGCCGAAGTCACCACCGACCCGCCGCGCGATGGACGTCGTTGAGGCACTGGCGGATTCGATCGATGGCTACACGTCGGCCGAACTGGCCAGGCGGTGTGGCATCACCACGTCGACGTGTGCACTCCTGCTGGCCGAACTGGAGCGAGGCGGCTGGGTGGCCCGTTACGACGATCGCCGGTACGGGCTGGGCAGCGGCCTGTTCGGTTTGGTACACGGTCTGCGTAGACAGTTTCCGCTGCTCGATCGCGGCCGCGAAGCGCTAGTGGACCTCCACGACCGCCTCGGTGCGGGCTGCTCGATGTCCAAGATCGGCGACCGACACCTGACCACCGTCGACACCGTCGGGCATGCCACTGATGGTGAACATGCGGTCGGTCATCGCTTCCCGATCGATCCGCCGTTCGGTCTGGTGGCGATGGCGTGGCGCGATGACGTCGACGTCGCGAACTGGCTGCAACGCGTCACACCACGGCTCACGCAGACCGACGTCGAGGCACACCGCCGGGTACTTGGCGATATCCGGGCGCGGGGCTACGGAGCCTGGCGATTCGACGACGCCTCGTCGTCTCTGCACGACCGGCTCGTCGGCCTTCTTGCGTCGCTGCAGCCCGCCACGTCACTGACGCGTCAACTGAGCACGCTGATGACGATGGTGGCCTTGAAATCGGTGACTCATACGTTGGAAACAGATTTGGAGACAGCGGAATTCGTGGTCCTTCCGATCTTCGGCGGCACCGGACAGCCGGAGTACCAGATCGAGCTGCACCTCAGCCGAACGGACGGGCTCACCCTCGATGAGCTCGACGTGGCTCTGCGATCCGCCCAAGATCGGTTGGCGCCAGGCGTGGCCTAAAAGGGATCACCCGGCCGTCAGACCGACTCGCCGACTTCGTCCAAGGCCGACGACCCCGTAGCAGCCCGAGCCGCGTCGCGCATGAACTCGCCGAAGGCGCGACGCGTTGCGCGCGTGTAGCGGTCGGCAGCGACCGATAGCTCGTAATGCTCACCCTCGAACGGCACCTCCAGCGGGTGAAGGCTGTTCAAGGTCGGCAAGTCCTCTTGCAGTTTCTGCAGCTCGGTGGCTAGCGGCGCAGCCGGATCCAACGCCGTGTAGCCCTCCGCCGTGCCAGAGACCAGGAACATCCGGCACCCGGTCAAATCTGAAGGGCAAAACGCCTCAATGACGACCCGGTTGCCGCCGGCTCCGT
>NZ_JAVRQA010000386.1:0-4735 GCF_032161845.1 Mycobacterium sp.
CCGAGGCCGTAGATCTCGTGCAGCTCCGCCGCCTCCGTCTGAGCGGTACCGGTCATGCCGGAGAGCGTGTCGTACAGCCGGAAGTAGTTCTGCAGCGTGATCGTCGCCAGCGTCTGGTTCTCGGCCTTGATCTCGACGTGCTCCTTGGCCTCGATCGCCTGGTGCATGCCCTCGTTGTAGCGACGGCCAACCAGGACGCGACCGGTGAACTCGTCGACGATGATCACTTCACCGTCGCGCACGATGTAGTCCTTGTCGCGCGAGAACAGCTCCTTGGCCTTCAGGCAGTTGTTCAGGTAGCTGACCAGCGGCGAGTTGGCGGCCTCGTAGAGGTTCTCGATGCCGAGCTGATCCTCGACGAATTCGACGCCGATCTCGTGCACGCCGACGGTGCGCTTGCGGATGTCGACCTCGTAGTGGACGTCCTTCTCCATCAGTGGCGCCAGCCGGGCGAACTCGACGTACCAGTTCGACGCCCCGTCGGCGGGTCCGGAGATGATCAGCGGCGTGCGGGCCTCGTCGATGAGGATCGAATCGACCTCGTCCACGACGGCGAAGTTGTGGCCGCGCTGCACCATGTCCTCGACGGTGTGCGCCATGTTGTCGCGCAGGTAGTCGAAGCCGAACTCGTTGTTGGTGCCGTAGGTGATGTCGGCGGCATACGCCACCCGGCGCTCGTCGGGCGTCATCTGTCCGAGGATGACGCCGACGTCGAGGCCCAGGAAGCGGTGCACGCGACCCATCCACTCGCTGTCGCGTTTGGCCAGGTAGTCGTTGACCGTGACGACGTGGACGCCGTTGCCCGCGAGCGCGTTGAGGTATGCGGGCAGGACACAGGTCAGCGTCTTGCCCTCGCCGGTCTTCATCTCGGCGACGTTGCCGAAGTGCAGCGCCGCGCCGCCCATGATCTGAACGTCGAAGGGGCGCTGGTTCAGCACCCGCCACGCGGCCTCGCGAGCGACCGAGAACGCCTCCGGCATGATGTCGTCGAGCGTCTCGCCACCGGCCACGCGCTTCTTGAACTCGTCGGTCTTGGCGCGCAGTTCCTCGTCGGAGAGCTTCTCCACCTCGTCGGACAGGGAGTTGACATACTCAGCGACCCTCTTGAGGCGCTTGACCATGCGGCCTTCACCGAGACGGAGCAACTTCGACAGCACGCTAATTTCCCCTGTGGGCTCGATGGAACTCGTAATACTTCAAACGAGGTCCATCGTAGGTGACTGGCCGAGCAGGCCAGCCGAATGCGCCGCGCAGGTCAGTCAGACCGCCGCGGTTAGGCGAGCCGGATCAGGCCGTAGTCGTAGGCGTGACGCCGGTAGACGACCGTCGGCTTGTCGCTCTCCTGGTCGTGAAACAGGAAGAAATCGTGTCCGACCAGCTCCATCTCGTAGAGCGCGTCGTCGACGTTCATCGGGGTAGCGGTGTGTTCCTTGGTGCGGACGATCCGACCCGGTTCGTGGTCCTCGGGCGCCGGGTTCTCGTCTTCTACGGGGGCGGGCACCGGCTCGACCAGTTGGGTGATCGCGGTGGCCTCTGCCAGCGAGACCGGGGTCTTGTCGCCGTAGTGAATCTTGCGGCGGTCCTTGCTGCGCCGAAGACGGTTCTCGAGTTTGGAGACGGCTGATTCCAGCGCGGCGTAGAAGCTGTCCGCGCAGGCTTCGCCGCGCGCGACGGGTCCGCGGCCCCTGGCCGTGATCTCCACGTGTTGGCAGTTCTTACGCTGGCGGCGATTGCGTTCGTGATCGAGTTCGACGTCGAACAGGTAGATGGTGCGGTCGAAGCGCTCGAGGCGCGACAGCTTTTCTGCGACGTAGGTGCGGAAGTGGTCGGGGATTTCGACGTTGCGGCCCTTGACGACGATCTCGGCGCGGGGGCCGTCCTGCGGCTCGTCCTCTGCGTCCACCATCGTCGAGCGGTTGGTGTCCATGGATTGTATTGACATACTTGGCAACTCGTTTCCTCGTCGGCTGGCACGATGCGTGCCCGGCTGTAACAGAAACGCGCCGAGGAACCCACATGACGTCGGCCCGCGGCGCAAGGTGTCGAGTGCTCACCTCCTACCGCTTTTCGGGCGATGTGGCGCCAATATTGCTAGACGCTGCCGTGAATCGTTCACGGGTGGTTGGCCCCGACGGTAGTCCGTGTTCACCCGCCTGTGCCACCTATTCAGCACACGTGTTTTCAGTTCTTCACTCCGGTTTGATCTCGCGGTAATTGCCACCGGCGTAGAGCCCATGTTCACGCGTGTGCGACGGCGAGAATCGCGGCGACTCGGACGCCGGCATCTTTCAGGACTCGGACCGATTCGCAGCCCGTTGCGCCCGTCGTCACGACGTCGTCGATCAGCAGCACCTCGCCGTGGACGTCCTTGCGGAGCCTCACCCGGCCCGCGATGTTGCGTTGACGCTGTCCCGGCGACAGGCCGACCGAGTCCCGCGTGAAGGCCCGCATCCGCAGCGCGGCGACCACGGTGGTGTCAGCGACGGCCGCGGTTCTGGCGATGGCTGTCACTGGGTCGCCGCCCCGCCTGCGGGCCGCCGACCACCTGGTGGGTGCGGGCACCAAGGTCAGCGGAACCTCGACGACGCCCCACGCCACCAACCGCGACACCCCGGCGCCGACAGCTGCCCCCAGTGGGCCGATCAGATCGGTGCGGCCGTGCTCCTTCATCGCAATGATCGCCGCGCGCCGGGGCCCGGCGTAGCGACCGAGGGACACGACGGGCACGCCGGGGTCGAGACGCGGCGTGATCACCATCGGCTCGTCGGTGTGCACGACAAGGGCGCCAGCGCAGACCGGGCACCACCGGGTCCCCGGCATGCCGCAGCCGCCACACTCCAGTGGGAGGACGAGGTCGAGCAACATGCCTGGATTGTGGTGATGGGGTCCGACAAGATCGAGCGCGAAGGCTGGGCTCAACGGACCCTTGTTGCGCAAACCATTTCGTCGGCCCGGCGTTTCTAGCTGAGGCGCTGGGCGCCGAGCTCGTCGAACCGCGCAAGCGCAGCGTCGAGGTCTGCCTCCTCGAACATTTCGCTGCGACTTATCAGGTCGCCGTCGACCGTCATGAGGTCAATCCCCCGCCACTCGGCCTCGAAGCCCTCTGTTGTGGCCCCCTCCGCCCTGTGCGTGATGACCGCTCCCAGATTGCTCAAACGGTGCACGGCTTCGATGTAGGTGCGACCGCCTGGCATGTCTTCCCAGGAGGAACGGATGTAGGCGTTCAGCTCACCGGGCTCGAACGATGTCGCGCGATGGTGATTGACATTCACCCAGTCTGGCGTCGTCGAAAAGACTTCGTGACGGTTGGTCGCGGCGATCGCGCCTGAAATGACCGACCACGTGCGCGCGTGGGCGGCGGCTTCGCCGGCGAGGTATCGGCTATCGAGTTCGGCGAAGGCCGCGTCGAGGTCGTCGGGGTCGAAGCTGACGGTGTCCTGGATCAGTCCGCTGTCGTCGACTTCTACGACGTTGAGGAGCTCGAGCGTGATCGGCCGTTCGGGATCAGCGAAGTCGCGCAAACACCCGCGGCTCAGCGAGAGACGCGATCCCCTTACGGCTAGCGGCTCGACCTCCATACGCCAACTGGTGGGTGTCAGCTCGAACACCTGGTAGACGTTCTTCTGGCTCGCTGATCCCTCAAGTACCGATTGAAGGCCCTTTCGCCGATCGTCCGCTCGCGCATCCGCAGTCGTGAGGGCAATGAGTCCGTCGAAGTCGCGCCGGTTGAATGCATCGGCTACTCGCGACCATGCCCGGGTCGCGGCGTTATCGAGTTGAGGGACGTGCCCCTCAAGCTCGTCGAGCCTCGCGAGCGCGGCGCCGAGGTCTGCCGCGTCGAACAGCTCGATGCGGTTGATCAGGTCGCCGTCGACCGTCGAAAGGCCGATCATGCGCCACTCGGCCTCGAACCCCTGTTGCGAAGTCCCGCTTGCCACTTGGGTAACGACCGCGCCCGCGGCGCTCAGCCGATGAACGGCTTCGACGTAGGTAGCCGTGCGGGGCGTGGTATCCCAAATGGCCTCGACGTACGCGGTCATGTCACCTGGCGCGAACGCTACTGCCCGGCGGTGATCGACGCTCGCCCAGTCTGGCGTCAACCCCGGGAATTCGTGCCTGTTCGCTGCAGCGACGGCCCCGCAGATCACCGACCACGTGTGCGCATAGGCGGCGCCCTCGCCGGCGAGGTATCGCGCTTCGAGCTCCTCGAAGGCGGCGTCCACGTCGTCGGGATCGAAGTCCACGGTGTCGTGCACCAAGTCGCCGTCGCTGACTTCCGTGACCGTCAAGAGTTCGATGACGATCGGACGGTCGGCATCATCGGTGTCGCGATACTTTTCGCGGGTCAGCGACAGACGAGATCCCCTGATGGCGATCGGATCGGCCTCCATCCGCCAGCTGCTGGGCGGCGTCTCGAACAAACCTGCGTGCACGCCCTTCTGTCGCGCTTGTCCCTCAATTACGGAGCGCAGGCCCTGCCTTCGGTCCTCGGTTCGTCCGTCCGCAGTGACGAGGGCCAGGAAACCGTCAACGTCGCGGCGGTTGAAGGCATCTGCCAGCCGCGACCATGCCCGGGTCGCGGCGTTCTCGAGTTGAGGCGTCGGGTCGACAACTTCGTCGAACCTCATTAGCGCAGCGTCGAGGTCGGCCACGTCGAACAGCTCGCAGCGGGTGAACTGGTCGCCCTCGACCGTCAAGAGGTTGAGCAACCGCCACTCGGCCTCGAAGCCCTGTG
>NZ_JAVRQA010000387.1:0-2890 GCF_032161845.1 Mycobacterium sp.
AGGAACTCGGCATGTCTCGTCAGGGCATGGTCGAGCTCGTGGAAGTTGCCGTCGTTGAGGCTGCTCCAGACCGCCTTCCACAGCTCGTACTGCGTCACCGAGTCGAACGTCGACGCCGAGACCGTGCCCGAGTAGTCGCCGTGGATGACCTCGCCGACGAACCAGGCGTCGGGGAACTCGCTGCGCACCCTTGGCAGCACCTGAGCCCAGAACTCGTCGGGGACGGCGTAGGCCGCGTCCAGCCGCCAGCCGTCGGCGCCGCGACGCAGCCAGTGCAGCATCACGTCGGTGACGTAGTCGACGACTTCCGGGTTGCGGTGGTTCAGGGCGATGAGACCGTCGTGCCCCTCGAAGGTGACGAAACCGTTGCGCTCCTTGCGGAACCAGGAATCGTCACCGCCAGCCATCGCCTCCCGGTAGCGACCGAATTCGGAACCGACGTGGTTGAACACGCCGTCGAGGAGGACTCGCAGGCCGCGCCCGCGAGCCTCCGCGATGAGGTGGTCGAAGTCGGAGTCATCGCCGAGGCGCGGGTCGATCGCGTAGTGATCGACGGTGTCGTAGCCGTGGCTCTGGGAGGCGAACACGGGTCCGAGGGCGATACCCGACGCCCCGAGTTCGAGGGCATGGTCGAGCCATGCCGTGACCCGGCTGAGGCGATGCTCGTCAGCGGTGGGAACGGGGTCGGCGGGGAACGCGCCGACGAAGCCCAACGGGTAGACCTGCCACCAGATCGCGTGCTCGACCCACGCTGGATCGGTCATCTCTTGAACGCCACTTCGTACATCGCCCTCATCTCCTCGGCGAGTTCTGGTGCGGGACCGGCGATGTCGATGCCGGGGGCAATGGTGGAGATGGGCAAGGGGGCGATGGGCGATGGCCGCACCCCCCACATCTGCAACCATCCGACCATCTGAGCGGTCGACGCCGCGTACACGATGCGACCGAGGCCCACCCAGGCATGGGCGCCGGCACACATCGGGCAGTGCTCGCCGGAGGTGTAGACGGTCGCGTTCGCGCGTTCCTCGGGCGTCAGGTGTGACGTGGCCCAGCGAGCGATCTCGAACTCGGGGTGCCGGGTCGCGTCGCCACCGAACGGGCCGTCCTTCGTCCGATTCCGGTCCTCGAAGCGGACCACCCCATCGGCGTCGACCAACAGCGAACCGAATGGTTCGTCGCCGGCCGTCAGCGCGTCCCTGGCGAGTTCCACGCAGCGACGCAGGTGCCGCAGGTCCTCATCGCTGATCGCCACAGCCGGAGTGTACGCAGTGTCGGATGCCCGCCTTCGGCGCGTGAGTGGGTAGCAGGCAAGACCCAGGAACAACGCGCAGAGATGCCCCAGCGAGGTGAAGTTGGTGCGCAGAGCCAGCGCACCACCGATGAGCAGGACCGCAAGGGCGAGGTAGCCCCATCGCCACCGCTTGGGGATCCGGTAGAACAGCACCCCGACGATGCCGACGACGAAATAGCTCACGCCGACGTCGCGCGCGTCGATCAGCCGTGGTGACGCCGCCGCCTGCTGAATGGTCCAGTAGAGGTAACCCTCGCTGAGATACGTCGCGCCGACGTGGCACAGCAGCCCGACCAGAGCCCACCGCAGATGCCCGAGCCACCGCTCGGCCGGGGCGAGGAAGAGGGTGAAGATCAGCAGATAGGGCCACCAGTATCTGCCGTCGATCCACAGCAGGCTTTGGAACAGCACCCGCAGCGGATCGGACGCCAGGTGGTGCAGGTTCGTCGACGTCGATTGCAACAGCGTCCGCAGTGTCCGCTGGGTCAGCGAGTGCTGCACCAGCGTCGTCGCGAGCAGCACGGCGAGCCAGGCGTAGGTCAGCGGTGCGGTGCGTATGTAGCGCCGTACCCGATCCCACACAAGGTTGACGCGGTCCACGCTCACCGACGATAGAGAGTCACACCGCAGCTGCCCATGACCGACCCCGAAACCTGATAGCGCCGGTGATATCGGCTTTGAGATCACGTCGGTGCCGGGACGTCAGCCGCAGCATCCGTCGTCGACCTCGAGCCGGCATGCGCAGGAGGCCAGGACCGGGACGTCGGCGCGGGCCAGAGCCAGGTCGAGCTGTCGACCGATGGTGGCTGCGTCGTCATTGCGGCCCAACCGCTTCAGGCACTCGTGGTAGCCATGCAGGCTCCATACGTTGCCGGGGTGCTGACACGACCGGCTGAGCGTCTGGTCGAATCCGAGGTCGGCGGCGTACACCTTGGCCGCCTCCTCGACGCGCCCCTGTTCGAGTAGCAGTGCACCGTATGCGTGTCGCGTCGGTTGCATCCAGCCCCAGGGTTCGTCGTAGGGCAGCGCGTCGTCGAGTTCGACTGCGCGTCTGAAGAATTCGAACGCTTCCTCGAAGCGCCCCTCGCGATAGGTGATTTCGCCGTTTAGCATGGCCGCGGCGACGGCGAGGATGTCGCGGCTGGTGTTGTTGAACAGATATCGACTCTCCGGGATCCTGGCGTAGGCAATTTCGAACGCCAGTCGTTCGGCATGGGCCTGCGCCAACAATCCCTTGGCTGCGTATGCGATACCCCGGCCGTAGTGGATCGTCGCCGCGGTCGTGCAGTACAGGCCGACGTCGGCGGGCAGCGGCTGCGCGATCAGGTCGTCCCACCGGCCGAAGCGGATCAGCGCGTGCACCCGAAGCGGTACGAACGCCTCCAGCCAGTCGGCCATCGGCGGCGAGGGGATAGACAGCAGCTCGGGGGTCAATTGCGCGGCGAGCTCGTCGGCCGCCTGCATCGCCGTCGCATACTGACCGTCGAACATCGCCGAATACACCACGAAGTGAAGGTCGTGTGCCCGGTACAGCGAATAGAAGTTCAGCGGACCCGAACGCTCGACGAATCTCCGGTCCGCTTGCACCGCAGCGATGTT
>NZ_JAVRQA010000388.1:0-38929 GCF_032161845.1 Mycobacterium sp.
AAGGGTTTGCGAGCCGTCAGTGCCTCGTAGCCGAGCACACCGACCGCGTAGAGATCGTCGGCCACGGATGCGGGTACGCCGGCAATCCGGTCGGGACTCAGATAGGCCAGTGTCCCGATGATCTGGCCCGTCGTCGTGGGCGCGGACCCTGGGACCTTCACAATCCCGAAGTCGGCGACCTTCACGTCTCCGGATTCCGTCAGAAGGATGTTGCCCGGCTTGATGTCGCGGTGCAGCATCCCCGCCTGATGCGCCTCGGCGAGGGCGGCAAGCACGCTCCGCAGCACCGCGTGCACATAGCCCTCCGGCAACGGCCCAAGAGCGATTCGGTCGCCTAACGTCTCACCCGGCAAGCGCTCCATGACGATGAACGGCATTCCGTCCTGGTCGCCGAAGTCGTAGACGCCGACGATGTTGGGGTGATTGAGGGCCGCGGCGGCACGCGCCTCAATCTGGAAGCGTTCGCAGATGTCGGCGTGCGAACTCATGCCGGGATGCAGCAGTTTGATGGCGACAGCTCGGCTCAGATGGTTGTCCCAACCATCACGTACCTCTGCCATCCCGCCGAACCCCAGGACGCCGCTCAATTGATAGCGACCACCGAGAAGCCCGGGAGCATCCATGGCGCTTAGGGTATCCCTCCGCTACTGCGCACAAACCCTTAGCGATCACTTAGAAACGCGTGATGCGGGGGGCTCGCGAGTGGTTAGGCGGTGTGCGCCGCTGCCAGATCGAAGGCAGGCAACGACGTCATGGAACGTACTTCGACTACCGGCCTCGCCCGCGCGCCCGACGCGCTTCCAGACATCGCGACCGGACGGCAGGCCGCGCACATCACCGCATCGATTGTCGGGTAGCCACAGGCAGGGCAAACTTTGGCTGCCACCACACACCTCCCCCGCTCCTTCTACTGGCAAACAGGTACCCTGCGCTGTCATCGATCAAACCGCCGAATAACGAGATGCGACAACCAGTCTCGGGCGACCGTTGGCAAACAGACACTCCTGTCCCGTCAGCCACATCCGCCTCAGGGGTGCGCGGTCAGTCGCGGCGATGGTCGTCCAGCGGTGGAATGCTCTGTTCGAAGCTGAATACATTGGCGGGGTCGTATTTGGCCTTGACCGCGCGCAGTCGGTCGACGTTCGGCCCCCAATAGGCGGTCTCCCAGTCTGCGAGACCCGCGTTCGGGACGTTGACGTAAGCACCGTTTGCGTACGGAGCCAGCGCCTTGCTGAAATCGGCGATCCAGCCCCGGCATTGCGCAGTCAGCGGATCGACGCCGGTCGATCCAGCCGACCTCTCGCCACGACGAGGACCCCATCCGGCACCTGGCTCGGCGTAGAACAGCGCATTGCGGTGGGCGAACGCCGATCCGCCCGTCGGCTCACTCCCCGTGACCGCCCCGCCGAAGGCGTTGGTGAAGTAGTTGCAGTCCGGCGTGGGAGCACGAGACATGAACGAGCAGACGATACCGATCGCTGCGGCGGGAAATGGGTCGTAGACGAACTGCGAGGTGAACTTCCAGTTCTCGGGCTCCTCGGGTGTCGGTATCTGGAATCCGGCGTAGACGTCAGCCCATTTCGCGTCCGTCATCGAGACGTCGGGAGATCCGATCGACAGGATCGGTGCGAGCAGTTTCATCGCCTCGGCCTCCGATCCAGATACCAGAGCGCCGACCAACTGCACCTCGTCGCGGCGGATCTCGAGCTGGCTGGTGAGCCGGTCGTCGAGATGCGGTGCACAACGCTGCCACGCCTCGAACACCGCGGGAAAGTCGCCAAGGCCGGGCCACTTCGCGGTGACGTAGATGGTCTGCGGAAGCGGATGAACCCGGTAGGTCAATGAGGTGACGATGCCGAAGTTGCCGTTACCGGCTCCGCGTAGTGCCCACAGCAGGTCTGCATTGTCGTTCTCGTCAGCCATGACGACGCGTGCGCCGTCGACTCCCGAGGCGACGACGATCTCCGCGCCGATCAGATTGTCCGACGCCATTCCCAGGTGACGGGTGAGCAATCCGAAACCACCGCCAAGGGTCGCGCCGACCAGGCCGACGGATCCCTCGGTCCCCGTCGGTGCGGCGAACCCGGCCTTCCCGAGCGCGTCGACGGCCTCCAGCTGGTTGAGTCCGGCGCCGACGGTGGCAGTGCGCGCTGACGGGTCGATCGAGGTCGACTTCATCTCGCTGACGTCGATCACGATCCCGTCGTCCACGCTGGACCAACCTTCGAGACAGTGCCCTCCGCTGCGGATCCGAACGGGAACGCGGTTCCGACGCGCCCAGGCCAGGGCATTTACGGCGTCCTGGGTCTCTTGGGCGAACACGATCACGCTTGGACGATGGGAGAACAGTAGGTTCCAGCCTGCGCTCGCATTCGCATAGCCGACGTCGCCGGGACAAACGACGCGACCGGTCAACTCGGCCGGTCGGATGTTCGTGGACGTCATGCCGTCACCGCGGGCGGAACCGCGACCGCGTCACCGCCCTCGGGCTCGGTGTCGAGCACCTCGCGGTGCAGGATCATCATGTACGCGAAGTACACGCCGCCGGCCAGAATCAGGCCGAGGACGACCAACGTCGGAATGGTGGCGTCACCGGGCGTGACGAGGAAGACCAGTGCGGCCACCACCCAGATCAACGCGGCGACCGCGACCGGCACGTCGAAGCGACCGAGGGAGAACCCGCCCTCCTTGTGCTCCAACCGTTTCCGCACCACGAGGTAGAGGATCACGATGGCACCGTAGATCAGTGCAGGCAGAATCGTCCCCCCCAAGATCAGCTGCAGCAGTGCCTGTCCGGGGAGCGCGAGCATCAAGACGACCCCGATGACCACGATCAGGATCGTCGCGAAAACGGGTGTCTGCGTCTTCGGGTTGACCCTTCGCATCAGCTCGTGCGCAGGGAAGCGCCGATCGCGTGCCATCGCGAACACCTGCCGTGCACAGGCGGCCATCACCACCATGCCGGCACCGAACATCGCAAACGTCAAGCCCGCGAGCAAGATTCGTTCGGCCACCGGTCCGAGTTGACCGCGGATGATCGCGGCCACCGGCGACCCGCTAGCACTCACCGCGGGGATGTCCTTGATGGCCAGAGTGAGTGCGATCAGGAACGCCAGCCCCAACACCGCTGCCGCCACGACCGATGACACGATCGCGCGTGGGACGCTGCGAAACGGATCCTTGGCTTCCTCGGCGAGGTTCGCTGCGGAGTCGAAGCCGATGAGTGTGAGCAGGCCCATGAGCATCCCTGCCATCAACCCGCCGCCAAGGCCGAAGTAGTCGGGCGCATTGGAGGTGATTCCGCGCGAAGTGAGGTTCTCGACGGTGCCGCTGCCGGTGAACAGCATGACCCCGACCAACGCGATCACCAGCACGATCACGATGGCGAGTTCGAGTCCCACCGCGGCGGAGCTGATCAGGCCGAGCAGGCGGGTCGACGCAATCACCAGCACCGCCTGAATGATCAAGATCACCACCGTGATCGTGCGTGCGACGTCTTCGCTTTCCGGCATACCGATCAGTGGCATGAACGCCTGGCTGGCCAGCGCGTTGTCCATCGCCACCACCCCGGTGGCCAGGTACCAGAAGGTGAGCCATCCAAACATCCAGCCGATCTTCGGGTTGGCCAGGCGGGAGGCCCATTGGTAGGACGACCCACTGAGCGCGATGCGGGCAGCGAACTGGGCTACCACCAATGCCACCAGGGTCTGCCCGACTGAGGCGATGACCCACAGCCAGATTCCGACCGGCCCCGCGGTGCCGAGCAGATTGTCATAGGACGCGAAGATGCCGACCGCCACCGAGATGAAAGCGAACGAGATCGCGAATACCTGGAACTGGCCGAGGGTTCGCTTCAGCTCGGGACCGTCCGCAGTGGCGGGATCCGCCAGGTTCTCTAGCGTCATCGTGCCGTCCGATCGATTTCGTGGTGGCCAGTTATGCAGTGAACTTTAAAGCGTGGACGTCCACAATAATTTGCGATTGCGTTAAATTTGTTGCGATCGTCGAGCGAACACCTGGTGCGACCGAACTTTCCCTTCGCTAGGACGGCGGATCGCCAAGCGCAGTGCAGATCTCAGACGAGTGTTTGGCAAACAGTTGATGCACACCCGTCGAGCAGCGAGTTCGCCGTCGTGCCGTGTGCCCCGTTGGGGCCCAAAGTGCCGCAGCGCAGCCCACGCCGCGTCAGCAGGATTGAACCAGTTGCCCCCGCACCCCGTGCTGTCTATGAGCAGTCGATACGAGGGGGCCGCCATGCGGATATCAACCCACCTACGCCAAGGCGTCGCAGTCATGGCGATTGCGGTCGTGAGCATTGCCGTCATGGCGACCACCCCGGCGGCTCGGGTGGCTCGGTCCCAGCCAACGCCGAGCGTGACGCGCGATGTCCGGCTCACCGCCATGGCGGTGCCGCCGGGTGGGCTCGTCACCAGCTTCCTGGGCAACCAGGTCGTCTACTGCACGCTCATTTGCCCGCTTCTCATCGAGACTGGCGTGACGCCCATCGTGACGACGCTCGCCGCACCGGGCACGTTCCTCACCGCATTTCAGTCTGGTGATCTGTTGAAGGCGATCGGCGCCACCGCCGCATCAGTGACCGGGCCGACGAACGCCGCCGCACAGCAGGCCATCCTCGTCGACGGTGAGATACCGGCGCAACGGGCCCTGAACGCGTTCGAAGTCGGCGTGATCGGCCTGCTCAACATCCCTCCCGCCGCCACGGGCGGACTGCCCGCGATTCTCGCGGCTATCCAGACCGCGCGCCAGGACACCTTCACCGCGCTCAACTTGCCGATCATGCCCAACCCCACGCCGACCGTCATGCCGCGGGGCGCCTTGCAGGTTGCAGTGCTCGGAGTGATCAATGTGGGTGCAGCGGTCATCTTCCCTGGGTTCAACGACATCCTGTCCGGCGTGTTCCAAACCCCTGATGCCATAGCGCAGGAGCTCGCCGCGACCGGCAACCCCATCCAAGCGCTCGCCGCTGGGGTCAACACCGCGGCGACAGCGGTGACCGCAGCCGGCACCGTCATCGCGGACTCAGTCGTCACTGCGCTCGGCAACATCCCAGCCCCAGCGGTCACCCCAGGCCCGCCCCGGCTAGGCATTCTGGCCAACGCGCCCGGCATTCTGGCGACCGTCGCCCAGCAAGCGATTCGGGTCGCCATCAGCCTGGCGGTAGGCGGCGCGGTGGGTGCGCCCATCGTCCTTGCTGGGGTTGTACCCGCGGTCCAGAATTTCTTGGCTGACGGCAACGGCGGGGCCCTTCTGGGGGCCGCAACTGCGGCCGAGCTCAAGGGGTTCGGCACCGCTGTCGGAGTGGTTGCCGACGCAGTCGGCACTGCCGGCACGGCCATCGCCGCAGCACTCCACAATCCGCCGGCCGCGACGCTGTCACCAGCGACGACATCCGTCGCCACCGTGGCGCGGATCGGCAAGCCGTCGGGGAACGTCATGCAGGATCTCGAGAGGACCCGGTCGATGGGTAAGCACACGCGCCCACTGGCTCAGCAACACATGCCCACTCCGGCAAAGGCCGCCGCCCCGAAGGCCATCAAGGCGGGCGGGAATGATCACAAACGGCGGGGCGGGGACTCGGCACGAGGCCGATCGAATCGGAGTTCCCACCGGTAGACAGCTGCTTGGCTCTGCGATTCTTGGATCTACGGCAAACGCGTTAAACCATGTGGCACAACGCCTTTTAGCTGTCGCAGCGTTCAACTAGTCCCGGTGGTTCCTGCCGCCTCTTGGAAGCATCCGCCGTCGAGCAGTGTGCGGCGATGACCGAATCGTCCGAGGCACGGGTCACGCAGAGCTTCCCGCGTTACTCTTTGCCGATGATCGCGGGTGACAAGGCACCTGACTTCACGTTGTATGACCATGCCGGTTGGCCTCGGACACTGTCCGCGCTCCTTTCCGGTGGGCCTGTTGTGCTGTTCTTCTTCCCCATCGCGTCCTCACCGATCTGTACCGCCCAGGCTTGTCATTTCCGGGACCTGAGCAGCGAGTTCGCCGCGGTGGGCGCGCAGCGGGTTGGCATCAGCACCGACACCGTGACCAAGCAGGCCCACTTCGCCCAACAGCGGTCGTTCGACTATCCGCTGCTGTCGGACGTGGATGGCGTGGTGTCCAACCTGTTCGGGGTGCACCGAGGCAGGCTCGCCAAGTTGCGTAGATCCGTCGCAGGGCGTGAAGACACCCGGCGTAGCCGCCACGCTCGGCGCCGTGGCCTGCTGGCCCGGCTGTTGCCGGTCAGACGGACGACCTTCGTCATCGACACCGACCGCACCGTATTGAAGGTCGTCTCCAGCGAGTTGCGCGCATCGGTGCACGCCGACCAGACCCTGTCCTTCTTGCAGAACCGCAACGTGCCGAATGGTCCGGCTCGTGGTGGCGAGAAGGACACCGACGCGCATCAGCCGATCGGCGACTGGTTCTCGGAACCCGAAACGGCGGAAGTATCGAGCCTCGTCCGGCCCTACACGCTGACGGCAGGCCGTACCTACTCCGGTGTCGACCTGGCCCTGGAGACTCCGGTGGAGGTGCTCAATTCCTCGGCGAAGCCGCCGCGCTGGTCGAGAAACGATGTGCGGGGCCAGATCCTGACACTGTGCGCGCACAGCCCGTCGGTCGCGGAGATCGCCGCTCGGTTGTCCCTGCCCCTCGGCGTGACACGAGTCCTGGTCGGCGACCTGGTGAAGCAGGGTTATCTGCGGGTGCACGCCACCCTCGATGAGTCGACGACGATCGACGAACGACGTGAGCTGACGAGGAGGACCCTGCAAGGCCTACGAGCGCTCTGAGGGGCGGGCGAACCGAATTTCCTGTGGCTCAGAACCAGCTCGCCTGCGCCTCGACCGTGATGCGATCCAGCCGCGCCAGCAGATCGAACTGCGGGCCCACTTTGGGCAGCTCGTAAGCGTAGAAGTATTGCGCCGCAGCGCGTTTACCGTCGTAGAAGTCGCCGTGATGGTCACTGGCGGCGATCAGCTGCTCAAGCCACATCCACGCCACCACCACATGGCCGGTGGCCTCGAGGTAGATCGTCGAGTTGGCCAGAGTGGTAGCGATATCGCCGGCGCCCCAGAGGATTTCAGTGACCTCACCGAGACGTTGCACGGCCTGGCGGAGGTCAGCGGCGTGTGCCCCGGCATGGCCTGACTCCATTGCCTCGTCGATGGTCTGATTGATCCGCTCGATCAGCAGGGTGAGCCCAGCTCCGTCCTGCATCACCACCTTGCGGCCCAGCAGGTCCAGGCCGTGGATGCCGTGGGTCCCTTCGTGGATCGCGTTCAGGCGGTTGTCGCGGTAGTACTGTTCGACGTCGAATTCCTTGGTGTAGCCGTACCCGCCGTGCACCTGGATGGCCAGGCTGTTGGCCTCCAGGCACCACTGCGCGGGCCAACTCTTGGCGATCGGCGTCAATACCTCCAGCAGCAAGTGTGCGCGGTCGCGGTCGGCGCCCGAACCGACGCGCTCCTCGTCGACGAGCACCGCGCAATACAACCCGAGTGCGAACGCTCCCTCGACGTAGGACTTCTGCGCCAACAGCATCCGCTTCACATCGGCGTGTTCGATCAGCGCCACCGGCGGCAAGGCAGGATCCTTCGCATCGACGGGCCGACCCTGAGTCCGCTCCTTGGCGTAGGCCAGCGACGCCAAATAGCCCGCATAACCGGTCGCCATCGCCTGCATCCCCACCACCATCCGAGCCTCGTTCATCATGCGGAACATGTAGCCGAGGCCCTGGTGTTCCGCGCCGACCAGATAGCCGACGGCGCCGGACTCTTCGCCGACCTCGAACGTTCCGTCACCGAAGTTGAGCAACGCGTTCGTCGTCGCGTTGTTGCCCATCTTGTGATTGAGACCGACGAGGGCGACGTCGTTGCGGCGGCCGTCGGGCAGGAACTTCGGCACGATGAACAGCGAGATGCCCTTCACGCCCCGTCCTCCGCCCGGCGCCTTCGCCAGCACGAGATGCACGATGTTCTCGGTCAGCTCGTGGTCACCGCCGGTGATCCACATCTTGGTGCCGGTGATGCGATACGTGCCATCGGCGGCAGGGACGGCCTTGGTCGTGATGTCGGCGAGCGACGAACCGGCATCGGGCTCGGACAGACACATGGTGCCGAAGTAGCGGCCCTCCAGCATCGGGCGAACCCAGGTGTCGATCTGTTCCTCGGTGCCGTACTCGGCGAGCAGGTTGGCGTTGCCCATGGTCAGGAAGGCGTACGACGTCGTGCTGGGATTGGCCGCGCGGAAGAACGCCATAGACGCCTGCGCCACCACCGTCGGCAACTGCATTCCGCCGACCGCCTCGTCGAACGGGCCGGCCAGCAAGCCGGCACCGCTGAAGGTGTCGAGGGCGTCCTTGATCTCGTCGATCAGCACGACCTTGCCGTCGGCACCGACCGACGGATGGCTCTGGTCGCCCTTCTTATTGTGCGGCGCAAAGCATTTGGTCGCGATATCGGCAGAAAGGTCGAGCACCGCGTCGAAGGTGTCCCGAGAGTGCTCCGCGAAGTGATCGCTCTTGGTCAGCTCGACCACGTCGAGCCATTCGTAGAGCAGGAAGTCGACGTCACGCCGCGAGAGGAACTCGGCCATGGGGGGCAGCCTTTCGAATCGAACACGATATTAGCGATCGCTCATATTATGAGCACTCGCTAATAATGCTGACGCACCCGGCCGATGTCAAATGCGGTGTAGCATCACCGACCGTCATGACCAATGAGCGCGCGGCGGATTCGGCTGCGGCCGAACGCATGCGACGGGCCGCGATCGAGGCGTTCGCAGAGTCGGGCTACGGCGGCAGCTCCACCCGGCAGATCGCCAAACGGCTCAACATGAGCGCGACGGCCATGTACCCGCACTACCGCTCCAAAGAGGAGCTGCTCTATGCCATCGCCCTGGAAGGCCACAGCAGTCTGCTGGCCGCGTTACAGGCAGCTGACGACAACGCGGCGAGTGCCACCGAGCGACTGCGGGCCGTAGTTTCCGCGTTCGCGACCTGGCATGCCGAGAACCACCAGCAGGCCCGCGTGGTGCAGTACGAACTGCACGGCTTGACCCCGGCCCACTACCGCAAGATCGCGCCGCTGCGCCACCAGGTCACCGCCGCCATCACCGAGATCGTCGCGGCCGGCGTGGCGGCAGGCGAGTTCCACGTCGACACGGTCGACGAGATCGTGATGGCCATCTCCTCGCTGTGCGTCGACGTCTGTCGATGGTTCCCCTCCAAGAAACACTCCGACGCAGCCAAACTCGGCGAGATGTACGCCGGGATCGCCGCACGCCTGGTGCGTTAAAGACGCGCGGGCTACCTAGCCCGGCTCGGCCCGCCGGCCTTGCCCGGCATGAATCCGCACGTTCAACGCAGCCTCCGCATCCATCTGCGTCCTGGCATTGCTTATATCGTGGGTGTGTGCTCATAATATGGGTGAGCCGTAAATCACACCGCACCTCATCTGTGATGTGACCCACGGGATTGAATTCAGTCTCAGAAGGGAGTGCACCCATGTCAGACACCGCAGTCGTCGTCAATACCGCGGTCGCGATCCTCGCCGTGGTGGTGATGATCGTGAGGTTCAAGCTCAACCCCGTCGTGGCGCTGGTCGTCGGATCCGCCTATCTCGGACTCGCCGTCGGCCTCGGCGTCAAGGAAACCATCGATGCGATCACCGGAGGCTTCGGCGAGATCATGGCCGACGTCGGACTGCTCATCGCCTTCGGCGTGCTCATGGGAGCGATCCTGCAGCAAACCGGCGCAATTCAGCGACTGGTCGAAATGCTGCTCCGAGTATTCGGCCCGAAACGCATGCCCTACGCGCTCTCGCTGACCATCGCGACCGCGTTGCAGTCGATCTTTCTCGACGTGCTGCTCGTCATCAGTGCACCACTTGCCCGCAATCTCGCCAAGCGAATCGGCAAGAACGGCCTTCCGCGAATCGCGACGGCCATGGCCATCTCGCTGGAATGCGGCATCGTCCTGATGGTGCCGGGCGTGGCATCCCTGGCGTTGGCCGGGCTGCTCGGCGTTCCCCTTGGCAAGATGTTGCTGTTCGGCTTCTGCCTCGTCATTCCCACGGTGGCGATCTCGGTGGCCATCATGTCGTTCCTGTTCAACCACGGCTGGTGGGACGCCGACCGCGACGAATCACCCTTCCTCGGTGAGGAACCCACCATCGACGAGCCGTCGACCGACGACGACGCTTCGCCGCAGGGCACCACGGCCTCGGCAGCCGGCAGCGGCAGCGTGGCCGTGCAGACACCATCGGCGACTCGTGCGCATACCTCGCTGCTCCTGTTGTTCGCCCCGATGCTGACGTCGCTGCTGCTGATCGCGACCGGAGCGATCCTCGACGCCGCCGACATTCACAACCCCATCGTCACGTTCTTGTCATCGCCGGTGATCGCGCTGTTGATCGGCCTCATCGGCACCAGCTTCGTCGGGCGCTACGCCCTTGGCGCAGAGCCGATCCACAAGGCCTTCGCCACCGGATTCAAGGAAAGCGGGCAGATCCTCATCCTGACCGGCGTCGGCGGATCCCTGGCCGCCACCATCAAGGCCGCCGGCTTGGGGAAGATCCTTGGCGAATACTTCACCGCCAACACGGCCGCCCCACTATTGATGGTTTGGATCATCGCGGCCGCCTTGCACGTCGCGGTCGGGTCGGTCACCATCTCCGCGATCACCTCAGCCGGCATTCTGGCGCCGGTCGTGCCGTTGCTCGGGCTGGATCCGGTGCTCGTCGCGCTCGCCGCCGGTGCGGGCTCACTCTTCGCGGTGCACGTCACCAGTAACACCTTCTGGTTGCTGCAGTCGCTGCTCGGGCAGTCCACCCGCGGAGCACTGAAAACCGTCACGGTCGGAGTGTCGGTGGCCTCCGTGGTGGCGATCCTGCTCATCCTGCCCGCCAGCCTGTTGTTCTGATTGGAGACGCAGATTAAGGGAATCACCATGGATCACAACGATATTCGTCCACTCGACGGCGTCCGCGTCCTCGAACTCGGCAACTACATCGCCGCTCCGACGGCAGGTCGGATGCTCGCCGACTTCGGCGCCGAGGTCATCAAGGTCGAACGACCCGGCACCGGCGACGAATTGCGCAACTGGCGGCTGTACTCCGGCGACACCTCGATGCTCTATCGCACGATCAACCGCAACAAGAAATCGATCGTGCTCGACCTCAGGACCGACGAGGGCCGCAGGATCGTGCTCGACCTCGTCCAGCACTGCGACGTCGTCCTGGAGAACTTCCGCCCGGGGACGCTCGAAAAGTGGGGACTCGGCCCGACGGTACTCAACGATGCCAACCCGAACCTGGTGATCACCCGCATCTCGGCGTTCGGCCAGACCGGTCCGATGTCTCAGCGACCGGGATTCGCCGCCGTCGCAGAAGCATTCGGCGGCCTGCGCGAACTGGTCGGCGACCCCGACCGCCCGCCGGTGCGCACGGGAGTGTCGATCGGCGACTCGATCGCCGGCATCTATGCCGCCTTCGGAACGGCCATGGCGCTGTTCCAACGGGAACGTACGACCGTGCCGCTCGATCAGCGAATCATCGACGTCGCGCTCAACGAGTCGATCCTGGCGGTGATGGAATCGTTGGTACCGGACTACCTCGCGTACGGAATCAAACGCGAGCGGGTTGGCGGCCGAATGGAAGGCATCGCGCCCAGCAACGCCTACCCCTGCGCCGATGGCAACAGCATCATCGTGGCCGGCAACGGCGACGCCATCTACCAGCGCTACATGACCACCATCGGGCGGTCCGACCTCGCGCGTGATCCCGGCCTGCAGACCAACGCCGGACGGTGGCAGCGCCGCGACGAGCTCGATGCCGCGATAGGCCAGTGGTCGAGCCAACTCGACCGCGACGAGGCACTCAAGATCCTCGACGACGCCGGCGTGCCCTCCGGGCCCATCTACACCGCGGCCGACATCTGTGGCGACGCGCAGTACGAAGCGCGAAACATGATCCAGCACTTCGACGTCGACACCGGCGAGACCGAGCCCAAATCGGTCGGCTTCCCCGGCATCGTTCCTGTCATCGGTGGCACGTCACTTCCCATCCGCACCGTCGGACCAGACCTCGGCCAACACACCCACGAGGTGCTGTCGAACCTGCTGCACCTCACCGACGACCAAATCGGGGCACTCGCATGATCACCACAGAACCTCGCCCATACGTCCCGCAGGCCGAGTTGCGCGACGTCACGCTGCGCGACGGCCTACAACTGACCGCCAAGATGATGCCCACCGACCTCAAGGTGGACGTCATCCGCAAACTGCTGGCACTCGGCGTGCCCACCGTGGAGATCGGGTCGATGGCCAGACCCGATCTCGTCCCACCGCTCGCGGACACCCTGGACGTCATCGCGGCACTGACACCAGCCGAGCTGGACAAGTGCTGGGTTTGGGTGGCCACCCCACGCCACGTCGAGAAGGCCGCGGCAGCAGGAGCACGCCACTTCCAGTACTGCCTCTCGGCATCGAACTCCCACAACAAGGCCAACATCGGTCGCGACACCGAGACCAGCGTGGCAGCGATGCCCAATGCCATTCGAATCGCGCGCGAGGTCGGCGGGTCGATCCAACTCTGCTTCGCCACGGCCTTCACCTGCCCCTTCGAGGGGATCGTCGACCCGCAACGAGTCCTCGCGATCGCCGCCGACCCACGCACCGAAGGTGCCGAGCACGTCGTGGTGTGCGACACCATCGGCCAGGCCATCCCGACGCAGGTCGCCGACCTGGTGAGTGCGCTTCGCTCCGCACAGCCGCAGCGGCGCTTGGTGTTTCACGGTCACGACACCTGGGGTCTCGGCGTCGCGAATACCCTCGCGGCGATCAACGCGGGAGCCACCATGGTCGACGGATCGCTCGGTGGTCTCGGCGGCTGCCCATTCGCGCCCGGTGCCAGCGGCAACACCGCCACCGAAGACCTGCTGTTCGCGCTGCGCCCCGACTGGCTCACGCCGAAGACGCTGGGAGCGGTCGTGGCGCTCTCCGAGACGTTGCTCGCCGAGATCGGCGAACCAAACCGCTCGAAGGCGGCCCAAGGTGCCCGTTCGGCCGCCACCGCATTCCCCTGGGTCCTCGGTCCAGACGCCGAGCCGACAGGAACGTGCCGTGGCGAGTAGCCGTGCCTTTCTGGTGACCTACCCGATACCTCGGGTCGGAATGTCGATGCTGCAGGCCGCCGGGCACGTGCACGTTCCCGCCGAGGCCCTCACACCTGCCGAGCTCGCCGCTGCCTGCAGCTCAGGTGAATTCGACGTCGTGGTCGCCCAACTCAGCGACCGATTCGATGCCGCCCTGCTGGCCGCGGCCAAGGTAACGGGTATCTCCAACTACGCCGTCGGCTACGACAACATCGACGTGGCCGCGGCCACCAGCAACCACATCGTCGTGGGCAACACGCCGGGGGTCTTGACCGACGCCACCGCCGACCTGGCGATGCTGCTCATCCTGGCCACCGCCCGCCGCGCCGTCGAGGCCGACCAGTTCACGCGCTCCGGGCAATGGACCGGATGGAAGCCCGAACTGCTCCTCGGACAGGATGTTTCAGGAGCGACGCTCGGGCTCGCCGGGTTTGGCCGCATCGCACGGGCCACCGCCAAGCGGGCCGCCGCCTTCGGGATGGACGTCACGTTCTGTTCGCATCCGCCCGCCGGCCGACCTCTCGACGAACCAGACGTAGCCGCGCTCGGATTCCCCGCACGCCAGCTCGGGTGGACAGAATTGGTCGAGACCAGCGACTTCCTCTCGGTACACGTCCCGCTGGCCGAGAGCACCCGGCACCTCATCGACCGCGACGTCATGGCGGCGATGAAGCCAACGGCGACACTGATCAACACCGCGCGTGGCCCCGTCGTCGACGAAGCCGCACTGGTGTCAGCACTACGCGACGGCAGGCTCGCCGCGGCCGGCCTCGACGTCTACGAGCACGAACCGCAATTGACCCCCGGCCTGAGCGACCTGCCGAACGTGGTCTTGCTGCCACATCTGGGAAGCGCGACAGTGCAGGTGCGCAACCGCATGGCCGAACTCTGTGCCGGCAATGCCGTTGCGATTCGGGCCGGACATCTCCCGCCGCACTGCATCAATCCCGAGGCCTGGCAATGACAACCGTGATCGCGCCTGACATGGCCAACTACACACCACGACCACGGTAGATTCTTGGGCATGGCAAACGGTGAGGCGGATTCCTCCGGCAAGCAATCGCCGTTGCTCGTGCTGACCAAGATCACCGAGATCCTCAATGCGTTCACCCTGGCACGGCCGGCGATGACCCTCGGAGACATCCAGCAGGCGACCGGGCTGCCCACCTCCACCGTGCAACGACTGGTCAGCAACATGGCCGCCCAAGGGATGCTGGACCGCGTCGGCGACCACATCCGCATTGGAGTTCGGATGTCGTACTGGGCGGCAACCGCACGCAAGGACCTCGACGTCCTCGCGGTCGTGAATCCGGTCCTCAAGGAAATCCGAGACAAGACCACCGAGACCGCGTGCTTCTTCACCGTCGAGCAGAACTTTCGGGTGTGCATCGCAGTCGCCCAGACCCAACACGCACTACGCCGAGACATGTACGTCGGCAAGGTAATTCCACTGCACGTCGGCTCCGCGTCGCGGGTGCTCTTGGCCTGGAAACCCGACCTGGCCGACAACGTGTTGAGCGCACCTCTCGAGCAGCTGGCCGGCCGAACGGTCACCAGCGCCGACGAGTTGCGCAGCCTCATCGCACGCACCAGATCCGACGGCTACGCCATCACCGCGGGGGAACGCGACGATTCCGCGTCAGGACTATCCGCCCCCGTATTCGACTCCGCTGGAGACATTCTCGGCGCCTTGACCATAAGCGGACCGATGCTGCGCATGCCACAACAGCAGTGCGAGGAATGGATCGACCTGCTCGTCGGTTACGCCGAACAGATCACCCGAACCCTCGGTGGCCGGCCACCGCAGTAAGCAGCGAACGGCTAGCTCGGGTGTTGGTCCGTCAGGAACTCGTGAGCGGGTTGGACGAGAAACCGAGACATCCGACGCCGACAGTCATACTGTTTGCCGCATGGTGAACTTTGCTTTGCTGACTGTTGTCCTATTTGCCGGAGTCACCATCTCTACGTCGACCAACGCCAATGCCGCACCGTGCGATCCGAATTACTCCGGCGCCTGTGTGCCAGTAGCTAGCGACGTCGACTGCGAGGGCGGGAGCGGCAACGGTCCGGCCTATGTCTCGGGCCCCGTAACCGTCGTCGGAGACGACATATACGGGCTTGACCGCGACGGCAACGGAACCGGGTGCGAGTAGGAACCTGCCCTCGTTGAGTGCCACCACGCACGAGCGCGACGGTCGTGTTCATCGCGGAGCGCCCCAAACCCAGTCACGGATCTCGGGTAGGTCCCGACCGTGCGCGTTGATGTAGATGTCGTGTTCGACCAGTTTGTCGGCCATCGTCTGCTTGAGGTAGTCACCGGTCGCGCCGAGTTGCGGGAGGTTGTCGATGACGTCGCCGACGAGATGGAAACGGTCCAATCGGTTCTGTACGCGCATGTCGAATGCGGTGGTGATCGTTCCTTCTTCGTTGTAGCCGCGAACGTGCAGGTTGCGATTCGTGCGGCGATGTGTGAGCCGGTGAATGAGGGCCGGGTAGCCGTGAAAGGCGAAGATGACGTGCTTGTCGGTGGTGAAGAGGGCATCGTAGTCGCGATCGCTCAGTCCATGCGGATGCTCGGCAGCGGACTGCAGCCTCATCAGGTCCACGATGTTGACGACGCGGATCTTCAACTGCGGCAGATGTTCTCGCAGGATCGACACCGCGGCCATCACTTCGAGAGTTGGGGTGTCACCGCAGCAGGCCATGACCACGTCGGGTTCGGCATCCCTGTCGTTGCCGGCCCACTCCCAGATACCGATGCCCTGGGCGCAGTGCACCTCTGCCTGTTCGATGGTCAGCCATTGCGGCATCACCCGCTTACCCGCCACCACCACGTTGACGTAGTGGCGGCTGCGCAGACAGTGATCGGCTACCGAGAGCAGAGTGTTCGCGTCCGGCGGCAGGTACACCCGCACGATGTCCGCCTTCTTGTTCACGACGTGATCGAGGAACCCGGGATCCTGGTGGGTGAAGCCGTTGTGGTCCTGCTGCCATACATGCGAGGTGAGGAGGTAATTCAGCGACGCAATGTCGCGACGCCACGGCAGTTGCGCAGTGACCTTGAGCCACTTGGCGTGCTGGTTGAACATCGAGTCGACGATGTGAATGAACGCCTCGTAGCAGTTGAACAGGCCGTGCCTACCGGTCAGCAGGTAGCCCTCCAACCACCCTTGGCTCTGGTGCTCACTAAGCATCGAATCAAGCACTCTCCCAACGGGAGCGAGGGATTCGTCAGATTCGACCGTGCGGGCCTCCCACTGGCGGTCGGTGACCTCGAAGACCGCACCGAGCATGTTCGACAGGGTCTCGTCGGGACCGAACAGGCGGAAGTTGCGCTGCTCGTCGTTGAGCGCGATGACGTCGCGCAGGAAGGTGCCGAGCACGCGGGTGTCTTGTGCGTCCACCGCGCCCGGTGCGGGCACTCCCACCGCATGTGCGCGGTAGTCGGGCATCCGTAGGTCCCGAAGCAACGCTCCACCGTTGGTGTGGGGGTTGGCACCCATGCGCCGCTGCCCGCGCGGAGCGAGCGCCGTCAGATCGGGCAGAAGTCGCCCAGCCTCATCGAAGAGCTCACTGGGCTTGTAGCTGCGCATCCAGGTGTCCAGGTGACCGACGTTCGCTGGGTGCTGCTCATCGACGAGCAGCGGCACCTGATGCGACCGGAACGTCCCTTCGATCTGTTGACCATCAACCTCTTTCGGTCCGGTCCAACCCTTTGGCGAGCGCAGCACGATCATCGGCCACCGTGGGCGGGTGGTGTCGCCGGCCACTCGGGCATTGTGTTGGATGGTGTGAATGGACTCGACCGTCGCGTCCAGCACTTCTGCCATCAACTCGTGCATCTCTTCTGGGTCGTCGCCTTCGACGTAGCGAGGTTCCCAGCCGCAACCGCGGAGGAACTGATCGAGTTCCTCGTGTTCGATCCGGGCCAGAATCGTCGGGTTGCTGATCTTGAAACCGTTGAGATGGAGGATCGGCAGGACCGCCCCGTCGCCCACGGGATTGACGAACTTCGTGGAATGCCAAGCCGTAGCAAGTGGACCTGTCTCGGCCTCGCCGTCGCCGACGACACAGGCGACGATCAGGTCCGGATTGTCGAACACGGCCCCGAAGGCGTGGCTCAACGAGTAGCCAAGTTCCCCTCCCTCATGGATCGACCCCGGGGTCGTAGGGGCAACGTGGCTGGAAATCCCACCAGGGAACGAGAATTGGGTGAAGAGCTTCTTCATACCGGACTCGTCCAGGCTGACGTCGGGATAGATCTCCGAGTACGAACCCTCCAAATACGTGTTGGCGACCAGAGCCGGACCGCCGTGACCCGGCCCAGCGACGTAGAACATGTTCAGGTCGTACTTCGTGATGGCCCTGTTGAGGTGGACGTAGATGAAGTTCTGGCCCGGCGTCGTGCCCCAATGCCCGACCACGAACGGTTTCACGTCGGACAGTTCCAGCGGCCGCTTCAGTAGCGGATTGTCGTAGAGATAGATCTGCCCGACGGACAGATAGTTCGCCGCCCGCCAGTATGCGTCCATTCGGTGCAGCAGTTCGGGGTCCAGCGTGCGGGTCGTCATGGCAGAGGATGGTCCCTCGGTAGTCGCTATCGTCATCGCGCTTCGCCGAGCCGGCCATTGGTCGGTGGTGCGAGCGCGGTCGACGAGCTGATCCCGTTGGTTTCGGGAGCACGCTTGTCCAACGATTTCCCGGCGGCCGCTTCCCGCGCGAGGAAGGCGCCGAGTTCGCCGATCGCACTCATGATCGGTGCCGGGAATACCACGGTCGTGTTCTTCTCGACTCCGAGCTCGGCGAGAGTCTGCAGATTCCGCAACTGGAGCGCCAGCGGGTGCTCCATCATGATGTCGGATGCATCCCCGAGCGCCGCTGCCGCCAGCGACTCACCCTCGGCAGCAATAATTTTCGCGCGCTTCTCTCTCTCGGCTTCCGCTTGGCGGGCCATGGCACGTTTCATGCTGTCCGGCAGTTGAATGTCCTTGAGTTCGACCAACGTGACCTCGACACCCCACTCGAGGGTGGCGACGTCGAGGATCTCTCGGATGTCGTCATTGATCGTGTCGGTCTCGGACAGCGCCTGGTCTAGCGTGTGCTGCCCGACGACCTTGCGAAGTGTCGTCTGGGCGATCTGATTTATCGCCGCATGGACGTTCTCGATGGCGACAACGGACATCACGGGATTCACCACGCGGAAATAGGCCACCGCGGAGATGTCCACGCTGACGTTGTCGCGAGTGATGATGCCCTGGGACTGAATCGGCATCGTGACGATACGGCGCGAGACCTTTGTCAGTCGATCTACGAGCGGAATGATCAGGGTCAGTCCGGGTGCTCTGGCATCCTTCACCCGTCCCAGCCGAAATAGCACGCCGTTCTCGTACTGCGTGATGATCCGGACGGACAGCGCGCACCCGAGCGCGAGCAGTATCACCAACACGGCCGCAACAATCGCGGCGATCACGTCGCCACGCTCGCATGTACTGACGTTGCCACCGCTGTCGACAAGGTCCACCGGCGGTCCCTCAGGTGAGTGCCTCCATCGTTGACCCACCGATCGTAGGCTTGCCCCGCGAAGGCGTCAGAGGTCCCAGCAGTATCTCGGCGAGCAATCACAAACTCGGTTTGCCTTGCCATTTCGACTCCTTGATGGTTGAGCCCGGTCGACGACTCGGGCGGGGGCGGACGAGCCGGCCGGTCACGAGCAGTCGTGATCGGATTCGCTGCCGAACCGGAATCTGCGGCCGGTGATCTCAGCTACCCGAATTCGCACATAGTGTTGTTTGACGGATGGGGTCCACGAGAGAAGCTGGGCCCGCTCGGCCATTTCGAGGTCGGCGCTGTCTGACATCACATCCGCCCGTCCCTTGACGACCACACTCCAGCCCACTTCGAAATCATGGTCGTCGACCTCGAACGCGACCCGCTCGTCGATTACCGCGCTGAGGAGCTTTCGGCCTTCGGCCGTGCGAAAGAGCACTGTCGGCCGCTGGACGAGGAAGTTGACCGGGAAGATCTCGGGCTGGCCAGCTACGACCGTCGCCAAACGCCCGAGCGTCCTGCTGGCGAGCAGGTACCAGCACTCGTCTTCGGAGAGTTCCGTGATCGGTTCTGCAGCTAGGGACATGCTTCCTCGCTTGATGTCGAGTTGCGCCGATTCCCAGCGGATCCAGAACTACCTCCGGGCTCTGACGAGCGTCGCCCGCGGACACACATGACGGAGCAAGCTGTGTGGTGCAGTACTGAATCGGCATGAGGGCCGGTGAGTTCCGTGACGACACGGGGATTGTCGGCGCCGATCACGACGAGCTGGGCCAGGCCGACGTTGTTCGCGAGGTACTCCAGCACCCCGTCGCCGATTTGCAGAGAGCACACGGACACATCGGTTGCATCTGCCGAGACTTCGGCGAGGTGGCGATCGAGTCGCGTTCGTACCGCGGATGCGGAATCGACGGCCTCGTCGTCCTCTAGCCCGGTGGTGAGTGCGAGCAGCGGAGCTCGACGCAACCGTGCCTCCTCCACCGCCTGGTGCAGGACTGCGTCTGAACTCGGCGAGCCATCGACTCTGGCAATGATCCACTGCCCGCCGAGCGACGCACGGGCTCGTAGCCGCACGACGGCTACCGGGCAGTGGGCGGATCGCGCCAATGCGGACGCGGTGGACCCGAGTTCCACAGAACGGCTGCGCCCCGTCCAGCCGACGCAGGCCATCGCCGCCGAGCGGGAGGCGTGGGCAAGCATCGAAGCCGGTTCGCCGCGAAGGATTTCCATCTCGATCTTCACGGGTTTCCCGGTGGCTTCGACAGCCGTCCACGCGGCATGCGCGACGTGCTCCGCCCGGGCGTAGTCCCGATCCATCCGGCCCGGGTGATTGCGAGCATTCGCGACCGGCGCGATGACGTGGACCAAGCGAAGAGGAATGTCGCGACTGACGGCCTCGTCGACAGCCCAGATGGCTGCGCGCACAGCGGCCTTCGAACCGTCGACGCCGACGACGATCGACGCGGGCGGGAAGACGCGATTCATGATGATGCTCCTGTCCGTCAGCCGTGCGGCCGCCCCGAAAGGCGGTCAATGGCCACGCTATTGAATGGCCACTCATTTGCCTGGGGGCATTGGTCCTCGAAGTGAGGCCTTTAGTCCCCCCTCTGGCGGAGCTGTCCGCCGTGGCTGAAGCGAGCGGCGCGACGGTGGATGCGGTGGTCCCGTCCACGGGTGCGGCTTGGCAGTCCGGCGGGATGCACCGGGTCGCTGTAGAACATCTTCTTGGTGAATTCGACCAGGACGAGATAGACGATGGTCAGCAACACGAGCGCGCCGAAGAACTGCCATGGCAGAGTGGTGAACCCGAGTGTGTGGGCGACGGGCGACACCGTCAGCACGACGCCGACCGCGATCACAGTCAACGTCGTCAGTGTCAACGCACCACTGGGTCTACTGCGGAAGAACGGCACTCGCCTCGTTCGGATCGCGAAGATGATCAGTGTCTGGGTGGCAAGGGATTCCACGAACCAGCCGGTGCGGAACTCGACGGGCCCGGCATGTAGTGCCCCGAGCATCAGGCCGAAGGTCAGGAAGTCGAACAGCGAGCTGATCGGGCCGAACGTGAGCATGAATCGGCGGATGAAGGCGATGTTCCAGTGCGAAGGCGCATGCAACTGCTCGTCGTCCACACGGTCGGTGGGGATGGCAAGCTGTGAGCTGTCGTAGAGCAGGTTGTTCAGCAGTATCTGACTTGGCAGCATCGGCAGGAACGACAGCACGGCCGATGCCGCGGCGGCACTGAACATGTTGCCGAAATTGCTCGAAGTTCCCATCAGCACGTATTTGATGGTGTTGGCGAAGATGCGCCGACCCTCGGCGACCCCGTCGGCGAGCACTCCGAGGTCCTTTTCCAAGAGCACGACGTCGGCAGCGTCCTTCGCGACGTCGGTGGCGGTGTCGACGGAGATTCCGACGTCGGCCGCATGGAGGGCCAGTGCATCGTTGACGCCGTCGCCGAGAAACCCGACGGATCGCCCGGTGTGGCGTGCGGAGACGACCAGCCGAGCCTTCTGCTCGGGCGAGATCCTGGCAAAGATCGTATTGCTCTTTGTCGCCGCCTCGAATCCGGCGTCATCGAGCGCCTCCAAGGCAGCGCCGGTGACCGTTCCCGTGGATGCCAATCCCAAATCAGCACAGACTTTTTCGGCGACTTGCGGGTTGTCTCCCGTGGCGACCTTGACCTCGATGCCCATCGACGTCAACCGGGCCAACGACACCCGAGCGGCGGCCTTCGGCTCGTCGGCGAACACCAGAAATCCGTCAAGGGCAAGGCCGCATTCGTCGACCGCCGTGATGAACGCGAGCTCCGGTGCGGGCCTGCTGGCGACCGCCACCACCCGACGGCCGTCATCGAACAACGCCGCCAGCACGGCCTGCGCCGACTCCGGCACCCCCACGCAGTTGCTCATCACCTGCTCGGGCGCGCCCTTGACCACCAGAACGCGATGCCCGTGATCGTCGACGAGGGTCGACGTCGCGCGGCGTGCGTGGTCGAACGGAAGCGTCGCGACCCGACAGACCTCGCCGATGGTCAACCGCCCCGCCTCGGAGGACTCCCAGAGCGCGGCGTCCATCGCATTGGCACTGACACCCCCCGTGCCGGGAAACGCATCGGTGGCCAACAGCCCGGCACGAATGACCGCCTCGGAGCGCGCGCCCATGGCGTCGACGCCGTCAACCAGGCGGATCCGACCCTCGGTCAAGGTCCCGGTCTTGTCGGTGATGAGCACGTCGATGTCGCCGAGGTCCTCGATGCACACCAGTCGCTTCACCAGTACCTTGAGCTTCGCCAACCGCCGCGATCCCGTCGCCAGGCTGGTGCTGACCACCGCAGGCAGCAGCTGCGGTGTGATGCCGACTGCGATCGCCAGCGCGAACAGCATGGACTCGATCAGCGGCCTACCCAGGAGCAAGTTGATGACGAGGATGAACGCCGTCAAGGTGAGCGCAACCCACAGCAACAAGTAGGAGAACCGGCGCAGCCCCACCTGGAAGTCAGTCTCGGGGTGGCGCTCCCCCAGCCCGGCAGCGATCCGCCCGAACTCGGCGTTGACGCCGGTCGCGTACACCACGCCGGTGCCGTCGCCAGCGCTGACGATCGTCCCCATGAAGGCGAGATCTGTCGAATCTGCCAGTGCGCCCGCTAGTTTCACCTGCCGGGGCCATTTCTCGGCGGCCGTCGACTCCCCGGATAGGATGCTTTCGTTGCATTCCAGGCCCGTGACGTCGATCAATCGCACGTCCGCCGGCACCGCCTCACCCAGCGCCAGCCGTATCACGTCACCGACCACCAGATCGGCGACGTCGACCTTCGCGAAGTGTCCGTCGCGGCGCACCAGCGCAGTGTGGTGCACTCTTGAATGCAGTGCAGCGGTGGCGCGTTCGGCCCGGTATTCGTTGACGAAGCCCAGCGCAATGCTGGCGACGAGGATGGCACCGATGATGCTCGCCTGGGTGCTGTCACCCAGGAAGAACGACAATGCGGCGGTCGCCGCCAGCAGGCCAAGGAGGGCGCTGCGCAGTTGGCGCCCGAGCACGGCGACCGCGCTCACCCGATGGGTGCGAAGGGCGTTCGGTCCGTCGCGCTCGAGGCGGGCCGCTGCCTCCACGCCCGTCAATCCGTCGGTCGAGCTGTCGAGCCACTCCAGCACCTCGGAAACGGAGGTCGTGGATACCTGCGCTGCGGTGAGCGGGTGTTTAGCCACGGGGTGCGGTCAACAGCACCTTCAACGCTCCTGTGTCGGAGGGCTTGCTGAAGACGTCATAGGCAGTTTCGAAGTCCGCCAACGTGAAGCGGTGGGTGATCATCGGCGACGTGTCGAGCTGGTGGCTGGCGACCAGTCCGATCAGCGTCGGAGTGGAGTAGGTATCGACCAGGCCGGTGGTGATGGTCAGATTCTTGGCCCAGACATCCTCGAGATGCAGCGTTGCGGACGCGCCGTGGACGCCGATGTTGGCGACGTGTCCGCCCGCGCGGACCAGTCGCATCGCGAGCTCGAAGGTGTGCGCCGTGCCGACGGCCTCCATCACGACATCGGCGCCGAGGCCGCCGGTGAGTTTGGCGATCGCCACCTCCGGATCCTCGGTGCTGCTGTTGATCGCGATGTCCGCGCCGAACTTTCGAGCTGCCTCGATACGCGACTCGGCAAGATCGATCGCCACGATGTGACTGGGGCTGAACAGTCGGGCGGTTAGAATTGCGGCCAGTCCGATCGGACCTGCCCCGACGATGACGACGACGTCTGCGGGCTGCACCGTCCCGTTGAGCACCCCCACCTCGTAGGAGGTGGGCAGGATGTCGGCAAGCATCAGCATCTGTTCATCGGTGACACCGTCGGGCACCGCGTGGGTGGAGTTGTCCGCGAATGGAACACGCACGTATTCGGCCTGGGTGCCGTCGATGAGGTGACCGAGGATCCAACCCCCGCCACCGAGGCACTGTCCGTAGGTGCCGTCCCGGCAGTACCGGCATGTGCCGCAGGACGTGATGCATGAGACGAGCACCCGGTCCCCGACCGAGAGCCGTTGCACCCCAGGTCCGATCGCGGTTACCGTGCCGACGGCCTCATGGCCGAGGATGCGACCGGGAGTAACTTCGGGCACGTCGCCTTCGAGGATGTGTAGGTCGGTGCCGC
This sequence comes from Mycobacterium sp., assembly GCF_032161845.1. Taxonomy (GTDB): domain Bacteria; phylum Actinomycetota; class Actinomycetes; order Mycobacteriales; family Mycobacteriaceae; genus Mycobacterium. Next base: position 23,850 of record NZ_JAVRQA010000388.1, read on the forward strand.
AGATGGTGACGGCGTCGACTCGCACCAGCGCGTCGCCAGCGTCCTGGACGATCGGGTCGGGAACCTCCTGCCATGCCCGCTCGCCGGGGCCGTGGTAAACGAGAGCCTTCATGCAGTTGGTCCTTCCGCGCTGTCAAAATGTCCGTTGGTGGGCGATGGATCGGAGTGCGACGCAACCTTTGTGCCGGCTATCGAGCACGGACGCGGCGAAGGTGGCGGCCCGAACCGAGCGAGGACGGCGTCCACGTCATGAATCGTGCGTCACGGCAGGACATCGACACAGCTGCCGTTCGGCCCTTTCACCGGGCGAAGGTCCCCAGTACCTGGGGCACGAAGTCCCTAGACAGCCGGTGGCTGGAGCCCCCACCATCGAGCAAGTGCCGCCTGCGAGGGGTCGGCGGCCATTGAAGGACGTGTTGACGTGGTCCCCGCCACCGATTCACGACGAATGATTTCGGGCAGGGACCAAAAGCCAACCGGTCGGGGACTAAAGCCCCTGAGTCCGGAGCGGTTTCGGCGCTAACGTCGATACCCAGGTACTTCGAAGCAAGGAACCCTGATGCGAAAGACTCATGTTCCGTCACCGTCGATAGTGGTGGGCATCGACGGCTCACGGGCGGCGGTGCGCGCGGCGCTGTGGGCCGTCGACGAGGCAGTCAGCCGCGACGTCCCGCTCCGGCTGACGTGCGCCATTCCCCCGGACGGCAAGAAGGAGATCGACCCGCAGGACCAGGCGCGGAAGCTCGCCACCGCAGAATCAGCCATTCGCTACGCAATGATGGCGGTCGAGTCGGTGGAGCAGCCGGTCAAGATCGAGGTCGAGATCGTCCAGGGCTCCCCGGTTCGCACATTGTCCGACGCATCCCGGTCGGCAGCCATGATCTGTGTTGGCGCAGTCGGTCTCGCGCACTCCGCACCGGGCGGCGTCGGCTCGACCGCGGAATTCCTGGCTTCCTCCGCGCACAGCCCAGTAGCCATCATTCGGGGACAGGATGGTCCGCAAGGATCTGGTCGTGGCGCGGTCCTCGCATACCTGGGGCCGTCCCCCGACAACGCTGCAGTGTTACAGGTCGCCGTCGAGGAGGCTCGGTTGCGCGGCACGCGGTTGCAAGCGGTGATCGCATGGCAATCGAGGTTCAGTGACGCTCACGACGCGGCGACCGTCTCCGACGGAAATCGCGATCTGCACTCGCAACTCGATCGCCGTCTCGAACCGTGGCGGCAGCGCCACCCCGACCTCGATGTGACCTCGGTCGTGGTCCATGGCGGCCTGCTCGATCATCTGGCCAAGGAGTCGGAATCGATTCACTTGGTGGTGATGGGTGCTGGTGACCGAAGCGTCGCCAAACTTGCCGGACCTTCGGGCAGCGCGGTGCTGCGAAGCACGGCCTGCTCCACCCTCTTCGTCAGCCGCCAACACCTGTGACGACGACGAGTGGATGATGGGCACATCCACCGGTGTATGCCGTCGACAGTGCCGGCACTCGTGCTCCGTCGTCAGAAGGGCTCTCCATGGTCACGGTTTTCTTGGTCGATGATCACGAAGTCGTCCGGCGCGGTTTGATCGACCTGCTCAGTGCCGATCCCGATCTCGAGGTCATCGGCGAAGCTGGTTCCGTGTCCCACGCGATGGCACAGATACCCGCCCTTGCACCCGACGTCGCCGTGCTCGACGTCCGGCTACCCGACGGCAACGGGATCGAGCTATGTCGTGACCTGTTGTCCAAGATGCCCGACCTGCGCTGCTTGATGCTGACCTCGTTCACCTCCGACGAAGCCATGCTCGACGCGATCCTGGCAGGGGCGAGCGGATACGTCGTCAAGGACATCAAGGGCATGGAACTGGCCAAGGCGATCAAAGAAGTCGGGGCAGGCAAATCACTGCTCGACAATAGGGCCGCCGCGGCGTTGATGGCGAGGCTGCGCGGAGTCGCCGAACGCTCCGATCCCCTTTCGGGGCTTACCAGCCAGGAGCGCATCCTGCTCGATCTCCTTGGCGAAGGGCTTACGAACAAACAGATCGCAGCCCGTATGTTCCTTGCTGAAAAGACCATCAAGAACTATGTGTCGCGGTTGCTGGCCAAGTTGGGCATGGAACGCCGGACACAGGCCGCAGTCTTCGTCTCCAAACTCGACCGAGCACACATCTCGGACGAATAAGCCGTGGTCTGACCACTCGGTGGCACAACGGTGACACCATGGAGGTGTGACAGAACCCGGGCAGGCGCGCCGAGACGACGGCTCACCTCCGCAACGCAACACGTTGTCTGCGTTGCATCTGCGCGAACTCCTCAGCGAAGTCCAGGATCGCGTTGAGCAGATCGCCGAGGGGCGTGACCGCCTCGACGGACTCGTCGCGGCCGTCCTCGCCGTCACGTCAGGGCTGGAATTGGCCGAGACTCTGCGCACCATCGTGCACACGGCGATCGAGTTGATCGACGCACGCTACGGGGCGCTCGGCGTCCGTGGGACCGACCACGAGCTCATCGAGTTCATCTACGAAGGCATCGACGAACCCACCCGCGAGCAGATCGGGCCCCTGCCGCAGGGCCTTGGCGTGTTGGGCGTGTTGATCGACGAACCTACGCCGATCCGGCTCGAACGACTGGACGACCACCCCGCATCGGTCGGATTTCCGCTCAATCATCCGCCGATGCAAACGTTCCTCGGGGTCCCGGTCCGTATCCGCGACGAAGTGTACGGAAATTTGTATCTGACGGAGAAGGCCAACGGGCTGCCCTTCAGTGAGGACGACGAAGTGCTGGCGCAAGCGCTTGCCGCTGCTGCTGGTATCGCCATCGACAACGCTCGTCTCTACGAGCAGTCGCAAACGCGTCAACAGTGGATCGAGGCGACGCGCGATATCGCCACCCAGTTGCTCTCCGGCGCCGATCCCACCCGGGTGTTCCGACTCATCGCGGACGAGGCGCTCAAACTGACGGGCGCCGACGTCGCGATGGTCGCGGTTCCGGCCGACACGGATGTCACCTCCGGCGACGTCGGCGAACTCGTCATCGCCGAATCCGCCTCGGCGACGGGCATTTATCCGGCCGCCAACCCCATACCCGTCGCCGGTACCTCCATCGGCGAGGCGTTTTTGCAAGGAACACCGCGACGATTGGACGAGATTGACGTCGAACTCGTTGCCCTCGAACAGGCGGGCCCGGCGCTGGTCCTTCCATTGCGTGCTGTTGACACAGTTTCCGGCGTGGTGATCACCCTGCGACAGAAGGGCGCTCAGCCATTCAGTGACGAACAACTCGACATGATGGCGGCCTTCGCCGATCAAGCTGCCGTCGCCTGGCAGCTCGCCGGGACGCAGCGGCGGATGCGCGAACTCGACGTCCTCATGGATCGTGATCGCATCGCGCGAGATCTACACGACCACGTCATCCAGCGCCTCTTCGCCGTTGGACTCAGCCTGCAGGGCACCATCCCTCACGTCGAGTCCAGCGACGTTCAACGAAGATTGGCCGACAGCGTCGACGACTTGCAGGCCGTCATCGAGAAGATTCGCACCGCGATATTCGACCTACACGGAGCAGCAGCCGAGACGACACGATTGCGGCAGCGCCTCGACGAGGTCGTCGCACAGTTCGCATCCTCGGGACTGCGCAGCACCGTGCAGTTCATCGGGCCGCTGTCGGTCGTCGACGCCGAACTGGCCGATCACGCCGAAGCCGTGGTTCGCGAGGCCGCCAGCAATGCGTTGCGCCACGCGGCAGCCACCACTTTGAGCATCAGGGTCGTCGTCGACGACGACTTGAGCATCGAGGTCAGCGACAACGGCCGCGGCATCACGAGTCCGGTCACTGAAAGTGGACTGAAGAATCTGCGCGAGCGTGCCGAGTGCGTCGGCGGCGAGTTCGCCATCGCCGGCACTCCCGAGGGCGGCACCACGTTGCGCTGGTCGGCACCACTGCCGTGACTGCGCTCGTCATCATAATGCGCTTCCAGCGCCGTCCAGCCACTCGACGACATCCGACAGGTCGTGACGCGGGGTCGAAGACAATGGGTCGGCATTCACCGGAGCCCAACCGATGCGAAGCAGCATTTGAGGGAAGCCACCTGTCGGAAAGATGCTTTCCCGCAGCGACTCCCGTGTCTCCACGACCTCGAGCGGCTCGGTGATCGGGCAGCTCGCCAGCCCGAGGGCCGTGGCGGTGAGCAGCACCACACTGGTGGCCTCACCCGCGCGTAGATGCGCCATGGCGTCGTCATCGTTCGTGCCCAGCGCCACCACGACGGCACTTTCGTCAGCCCAGTCGGCTTCGGCGGTCTGTGCGAGGACGGGACCGGCGAACGCGCGGGAAGGTAACAGCGCAGCGGGATCAGACTTCGGCGAATTCCGTGCGGGCACACCTGCCTTGGCGCCGTACCGTCCACTCCACATCGCTAGTTCGGTCAGATATTCGTGGTCGTCGGCATGCCGCCGAGCGGCGCGCGTCGCCACAGTCCCCAGCCCGGAGAGTGCCTCCACTCGGCGCATCGTGACACCCGCGCGCGCTGCCCGAGCACCCATCAGGGCAATGTCGCCGTGCGGCACCGGCCACGAACTGAAGTGGCGTCGATCGGTCCGGCGCCGAGGAATAGCGGCAGCCAGGGTCACATCGACGTCAGCGGGTGCGCGACGGTCGAGTTCGATCGACGCCAAGTGGGCACCGTCAGAAGGATCTGGAAAGCGATGGATCTTGGCCTGCCAGCCGAGTGCGGCCAACGCAACGACGCAATGGTGAAGCGTTGCACCACAACTCAGTAACAAGTCGCGATCGTCTGGATCAGCACTCGGCAGGCGCCGGCGTCGATCCGCGTAGAGCTGCAGACTGTGTGGACCCACCTGCCAGCGCCACGGCTGCGAGTTGTGCATCGACGGCGCGCGGATGGCCAGCGACAGCGCCGTGTGAACTGTCACGTCATTGGGGAAGTCGGCGCTCATCGATATCCCTCTGCTCGGCAATTCGTTTCGTGGCTCCACTCTCGCCGTTCCGCGCCTGCGCTACTAGGGGCGCAAGACCTCGCCATCGGGTGCGCGCTCGCGCTTGGTCCTCACATCGCGGGGCCGAATGGCCCTAGTGGTGTCGGCGCGGCTGCCCCCGGTCACGTCGCCCAACGACTCCTCAAACCGCCTGACGGTGACCTCACCCTGATTTGGCTCGGTACTCCGCCCGGCCCGCTTTGCTGGCGCGTTGCACGTTGAAGTGTCGTCCGCGGCGCACTGCTGGTTAGCCGAGCCCGGTCCGCCAGCCTTCCCTACTGCGCGGTTTCATCCGCGACGCCCCGGTCACGTCACCCGGCCCGCTTTACTCGCAGCTCGGGTTGCCCGGCACTCTCGAGTACCGCACGATGGATATCTGTACAACACGTGAACAAGTGCCATTGGTTTCCTGGGGGCAGTGTTCGCGACGTTGCTGGCGCTTGATCAGGCCAGCCGGACGGACCTCGCCATCCACGCGGCCAACATGCACGCCAGAACCGGAGCCACCCGAGTTGAATGCCCGAATCTTTCTCGCTCTTCCAGCCATTCCACTAGCCGCTGCACTGCTACTCGCACCGAGCGCGCCAGCTGAGCCGCCGCCGACCATCCCTGGAGCAGATGCCGCGATCGCCAGAGCCGAAAGCGCGCTCGGCTCAGACCGATTCGGCCCGTACGGATGTGAGGCTCTGGTGGCCTACGCATTTGGCGTGCCGCAGGCGAAGTATGGTTGGGACGGCGCATCCGAAACCATGTATCAAACCCTCCTGGCGCAAGGTCAGATCCACAATGACATGGATTCGCCGCGGGGAGCCCTCGTGTTCAGTAAGGGGTCCGACGGCCCCCACATCGACATCGCCCGCGGTGACGGAACCTATGTCTCGGGTGGCGTCCAGGGGCTCGCCCCTGGGTACGGCGACCGGCACAATATCCAGATCCTCCCGACTCCCAATGTGGGCCGAAAATGGCTCTACCGGGGCTGGAGTCTGGGCTATCCGAAGTAACTCCGACCCCGCGTCACGGCACTGACGAGCGCCAAGGATTTCACGCCGCGGGAAGGGTGCCGACCACGGTAAGCAGCGGTAACTCCGCCCGGCCCGCTTTGCTGGCGCGCTGCACGTTAAAGTGTCGTCCGCGGCGCACTGCCGCGTTTGCTAGGAGGAAATACCCATGCGCACTTTCAGCGTGGCCGTACTCGTCACGGTCGCCGCCATCGTCGGTTCTTCTGGCGTAGCGGGGGCCGCGCCGAAGGATTACTGCGCCGACCTCAAGGGCGGCAATACCGGCAGCACGTGCGAGATCAATCTCTCCGACCCCGGGTACAGCGTCGACATCAGCATTCCGCTGGACTACCCCGACCAGGAGTCGGTTGCCGACTACATCTCCCAGACGCGCGACGGATTCCTCAATACGGCCAAGTCGGGCGCGTCCCGCACTGCCCCGTATGAGTTGAGCATCAAGCCCACGGAATACACCTCTGCGGTTCCCCCGCGCGGCACGCAGGCCGTGGTGTTCAAGGTGACCCAAAACGTCGGTGGTGCAAATCCGCAGACGACCTACAAGGCGTTCAACTGGGACCAGAGCTATCGCAAGGCGATCGTCTACACGGCCGTACCGGACGACAAGAAAAAGACGCCGTTGTGGCGGGTGGACGATCCGCTGAAGACCGTCGCGCCGATCGTCCAGGCCGAACTGCAGCAGCAGCTGGCACCGCCACCGCCGGTCGCGCCTCCCACGCCACCCGCGCAACCGGGACAGCCGGTCGCGGCCACGCCGACCACCACGACGCCGCCACCACCGCCGCCGCCGTTGCCGATCGCGACGACCGCGCTGTACAACCCGGCCAACTATCAGAATTTCGCGGTGGTCAACGACGGGGTGATCTTCTTCTTCGATCAGGGTGTGTTGTTGCCCGACTCAGCTGGGGCGTTGCAGGTGCTGGTGCCTCGGTCGGCGATCGACCCGATGATTGCCTGACGCCTTCTGCCATCTGGTTTCGCGGGGAGTATCCAGATCTTGATCACTTGGGCCCTCGACCGGCAGTGATCTGATTGCGGCCGGCCGGTCATCGTAGGATTCGACCGCCGGGCACCCGCTCTGGCAGCCCACCGAATAGATGGTCCAATGCCAACCCCTCAGCGATTGTCCGACCGCTACGAACTCGGAGAGATTCTCGGGGTCGGCGGCATGTCGGAGGTCCACCTCGCCCGCGACGTCCGGCTGCACCGCGACGTGGCGGTCAAGGTGCTGCGCGCGAACCTGGCTCAGGACCCGACCTTCTATCTCCGGTTCCGTCGGGAGGCTCAGAACGTCGCCGCGCTAAACCACCCCGCGATCGTGGCGGTACACGACAGCGGCGAGGTCGACACTCCCGACGGTCGAGTGCCGTACATCGTCATGGAGTACGTCGATGGCGTCACGCTGCGCGAGGTCGTGGACGACAACGGCCCGATCGAGCCTCAGCGGGCCGTCGAGATCGTCGCCGACGCGTGCCAGGCGCTGCACTACAGCCACCAGCACCGCATCATCCACCGCGACGTCAAACCCGCCAACATCATGATCACCCATGCCGGCGCGGTGAAGGTCATGGACTTCGGCATCGCCCGCGCGCTGCACGACGACGGCGTCAAGCTCACCCAGACCTCCGCCGTCATCGGCACCGCACAATATCTGTCACCCGAGCAGGCCAACGGGGACACCGTCGATGCCCGCTCCGACGTCTACTCGCTGGGCTGTGTCCTCTACGAACTCCTCACCGGTAAACCACCCTTCGTCGGCGAGTCCCCCGTCGCCGTGGCCTATCAGCACGTCCGCAAGGATCCAGCACCGCCGTCGAGCCGTCAGGCGGGCCTCTCCCCCGCGCTGGACGCCGTCGTCCTCAAGGCCCTGGCCAAGAATCCAGACAATCGATATCAAAGCGCCGCCGAGATGCGCACCGACCTGATCCGGGTCCATGGCGGTGAAACACCCCATGCACCAAAGGTATTCACCGACGCCGACCACTCCGACGTCATGTCACCACGTGGTCACCGGGCGACCGGCCGTGATCGGGGATGGCCGGCAAGGCGTTGGCTAACCGCGTTGGCGCTGCTGACCGTCCTCGCGGTCGTCGTGACCGTCGCGGTCAACGTGGTCGTCGGCGACCGCCAACGCGTCCCGAACCTGAGCGGTCAGGCGCAGGCCGATGCGCAGGTGTCGCTGCAAAATCTCGGATTCAAGACGGTCATCAATCCGGAGGCGAATTCGACGGTCAAGCGCGGCCTCGTGATCGGGACCGATCCCGACGCCGATGCCAATGCCCAAGTGGGTGACACCATCACGATCGACGTGTCGAGTGGTCCCGACCAGCGCACGATCCCCGACGTCTCCACCTTCAGTCCGTCGGACGCCACGGAAAGACTCAAGGAAGCCGGATTCGACCAGATAGGCCAAGCCAACGCGGGCGACCCGACGGTGCCGAAGGGCGCGGTCGTCCGTACCGATCCTCCCGTCGGCACGATGTCGCCTGTCACCGATCGGGTCACGATCTTCATCAGTTCCGGTCCGGGGACGCGTCCCGTTCCCCCTGTGATCACACAGCCACTGGATGTGGCGACGAGGAATCTCAACATCGTCGGTTTCACCACGATCCTCAACGCGCCGATCGACAGCACCCTGCCTGCCGGTCAGGTGGCTTCCACCGACCCACCAGCCGGAACCGACCTGCCCCTGGAATCCGCGGTCACCCTGAATGTCTCCAAGGGCAACCAATTCTCGATGCCCAACCTCATCGGCCAATTCTTCACCTATCTCGAACCGCTGTTGCGCGAAACCTACGGCTTCACTGGGCCGATCAATCCTGGCCCCGACATCGCTGCCGGCGATCAAAACCGTGCCAAGGTCGTTCACCAAGACCCGCCGCCCAACACCGGCGTAAACCGTGACGGCACAATCACACTCAACTACGGATCGTAGAGCCTCAGGCTTCGGGGATGTCGCGGCCGAACTTCTCGCGGGTGACGTCCTCGGGTTCGGGGCCACCGCGGACGCCGGTGTCCAAGCCGTCGATGGCCGCGAGTTGCTCTGCGGTGAGGGCGAAGTCGAACACGTCGAAGTTCTCCGCGATCCGCGAAGGCGTCACCGACTTGGGGATGACCTGGCGTCCCTGCTGGATGTGCCAGCGCAACATGACCTGCGCAGGGGTCTTGGCATGCGCGGCCGCGATCTCGCCGATGACCGGATTCTCGAGTGTCGAGGTGTGCGGGCCCTCGCGGTAGAACGTGATGCCGCCGATGGGCGCCCATGCCTGGTTGAGGATGCCGTGTTCGGTGTCGGCCGCGAGCGCCTCGGATTGCCGGAAGTAGGGGTGAACCTCGATCTGGTTGACCGCAGGCACGATCTCGGTTTCGGCGAGCAACCGGTCGAGGTGTTTCGGCATGAAGTTGGAGACGCCGATCGCGCGCACCTTGCCGTCGGCATACAGCTTCTCCAACGCCTTATACGCACCAATCGTCAGCTCGAACTCGCCCGGCAGCGCCTGGTGCAGGATCAGCAGATCGAGTTGATCCACGCCGAGCTTCCCGGCCGACTTGTCGAACCCGTGCAGAGTTTCCTCGTAGCCGAAGTCGGAGATCCAGATCTTGGTTTCGATGAACACGTCGTCGCGCGCCACCCCGGACTGGTGGATGGCCGTGCCGACCTCCCGCTCGTTGCCGTACGCAGCAGCGGTGTCGATGTGGCGGTAGCCGACCCGCAACGCGGTTTCGACCGCGGTGACCGTCTCGTCCGGTGGGGTCTGGAAGACCCCGTAGCCGAGGACCGGGATGGTCACGCCGTTGTTCAGGGTGAAGGTGGGGACGCTCATCGTCTCGACGTTAGGCTCCGATCCCGACGCGCGGGAGGACCTGCTGGGACAGGCACCGCCAGTACCTGCCAGCGCGGCTCGGCCGCGCCTACCGTGGAGACATGAACGGCATGGACGTACCCACCGAGATCCGCGAATTCCTCAGTTCGCGGCGCGCCCGGATCAGCCCCGAGCAGGCCGGCCTGCCCGCCTACGGTGGCAACCGCCGGGTCAAGGGGCTGCGCCGCGAAGAGGTGGCCATGTTGGCCGGGGTGTCCGTGGACTATTACGTCCGCATGGAGCGCGGCAGCCTGGGCGGCGCCTCGGAGACGGTGCTCGACGCCCTCGCCTCGGCGCTGCAACTCGACGAGGCGGAGCGCGACCACCTCCTCGCCCTCGCACGGGCCTCCGGACCAACGGAGAGCCGCCGCAAGCGGAAGACCACGGGAACACTGCGACCGGCGCTTCAGCAGATACTCGACGCCATCACCGACGCGCCGGCGTGGATTCGTAACGGACGTCACGACGTACTCGCGATGAACCAGCTCGCCCGCGCCCTGTACGCCCCGGTCCTCGCCAATCCGCGCCGCCCGGCCAACACCACCCGCTTTGTGTACCTGCATCCCGAGGAAGCCGAGCGGTTCTTCGTCGACTACGACCAGATCACCCGCGACGCCGCCGCCATGCTGCGACTGGAGGCGGGTCACAATCCGCACGACGAACAACTGATCGCGTTGGTCGGCGAGCTATCGACGCGCAGCGATCTGTTTCGGAAGCGGTGGGCCTCCCAGGACGTGCGATTCCACCGCTCGGGTCGCAAGCGCCTCAACCACCCGGTGGTCGGTCAACTCGATCTCGACTTCGAGGCGATGCCGCTTCCATCGGAACCCGGCCTGCAGCTGAACGTCTACACCGCAGCGGCGAACACCCCCACCGCCGACGGGCTCAAGCTGCTCGCCTCCTGGGCCGCGAGCCAGGAGAACCTGCCTTCGGAGGTCACCCCGACCAAGAGCTGAGGGGTACTGCCGATACCTGGAACGACAGGTACTGCCACACCCCGGGGAACAGGCGTTGGCTGGTGTTCATGAGAGCAACCGTCATGTACCAGGCAGGTGACGTCCGCGTCGAGACCGTCCCCGACCCCGTCCTTCGCCAGCCGACCGACGCCATCGTGCGCGTCACCTCCTCGTGTATCTGCGGCAGTGACCTGTGGCCCTACCAGTCGAAGGAGTAGTGAAACTCCTTCCCCACCAACCCGAATAGGACAACCCATGCAGAAGATTCCCGGTGGCCAGTCCACCAAGGGCCCGGCCGAGATGTTCACCGGCGACGTCTACTTCGACGTCATCGCCAAGGGTGAGGAGCCGTCACGGCTGCGGGTCAACACGGTGCGGTTCGCGCCGTGCGCCCGCACCGCATGGCACACCCACGCGTGCGGCCAGACGTTGCACGTCACCGACGGCATCGGACTGGTCCAATCTCGCGGCGGCGAGGTTGTCGTGATGCGGCCCGGCGACACCGTCTACACCCCGCCGGGCGAATGGCACTGGCACGGTGCGGCACCCACGCACTTCATGACGCACCTCGCGATGTGGGAGGCACCCGATCCGGAGTCCGGATCGCCGGAAACCGAATGGGGCGAACACGTCACCGACATCGAGTACCAGATTCCCGAGGGAGTTGACCCATGACGACCAGCGACACCGCCCGACGCAATCACGACGAGCTCTTTCCCGGCCACGTCTCGACGCTCGCGGTGACCGACCCCGAATTCATCGAGGTCTTCGACAACTTCGCCTTTGACGAGGTGCTGCAGTACGGCGACCTGGACGCGCGAACCCGGTTGATGGTGCAACTGTCCGCGATCATCGCGTCGCAGGCTCTCGGCGAGTACCGAGCCGTGCTGGGTGCCGCACTCACCGTGGGCGTCACACCGATCCAGGTGAAAGAGGTCGTCTACCAAGCTGTCCCGTACGTGGGACTGGCGAAGGTGTTCGACTTCCTGCACGCCACCAACGAGATCCTCGTCGAGCGTGGTGTCGAACTGCCGCTTCCGCCACAATCGGTTTCGACGCCGCAGACGCGCGCCGCCGTCGGCCTCGAGGTGCAGAAGCGCATCGTCGGCGCCGAGAAGGTGGACGGCATGTACGCAGCGGCCTCCGCGGACACCGCGCACATCCAGAGCTATCTGTCGGCAAACTGCTTCGGTGACTACGTGGCCCGCTCGGGCCTCGATCTGCAGACGCGCGAACTGCTGACGTTCTCGATGCTGGTCGCACTTGGTGGTGCCGACGCACAGGTGAAGGGGCACGTCGCGGGCAACCTCAACGTCGGCAACGACCGCGCGACCCTGTTGGCGGTGCTGACTCAGCTGCTGCCGTTCATCGGCTACCCCCGCACGCTCAACGGACTCAACGCGGTCAACGAGATCGCGCCGCCCGAAGGAGACGCGCTGTGACCACCGACTATCCACCTGGCGAATAGCCAATAGCGACAAGGAGTTCAACTATGAAGAACGTGAAGCTCGGCGACCTCGAAGTCGCCCGCATCGGTCTTGGAGCCATGGGCATGTCCCACGGCTACACCGGCGCCGGATCCGACGACGACGAATCGATCCGCACCATCCATCGCGCCCTCGACCTCGGCGTGAACCTCATCGACACCGCCGAAATCTACGGTCCGTACGTCAACGAGGAACTCGTCGGGCGTGCGATCAAGGGCCGCCGTGACGAGGTGGTGCTCGCCACCAAGTTCGGCCTCGTGTCGCATGCCGGCGCGGGCCCGTGGAACCTCGACAGCAGTCCGGCCAACATCCGCAGCGCCGTCGAAGGCTCGCTGCGCAGGCTCGGTACCGACCACATCGACCTCTACTATCAGCACCGCGTCGACCCGGCCACGCCGATCGAGGACACCATCGGCGCCGTCGCCGAACTGGTCGCCGCGGGCAAGGTGCGCCACATCGGGCTCTCGGAAGCCTGGGTCGACACGATCCGCCGCGCCCACGCCGTGCACCCGATCACGGCGCTGCAGTCCGAGTACTCGCTGTGGACCCGCGATCAGGAGCCCGAGGTGCTGCCACTGTTGCGCGAACTCGGCATCGGCTTCGTGCCGTATTCGCCACTCGGCAAGGGATTCCTGACCGGCACCATCACCTCGACCGACCAGTTCGCGCCCGATGACTTCCGGTCCAACAGCCCGCGTTTCGTCGGCGAGAACTTCCAGCGCAATCTCGCCATCGCCGACGAAGTCAAAGCGGTGGCCGACGAGGTCGGCGCGACACCGGCGCAGGTCGCGATCGCCTGGTTGCTTACGAAGGGGAACGACATCGCACCGATCCCTGGCACCCGACGGGTGGTTCGGCTCGAGGAGAACGTCGCCGCCGACGACGTCGTACTCACCGACGCGCAACTGACCCGGCTCGACGAGCTCACCCCAGCGTCGGGCGGACATCACACCGACGACCAGATGGCGATGATCGAGCGGTAGGGCGCGAAACCGGCTGTATTGCAGTGGCTCTCGCGTTGCAGCCACCTTCATTGCAGTTGACGGGGGGTTGGCGGGGAGTTAGGGCGCGAAGTCGTTCGACGGGCAGCGACCACCATGCGGTGCAGAGCTGAACGGGGCTCAGGTGCTACCGATTCGCATGTCTCTACTCTGAGTGCCAGGCTTGTCGACGGCAGTTTCAGCAGCACATTCAGTCCCCCACCGTGCTTAGCCCTGACTCTTCTGGAGACCTTCATGGCCGTTCACCATGTCGTCGCCCTCGCGATACCGGAGGTGGTGGCCTTCGACCTGGCGATTCCCGCTCAAGTCTTCGGACATCGGCAAGAAGCAGCGCGCTACCGGTTCACCGTGTGCAGCCACCAGCCCGGTGAAGTGGCCTCGACGACCGGATACTCCATCAACGCCGCCTGCGGGCTCGAGGCCCTCGACGATGCCGACACCATCGTCGTTCCCGGCTTCCACCCCAACACACAGCCGCCCAGCTTCGCGATCGATGCACTGCGCCGCGCCGCCACCCGGGGCACCCGAATCGCCACCGTCTGTATCGGGGCGTTCGCCCTGGCTGCCACCGGACTATTGGACGGCCGCACCGCCACCACGCACTGGCAGCACAGCGACGACTTCCGCCGAATGTTCCCACGGGTACGGCTCAACCCCGACATCCTCTACGCCGACGAAGGCCAATTCCTCACCAGCGCTGGAATTTCGGCTGGCATCGACTTGTGCCTGTATCTGGTGCGCAACGACTACGGCGCCGACGCCGCCGCTCAGGTCGCCCAGCGCATGGTCGTGGCCATGCACCGCTCCGGCGGACAGACCCAGTACGCGCAGCGACCTCTTCCGCCCGACGGCGGACTGAGCTACACCCTGGAATGGGCCATCAGTCAGATGCAACGCCCGCTGACGGTGCGCCACCTTGCCCGACATGCCGGCATGACTCCCCGCACCTTCGCCCGGAGGTTCACCGAACAGGTCGGCACCGCACCGATGCGCTGGCTGACCGGCCAACGGGTACTGGAAGCCCAGCGACTGCTGGAAGCCACCGCACTTGGTGTCGACGACATCGCCGAATACTGCGGGTTCGGCAGCGCCGGAGTCCTGCGCGCCCACCTGGCCCGTCACACCGGTCTCTCGCCCACCCAATACCGCCACCGCCACCGTCCCTGACGTCGTCCAGGGGCCGCAACTCGAACGAGAGCCGCGGGAACTGGCACGAAGGCGACGGAAACTGGCCGTCTCGAGATGGTCAACGGCACCGCCACGAACGAAGCTTGAAACATGCGTTCCTTCGACGAACTCCTCGACAACAACACCCGTTTCGCAACCACCGACGCCCGCTCCGGGACACCGAAGATCCCCTTCATCCCCAACAAGCAGATCTACCTCGTCACCTGCATCGACCCACGCGTCGAACCCGCGGCCCTGCTAGGTCTCGATCTCGGTGACGCCATCGTCGCCCGCAACGTGGGCGGTCGCATCACCCCCGCCGTCCTAGGCGATCTCGCCTGGATCAGCTTCCTGCACGAAGACAAGACACCACAGGCCGACTGGTTCGAACTCGTCATCATCCACCACACCGACTGCGGCTCAGGACTCATGGCCGATGACGATCTGCGCCACCGCTTCGCCCAGCGCGGGTTTGATGAACACCAACTACGCGACACCGCTGTCACCCATCCCGCCGTCACCGTCGCCGAGGATGTCGGCCGCGTCCACGATGATCGAAATGTATCGGCGAAGATCGCCGTGTCGGGCTACACCTACGACCTCGACACCGGACTA
>NZ_JAVRQA010000389.1:0-3065 GCF_032161845.1 Mycobacterium sp.
GGGCTGACCAGGCTCGACTCGGTGTAGCCGAAGGCGTCGTAGAGGTGCAGCTTCCGGTAGGTCGCAACGAGCCGCCCTTGTGCGTCGATGGCCAGCAGCGTGTTGTGAATCCGATCGCCGTGATCAATGGCCTCGTTGATGCCGCACACGATGGCGATCCCGTGCTGGGCGGCCAGGGCGGTGAGCTCGGCGACGAAGGGGCCGTCGAGCCGTTCGGCCGATGCGACGAAGCGCTCGTCCATCACCGGGACGGTGAACATCGAATACTCGGGGAACACGACCAGCTCGCTACCCTGCGCCCGTGCCTCGGACACCATGCGGCGGATCGTCGACAGGTTGGCGGGCTTGTCCTCGCCGGGGGCGAACTGGGCGACTGTGCAGACGACCATGGGGATCTCCTAGATCTGGGCGGCGGCGGGCGGCGGGGCCATGCGGTCCATTCGTCCGAGAACGACGGTATAGCAGAGGATTCCGAGCAGCAGCACCACGCCGGTGACGATGAAGGCACCGGCGAACGATCCGGTTCTGTCGACGACCATCCCGGTCACGATCGGGGCGGCGATGCCGATCAGGTTGGCGATGAAGTTGACGATGCCGCCGAGCGTTCCGGTGTATCCCTCCGGTGCGATGAGCGAGACGATGCTGGAACCCGCAGGCACCGAAACCGCAAGTCCCGCAGCGCCGATCGAGATGAACACGATGGCGGGACCGATGGTGTCGACGTAGGCGGCGCTGGTGACGGCCAATGCGGCGAGCATGCTGACGACCAGCACGATGCGCCGGACCTTGGTCACCTGGCCCGTGCGTTTCACCCACCAATCCATGAGCAGGCCGGCGATGAGGAACTGCGCGATCACGGCGACCAGCCACGGGATCATCGAGTAGAGCCCGCCCTGGAGCAGATTCACCCCGAACTCCTTCTTGAGATAGCCGGGCAGCCAGGTCAACAGGACGTAGTAGGCGTAGGTGTAGGACGCGTATCCGAGGGCCAGACCCCAGGTCTTGCGGCGGCGCAACAGGTGCCCGATGCCCTGCAGTGAGCCCCCGCCGCGATTCTCTTCGTTCTCGGCGTCGCCCGCCTGAAGGTAGGCGAGCTCGTCGGCGGACATCTTGCCGTCGGCGACGGCCTGTGACGGCGTCCGGTAGAGCAGCCACCACGCGACGAGGTACACCAGGCTCAGCGTCCCGGTGAACAGGAACGCGGCGTGCCAGCTGAACGCCGACACCAGCAGCGCCATGATCGGGATGCCGATGACGTTGGAGATCTTCGCGCAGCCGTCGAAAATGGCTGTGGCCGTGCCGCGTTCCTGCTTCGGGAACCACTGGCCGATCGCCTTCCAGCCGGCGGGGACGGTCGGCGCCTCACCGACGCCGAGCAGCAGCCGGGCGGCGATCAGCATGCCAAGGCCCCCGGCGGCCGCCGACGCGAACGACGCGATGGCCCAGAGGAACACGCCGAGCCGGTTGACCCACGGCACACCGATCTTGTCGATGATGGTGCCGATGGGCATCTGCAGCATGGCGTAGGTCCAGAGGAACGCCGATGCCACCACGCCCATCTGCGCGGCACTGATGCCGAAGTCGTCCATGATGGCCGGGGTAGCCACCGAGAGGTTCACGCGGTCGATGTAGTTGACGAACATCCCGGCGCCGAGTAGGCCGCCGATCTGCCAGCGGAATCGGCCAGGACTCTTGGTGGTGTTTGCGTCGCTGACGTGTTGGGTCTCAACGTTGTTCATCAGTTCCTCCCGTTCAGGACGGGGCTGCGATCGATGTCGAGCATCGCATCGTGGGCGGCGGTCAGGCCGGCCAGGATGGCACCGTGCTCCATGGTGAGGGCCATCTGGTCGGCGCCGTGTTCGACGGCGAACCGCTTCTCCTCGGGACTCCAGGCGGGCAGCAGCCAGGGCTTGCCTGCGGCGCGGGCGGCCGCGGCAATGCGGGCGAGGTCCGCGAAGTCGCCGTCGGTGCGGGCGTAGGCGCCGCGTTCACGTCGCAGGGAGAGGTCCGATGGTCCGATGAAGACGCCGTCGACGGTGTCGAGGGCGAGGATGTCGTCGATCTGTTCGATCGCCCCGGCGTCCTCGATCATCGGGTAGCACCGCGTCTTGGCATCCTGTGCGGATACCCACTCGTCGGTGAAGCCTCCGTAGGCGGAGGTGCGGCCACCGGCGAAGCTGCGGTCGCCCAGCGGCGGGAACTTGGCGAAGCCGGTGACGACGGCGGCGTGCTCGGCGTTCTCGACGTGCGGGATGGCGACGACGTCGGCGCCGAAGTCCAGGGCCTGCTGGATCGGACCGCGTTCGGGTCCGAGCACCTTGGCGACGACTTCCAGGCCGATGGCCTTGAGGAACGGGATGAAGCGTTCGAGGTCGGCGAGGTCGAAGGTGCCGTGCTCGATGTCGAGGACGGCGGCGCCGTAGCCGACCTGGCGGGCGATTTCGGCGGCGGCCACGTTGGGCCCGGACAGCCAGACGGCGTAGCGGCGATTCGGTTCCACGGTCTCTCCCTGTGGTGGTCGGGCGACGAATGTGGCGGCGGCCACACTGCGTGTACATCTCTTGTATACACAAGGTGTGCGTCATGTGTCCAGTAGTCTGCAGGAAGCGGAAGGAGTCGACATGGCCGTCGAGGTCTCTGAGGCGGGCGTGACCCCGTCGGCGCGCGATCGGGTGTACCAGTGGGTGCGCGACGAGATCATCAAGGGCACGCTGCCCGCCGGTCGGTTCCTCGACGAGGTCTGGGTCTCCGAACTCGTCGGCACCTCGCGGACCCCGGTGCGCGAGGCGTTCCATCGACTCAACTCGGAGAAGTTCATCGACCTGTTGCCGCGTCGCGGGGCGCAGGTGCGCAGCGTCACGTCGCGGGAACTCGAAGAGGTGTACGCCTCACGGCGATTGATCGAGGGTCATGCGGCGCGTGCGCTGTGCCTGGCCGAGACGGGCGCACCCCAGCCCTTGGACGGGTTGGCTCAGCGGATGGTAGATGCTGGCCAGGAGGAGGATTGGTTCAGCGTGGCGCGGCTCGATCGCGCGTTCCATCGGGCGATCGTGGACGCTCATGGC
>NZ_JAVRQA010000390.1:0-14642 GCF_032161845.1 Mycobacterium sp.
CGGAGATCGGGGACGTCACCGCCGGCCAGGTCGACGAAGACGCCATCGGGGAGCGTGCCGATCTCGGCCCCCGAGCGCGCCGCTGACCGCGACGACTTGAGCTGGGCGTCGAGATCCCTGGCGCAGGCGATCGGGTTCTGGTTCCCCACGTTCGCCGCTTCGATGAAGGCCCGATAGAACGGGCGACGACACTCGCCGCACGGTCGGTGGCCCGCCGCCAACGCGACCGCCTCGTCGAGGAAGAACAATTCGGTGTAGTGGCCCGGGCTCATCACCTCGCGCTTGCGCCCGTTGAACTCGAGCCGACAGATCAGCCACGCCGCGAGGCGGGAATCCCTGACGATCCGCTTGTTCTCGTCATGCAGAATTCCGCGATTGCCCATGACGGTGCCCCGCGCCGCGGCCGCGATGATCTCACCCGACGGGGTGACTCGGTTTGCAAGTGGCACCAGTCGACGGTAACGGCCCTGTCCGACATCAAGATCGAAGATTGGCGTGCGCAGGACGACTTCGCTCCCCGGGTTGACGGGTCCCCTGTGAGGTAGTTGGGTGTTCCCCATCCGTATGCCGACCGTTTACTGAAGGCTGCCGCTGTGACGACTGAAGCCAGACCCGACATCGAACGATCAGGCGCGTCAGACGAGCCGCGCAAGCGCCGCAGGGTGGTGAAGGCCCTGGAGACCGGGTCCGGTGGCGTGATCCCACATCCCGCGCTCGACGTCCCCGTCGACGAGGACGAGCAGGCCCGCCGTCGGGGCGTCGACTGGGTGGTCTTCGGGGTGACCGCAGCCATCGCGGTGGGCTTCCTGGTGTGGGGCTTCGTCAGCACGCCGTCCCTGAGCAGCGTGTCGGGTGCGGCACTGACCTGGACGATGGAGAACACCGGGTGGCTCTTCGTGGTCACGTCGTCGGCGTTCGTGATCTTCGTGCTCTGGTTGGCGGTCAGCCGATTCGGTGCCATCCCGCTGGGCCGCGACGACGAGGAACCCGAGTTCAAGACCGTGTCTTGGATCGCGATGATGTTCAGCGCGGGCATGGGGATCGGGCTGATGTTCTACGGGGTCGCCGAGCCCCTCACCCACCTCGTCACGCCCCCGCCGGGCACCGGCGCAGCGGGCAATCCCGAAGCCATGCAGACCGCGATGGCCACCACGCTGTTCCACTGGACCCTGCATCCGTGGGCGATCTACGCCGTGGTGGGTCTCGCCATCGCCTACGGCGTGTACCGCAAGGGCCGGCTGCAACTGATCAGCGCGGCGTTCGCACCGTTGATCGGCGACCGCGCCAACGGACCGCTTGGCAAGGTCATCGACATGCTCGCGATCTTCGCGACGCTATTCGGCTCGGCCGCGTCGCTCGGCCTCGGCGCGTTGCAGATCCGCAGCGGTCTCGACATCGTGGCGGGGATCGGGACGACCGGCAATGTGGTCCTGATCGTCATCATCGTGGTGCTGACCATTGCCTTCATCTTCTCCGCGGTGTCGGGTGTGGCCAAGGGCATTCAGTGGCTGTCCAACATCAACATGGTGTTGGCGCTGGCCCTTGCCTTGTTCGTCTTCATCGTCGGGCCAACGGTTTTCATCCTCAACGTGATCCCGACGTCGCTGGGCAGCTACGTGCAGGACATCGCGATGATGTCGGCTCGCAGCGGCGCCGAGGGTGCCGCGGTCGATGCCTGGTTGCAAAGTTGGACGGTCTTCTACTGGGCGTGGTGGTTGTCGTGGACGCCGTTCGTCGGCATGTTCATCGCGCGAATCTCCCGCGGCCGCACCATACGTCAGTTCGTCACCGGCGTCCTGCTGGTGCCAAGTGCGGTCTCGCTGATCTGGTTCGCGATATTCGGTGGCGCGGCGATCAGCATCCAGGAGGGCGGCGTCGACCTCGCCGGCGAGGGGACTACCGAAGGCCAGCTCTTCACGCTGCTCGACCAATTCCCGTTGGCCACGCTCGCGAGCATCGTGGTGATCGTGTTGGTCGCGATCTTCTTCGTCTCGGGGGCGGATGCGGCCTCGATCGTGATGGGCTCGCTGTCCGAACGCGGAACGATCGAGCCGTCGCGCGCGATCGTCGTATTCTGGGGCGCCGCAACGGGAGCCGTCGCGGCCGTCATGTTGCTCGTCGGCGGTGACGATGCCCTCACCGGCCTTCAGACGTTGACCATCCTGGCTGCGCTGCCGTTCGTGCTCGTCATGGTCGGGTTGGCGGTCGCCTTGGTGAAGGACCTCCGCAAGGATCCGATGATGATTCGGCGGCGGTACGCCGTCGAGGCGGTCGACGACGCGGTGATCGCCGGTGTCGTCGAGCATGGGGACGACTTCGTCATCGCCATCGAGAAGGATCCCGCCATCGAGAAGGATCCCGCCGCCCCCTCCTGAATCATCGCGATGGGTGGCGCTAAGAACGCGGGTAGCCTCGGCGGTAATTCCACGACCCGGATCGAGGCGCTCCGTCATGTCAGACCCCCAGTTGACTCAGATGGAACCGGCCCCCAGCGCGCGCCCGCGGCGCAGCTGGCTGCGGCTGATTCCCGTCTTCGCGACCATTCTGATCCTGCTGGGAGTGCCGTGGTGGACGCTGCTGTGGGCGGGCAACCAGTGGCCGACGGTGACGGTGGTCGTCGGCACCGCAGCGTTCGCAGCGGTCTTCGTCGGGCTTCCGCTCGCAATGATGTTCGGCCACGGCCGGCGGCATCTGGACTGGGCGGCCGTCACCGGTGACGCCCTGCTCGGTGCGGTATGGGTGCTGTTCGTCTGGTCGGTGCTGACTCAGCTGCTGAGGCTGGCCCTGCTTCTGGCAGGCATCGAGGACCCGACGCGGTCGCGCATCGTGACGGGCGTAGTCGTCGCGGTGGTGCTCGTACTGCTGGGGTGGGGCTACGCCGAGGCGATGCGGCTTCCGCGGACCAAGCACGTCGAGGTCACGCTTCCCCGGCTCGGCGGGGGGTTGGACGGTCTGCGGGTGGCGATGATCACCGACACCCACTACGGGCCCATCAACCGAACCCGGTGGTCCGCCCTGGTAGCCGACCGCATCAACGAGATCGACGCCGATGTCGTCTGTCACGTCGGGGACCTCGCCGACGGCACCGTCGACGTTCGCGAGGAGCAGGTGCGACCACTCGCCGCGGCGCGCGGGAGGCTGGCCCGCGTCTACGTCACCGGCAACCACGAGTACTTCAGCGAGGCGCAGGGCTGGCTCGACTACATGGCCGACATCGGCTGGGATGCGTTGCACAACAGCCACATCGTCGTGGAGCGCGGCGGCGACGGGCTGGTCGTCGCCGGTGTCGACGACGCCACCGCCAGGGGTTCGGGCACCGTCGGGCACGGTGCGAATCTGGAGGCAGCTCTCGAAGGCGCCGACCCGACGCTCCCGGTGCTTCTGCTGGCACACCAACCAAAGCAGGTTCCCGCGGCGGTCGAGGCGGGGGTCGATCTGCAGATCTCGGGACACACCCACGGTGGTCAGATCTGGCCGTTCAACTTCCTGGTCAGGCTCGATCAGCCGGTCGTGCACGGTTTGAGCCGCCACGGCGAACGCACGCAGCTCTATACGAGCCGTGGCACCGGGTTCTGGGGGCCGCCCTTCCGCGTGTTCGCACCAAGCGAGATCACCGTGCTGACGCTGCGTCGAGCATGATGCCGCGTTGAGGGCGCGTCGGCGCAGGGTTCCGGTTGGGATCTTCGACGTCCATACCAAGCAATGGGCCTCGCAGCGTTGGACCAACGACGATGCGCTGAGCGCGGTGCCACGCGACGAACTCACCGTGGCGACGTTCAACGTCTGGTTCAGCGACTTCCGCGCCGAGGCGCGCTACCGCGCGATCGCGGACCTAATGTCCCGAAAGATGCCGGACGTCATGGTGTTTCAGGAAGTCACCCCTGCGGCGCTGGCCGTATTCCTCGCCCAGCCATGGGTCCGGGTGCGCTATCGTCGCGCCGAGGTCACCGGTGGCGACCGCGGCAACTACGGCATGCTGCTGCTATCCCGGCTACCGATCCGCGACGTCACCTATACCCGACTGCCGACGAACCTGGCGCGTGGATTCCTGACGGCCGAGCTCGACACGGGTGACAGCGCGTTGACCGTCGTCGCGGCTCATCTCGAAAGTGGAAAGGCGGCGGCGCGGTTACGGGCTCGGCAGTTGGGACGCATCTTCGGTTCGCTCCGACGAGTCGAAAATGCGGTCGTACTGGGAGATTTCAACATGCGCGACTCGGAGAACGATCGAATCACCAAGGCCTATCGCGATCTGTGGCCCACCCTGCGACCACGCGACGACGGCTTCACCGAGGATACGTCCATCAACCTGATGCGGCTCGACAGCAAGAACAAGCAGCGCCAGGTCCGGTTCGACCGAGTACTCCTCAAAGGCGACGGCTGGGCGGCGACCAGCATCGACCTACTGGGAACGGAGCCGATCTCGGACGCGTTGCCGCGGGTGTTTCCCTCCGACCACTTCGGTGTGCTGTGCCGCCTCGAGCGTCTCGCCCCGACGAAAGACGCTCGCCATCAACGACTCTGGCCACCCTGGCGGCGCTGACCGTTAGAAGCTAAGCCGGCGATGCCGCTGCAGGCGCCGCATGCTCGCCGCGGAGACGGTGCCGTCGTGGGGACGCAACGCGGCGTCCACCCTGGCGCGCACCTCGCCGACGTCGAAGTGGGTGCCGATCGCGACCAGCGAGTTGGTGCCGACGTTCGCCGGCGCCGTCGCGACGTGCACCGACGACCCGACCACGTTGACGACGTAGCGGCGCCGCCCCGTCCGGGTGCGGACGGCCACGATTCCCTTGAGTCGATAGACGCCCGCTGGCGGCTCCTCGAGAAGATCGAACAGCACTCCGGGGTCGACGCAGCCGTCGGTGGCCGCCGTGACCGAAGCCGCGTGAACGTGATCGTGGTGATCGGCATGGTCGTCGATGAGCAGTTCGCGAATGGAGAGCTGCCCCGAGCCGTCGTCGGAGTCGGACACGTCGTACAACAGCGCGGGATCGATCCTCGCGCCGGTCGCCCCGACCACGTGCGCATGCGGGTTGCGTTCCCGAATCCGCGCATCGATGCGAGCCAACTCGATGGCGCGGCGGTCCTCGGGGATCTGGTCGAGCTTGTTGACCACGATCAGCGACGCCGCGCCGTATCGAGCCAGTGGCATGCCACCGCGGTCGACGACGTCGAAGTGCGTGGCGGCATCGATGACGTCCACGACGCCGCCTTGGCGCACCCGCTCGACTCCGCTGAAGCGGATCAGGCGGGACACTGCGACGGGGTCGGCGAGCCCGCTGGCCTCGACGACGATCGCGTCAAGGGCCAGCCGCGGATCAGCCAGCTTCTCCAGCGCCTCGTCAAGGCCGCCGTCGTCGTCAAGGCAGCAGACGCAGCCCCCGGCAATCGAGACGGGTTCGTCGACCTGGCCCGTCACGAGGGCGGCGTCGACGTTGATGTCGCCGAAGTCGTTGATGACGACGCCAATCCGCGCGCCCGGCGCGCGGAGCACATGGTTGAGCAGGCTGGTCTTGCCCGCACCGAGGTACCCGGTCAACGCGATGACGGGGATGGCGCGCACCCGAGGAGTGTAGGTCCACCCAGTCAGTACGCTCGATCGGGTGACCGACACGAACCCGCCGCTTGCCGCGTTGTTGGCGCGGTCGGGCGGCGTCCGCGGGCTGATCTACTCGTCGCTGCCGGTCACCACCTTCGCCGCGGCGAACGCGGTGGTTGACCTCGAGTGGGCGCTGGCCGCTGCTCTCGGTGTCGCGGCGGTCGTCCTGGTCGCACAGCTGCTGCGGCGCGAATCCATCCGTCCCGCGCTCTTCGGGTTCGCGGGTGTCGCCGTCGGAGCCGGCCTGGCCTTCCTCACCGGCCAGGCCAAGGACTTCTATCTGCCAGGCATCTGGATGTACCTCCTGTTGGCCATCGCCTTCACCGGCTCGGTGCTGATCCGTCGGCCACTGATCGGTGTCGGTTGGGCGTGGGTGACCGGCCGCGACGACACCTGGCGCCGCGTACCCCGGGTGCGGCGGGTATTCGACCTGGTCACCATCGTGATGGCGGCGGTGTCCTGGGCGCGGTTCCTGGTGCAGTACCACCTGTACGACACCGACCAGGCGGGCCTTCTCGCCGCGGCGCGCATCGCGATGGGGTGGCCCATCTTCGTGCTCACCTCGACCCTGATCTACTTGGCCATCCGGACCGCCATTCGCGCGCTGCCACGCGCGGCCGAGGCGGGTTGATCGACCGAGTCGGAAGGAACCGATCGATGGGCTTCATGGACGAGCACCTCAAGGAGTATCTGAGCTCGGGTGGCACCAAGGGCCACATCGTGGACGTCAGCTCCGCGGGCGGTCACGCCCTGACGACCAACTGCCTGATCAAGCACGTGGGCCGCAAGTCCGGCAAGACGTACGTCACACCGCTGATCTACGGCAACGTCGGTGGGGAGATCGTCATCGTCGCGTCAAAGGGCGGCGCCGACACCCATCCCGAGTGGTACCTCAACATCCGGGAGAGCGAGACGATCGGTGTCCAGATCGCCACCCAGGCGTTCGAGGCCACCTGGCGTGAACCCCAGTACGAGGAACGCCACCCGGTGTGGTCGTACATGACGCATCTGTTCCCGCCCTACCTCGGGTATCAGACGTCGACGACGCGTCACATTCCCGTCGTGATGTTGCGGATCGGGCGCCCCATCGACGTCTTCGCCGCCCCCTAGCCCTGCCCCCTAGCGATTTCGGCGCGCCAATCCGCGTTCACCGCGGATTTACGCGCCCAAATCGCAACATTTGGAGATGTCGGCGGCGGTGGTCCCAAACGTTTCGAGCACCCGCACGCCGGAGCCGTCGAGAGCGATCTCGAACAGGGCGTGATCGGTGTATACGCGGCTGACGCAGCGCAGTCCGGTCAACGGGTAGGTGCAGTCGGCGACGAGTTTGGCCGAGCCGTCCTTGGCGAACAGGTTCATCATCACGAATACGTTCTTCGCCCCGATCGCGAGGTCCATCGCGCCGCCCACCGCAGGGATGGCATCCGGCGCGCCGGTATGCCAGTTCGCGAGGTCGCCGCGGTGGCTGACCTGAAACGCACCGAGCACGCAGACGTCCAGGTGGCCCCCGCGCATCATGGCGAACGAGTCGGCGTGGTGAAAGTAGGACGCACCAGGGGTTTCCGTCACGGGAATCTTCCCAGCATTGGTCAGGTCGACGTCGACGTCGGCGCCGAACGCCTGCCCGCCCATGCCCAGCATTCCGTTCTCGGTGTGCAGCACGACGCCCGCATTGGGATCGAGGTACTCGGCGACGGTGGTCGGTTGCCCGATGCCCAGGTTGACGTACGAGCCGGCGGGGATGTCACGGGCGACGATGGCCGCGAGTTCCTCGCGGTCGAGCGGGCCGCGGTCGAGGTGTTCGACCGTCTGGCGAGCGGGTGCGTGCAGGGTCACGACGCCACCTCCGATTGATTCGCTGCGGACAGGTCGAGGATGTGGTCGACGAAGATGCCCGAGGTGACCACGTTCTCGGGGTCGATCTCGCCGGCGGCGACCACTAGGGCGACCTCTGCGATCGTGACGGTGGCCGCCGTCGCCATGACCGGGCCGAAGTTGCGGGCAGTCTTGCGGTACAACAGGTTTCCGCACACGTCTCCGACGTGGGCGCCGATGAGGGCGACGTCGCCACGGATGGGGTATTCGAGGACGTAGTCGCGGCCGTCGATGGTGCGTACCTCCTTGCCAGCTGCCAGCGGCGTCCCCACGCCGGTGGGGCAGAAGAATGCCCCGATGCCTGCGCCTGCGGCACGGATGCGTTCGGCGAGGTTGCCCTGGGGCACGACCTCGAGCTGAACCTTTCCTGCCCGGTAGAGCGCGTCGAAGACGTGGGAGTCGGCTTGACGGGGGAAGGAGCAGACGACCTTGTCGACCCGTCCCGCGGCCAGCAGGGCGGCAAGGCCGGTGTCGCCATTGCCCGCATTGTTGCTCACGATCGTCAAACCCGTTGCGCCCTGGCCGATCAACGCGTCGATCAGCGCGGTGGGCATGCCCGCCATGCCGAACCCGCCGACCAGGATGGTGGCGCCGTCGGCGATGCCCGCGACGGCCTGGGCGGCATCCTGGTGAACCACGGTGCGGCTCATGGTGTCTCGCCCGCGTCGTAGTCGGCGAGCACGGTCGAGGCGATGCGGAACGCCGTGTTGGCGTCGGGAACTCCGCAGTAGATGGCGGTCTGCATGAGCAGTTCCTTGATCTCGTCTACTGTAAGTCCGTTGCGACGGGCGGCGCGCAGGTGCATGGCCAGCTCGTCGTGGTGCCCTCGGGCGACCAGTGCCGTCAGGGTGATCATCGAGCGGCTACGCCGGTCCAGGCCGGGTCTGGTCCAGATGGTGCCCCACGCGTACTCGGTGATCATCCGTTGGAAGTCGGCGGTCAGGTCGGTGGTCGCCGCGACGGCGCGGTCGACGTGCGCGTCGCCGAGCACCGCCCGTCGAACGGCCATGCCTGCGGCGTGCACCTCGTCGGTGGTGCTTGGCCGACGGGTGTCGATGCCGCAGTGTGCGGCGATCAGCTCGGCCACGCGCGACGGCGCCTCGGCCGGGGCAAGGTGTCCGACGCCGTCGAGCACCTCGAGCCGGCCTTGCTGAACCCCGGAGGCGATGCGCTGCAACGACTCCGGTGGGGTCGGGGTGTCGTCGGCACCCGCGATGGCCAGCACCTGGGTGGCGATGTCGGGCAGTCGGTCGGTGACGTCGAAGGTCGCCAGCGCCTCGCTCGTCTTGGCATAACCTTCCGGGTCGGTGTCGCGCAGCGCACCAAGCAGGGCCGCCGCCAGGTCGGGTTGACGGGCCGCGAATCCCGGCCCGAACCAGCGCTCCGCCGCGCCGCCGAGGACCGTGGCCGTACCACCGGCGCGGACGGTGGCGGCGCGCTCCTGCCAGCCGTCGGGGGTGCCGATCTTCGCGCCGGTGCACAGCACCGCGGCCGTCGCGATCCGGTGCGGTGCGTCGAGCAGCAGTTGCAGTCCGACGCAGCCGCCGACGGAGTCACCCGCGTAGTGGAAGGTGTCGGCCCCGAGACGGTCGGCCAACGCCAGTACCCCAGCCGCCAGGTCGGCGATGGTGAACGGTTCACCGGCAGGGCTGCGCCCGTGCCCGGGTAGATCCCAGCCGACCACCCGCAGGTGTGCGCGCAGATGCGCGGCGGCGGAGGACCACAGCACCTCGGCCGAGGTGCCAAGCGACGGTCCGAGTAGGAGCACGGGGGCGTCGGCCGGGCCGCCGAAGTCGGTGCCGACGAGGCGGGGCACGGTCATGGCGCGTCCTTCCGGTAGGCGGCGGCTCGGTCCAGCGCGGCGTCGACCAGTCGATCGGCGGCGCCGAGGTACGTCGGGTTCGGTTCCCGCCCAGCGAGATCCGCCATGGTCCGCTGCTCGGCGGCGAGGTCGCCCGCGGCGGCGAGGTTGGCTGCCGCCCTCTCGGTGTCGACTCGTAGGCCGGTCACCAGTTCGGAGGTGTGGACGGCGGCGACGACGGTCCGACGGGCGAGGGTCCGCATCGTGGCCCACTCGGCGTGCCAGGCGCCGTCGGCGCGTTCGTCGACGCTGGTCGCCGACGCAGTGTGCAGGGTGGCTCCCAGCGGGCCCGCGGCCAGGGCAGTACGGCGAATCAGCACCGAGCGGACCGGATTGTTCTTGTGCGGCATGGTCGACGATCCACCACCGTGGCCTTCGACGAACTCGCCGATCTCGGTGCGACTGCCGGTGGCAACGTCGGAGGCGAGATGACCCCACGCGTCGCAGAAGCCGACCAGCAGGTCCCCGACGCGGGTGACGGGTGCGCGGGTGGTGTGCCACGGCGGTGCGGGCGCCAACCCAAGCTTGGCCGCGACCGAGTCGCCGAGCGCGATCGCGGCGTCGACGGAGCCGGCCAATTCGACGATCGCGGCCAGTGTGCCGACCGCACCGCCGATCTGAACGGGCAATGCGGCCCGCACGCCGGCGAGCGGTTCGGCGGCGTCGAGCACACCCGAGAGCCAGGAGGCGAGCTTCACCCCTGCCGTGCTCGGCAATGCGGCTTGGGTCAGGGTGCGCGCGAGCATCGGTGTGCTGCGGTGCATCTCGACCAGCGCCGTCAACGCGTCGACCTGGGTTGCGACGTCGTCGGCGACGCGGGTCAGAACGTCACGCAGGCACAGCATCAGTGCCGTGTCGACGACGTCCTGGCTGGTGAGTCCGCGATGCAGCCACGAGGACGCCGGCTCGGGAGCGCGTCCCCGAAGTAGCGCTACCAACCCCGAGACCGGGTTGCCGTCGGCGTCCGCGCGACGGGCGATCTGCTCGACGTCACCGGCGCCGCCGATGGCGCTCAACTCGAATGCGGCTGCGGCCGGTGCGATCTCAGCCGCTACGAGGCCGTCGAGCCAGGCCTGCTCCACGGCCAGCATGGCGCGCAGGAACGCCGCGTCGCTCATGGACTCGCCAGCCAGGTGGTCGCCCGGCCAGAACAGGTCGGTCACGGTCGGTGGCTCGGGTAGCTCAGGAACACCGTCTCGTGGGGTCCTTGCAGGCCGACGTCGAATCGTAGCCCGTCGTCCTCGCGGGTCGCGACGAGGGTGTCTCGCCGCTCGGCGGGCAGGGAGCTCAGCAGCGGGTCGCCGGTCAGATCAGAGCCAGGCAGATAGACGCGGGTGAAGAGTCTGTTCAGCAATCCGCGGGCGAAGATCGTCATCGAAATGAATGGTGCGCCAGGCAATACCGTCGTGAAGCCGTAATGCCCTTCGTCATCCGTCGCGGCACGGCCCCACCCGGTGAACGTCCAACCGTCGCGCTTCAGCGCGCCGCTCGCCATCGGCACGTTTCCCTCGGCGTCGGCCTGCCATATCTCCAGCAACGCATCGGGAACCGGCTTGCCATCACCGTCGGTGACGGTGCCATGCAATCGAATCGCGTTGGGTGAGCCCGGCGGTACCAGTTCGCTGCCGCGCTCGAACGGAAGGGCGTAGCCGAAGAACGGGCCGACCGTCTGACCTGGTGTTGCGGTCAGCATGGGGCTCATGAATCCTCCATTGGGGTCTGGTGCGCGCCGGTCAGCACGACGTCCCAGCGGTATCCGGTCGCCCACTGGTGGGTGGTGACGTCGTGATCGTAGGAGGCCACCAGCCGGTCGCGCGCCTTCTGATCGGTGATCGCCTGGTAGATCGGATCCAGGCCGAACAGCGGATCGCCAGGAAAGTACATCTGGGTGATCATCCGCTGGGTGAATTCCGTTCCGAACAACGAGAAGTGGATGTGCGCGGGCCGCCACGCGTTGCGATGGTTCTTCCACGGATACGGGCCCGGCTTGATGGTGGTGAACCGGTAGTAGCCGTCGTCGTCGGTCAAGCACCGCCCCGCCCCGGTGAAGTTGGGATCGATCGGCGCCGGGTGCTGATCGCGGTGGTGGATGTAACGGCCTGCGGCGTTGGCCTGCCAGATCTCGACGAGCTGGCGCCGCACCGGTCTGCCGTCGCCGTCGACCACCCGACCCGTCACCACCATCCGTTCGCCGATCGGCTCCCTTCCGTGCCCGATGGTCAGGTCCGCCTCCAGCACGTTGACGTCGCGTGCCCCGAAGCACGGCGTCCACAATTCGATGCCCTCGGGATCGACGTGGTGCAGGTCCTTGGTCGGATGACGCAGCACGCTACTGCGGTACGGGGCGTAGTCCAGGCGGGGCTGCGTCTCCTCGACACCGGCCCGCTGATACGCGGACTCGATCGCCGCGATCTCCGCGCTGACGTCCGCTTGGTTGGTCGACGCGCCGTCGGAATCGGTAAGCAGTGTCGAGACCATCAGTGGTTGACCAGATCCTTGGGGGAGTCCGCGGTCTTGCCAAGCAATGCCGTTGGGACGTCCTTGGTTTCGCGCGCGGTCAGTGCCGACGCGGCCGCGATCACGCAGACGACGGCGGTGAAGACGCCGATGACCACCCAGCCGCCTTCGCGGATGCCGCCGAGTGCGGTGACGATCGTCGGAGCGAAGCCCGCGACGAGGAACCCCAACTGGGTGCCGATCGCCACGCCGGAGAAGCGCACCTTGGTACTGAACATCTCGTTGTAGAAGGACGGCCACACGGCATTGGCCGCGCCGTAGCCGAACGCGAAGGTCGCGACGGCCAGGACGAACGTCAGGGTGTAGTCGTCGTTGCTCATCGACAGCATGTAGAAGGGCATGAGCACCGCCGAGGACAGTGCCCCGTAGACGAACACCGGCTTTCGGCCGATCTTGTCGGCGAGCATGCCGAACAGCGGCTGGGTGCCGAGGGCAACGACGTTGGCAACGACGACCAACCACAGGGTGATGTCGGCGGGTAGACCGACCTTCTTGCCGTAGGCGATCGCCAGGGTTCCGAAGACCGTCGACACCGCGGCGATGAAGGCGCAGAAGAAGACTCGCAACACGTCGCGCCAGTGGTCACGCATCAGTGGCTTTAGCGGCATCTTCGCGATGTTGCCCGTGGCCTTGGCCTCTTCGAACTCGGGGGTTTCGTGCAGTTTCCGCCGGATGAAGTAGGCGACCAGGACGACGACCGCGGACAGCCAGAACGGCACGCGCCAACCCCAGGTGAGCTCGGACTCGTCGGAAAGCGACACGAAGGGGATCAGCACCAGCGACGCCAGGATCAGGCCGCCCTGGGTTCCGGTCAGCGTCCACGACGTATAGAACGCCCGCTGGTGATCGGGAGCGTGCTCCAGGGTCAGCGAGCTGGCGCCCGCCTGTTCGCCTGCGGCGGAGAAGCCCTGCAGCAGTCTGCACAGCACCAGCAGACCGAGTCCGAGGTAGCCGGCCGTGCCGAACGTCGGAAGGCACCCGATGGCGAAGGTCGACGCGCCCATCAAGACGATGGTGAACATCAGCACCTTCTGACGGCCGATCCGGTCTCCGAAGTGTCCGAGCACGAAGGCGCCGACGGGGCGGGCGAAGTAGGCCACGCCGAAGGTCGCGAACGACATCAACAGTGCACCCTGGCCGCCGCCCTCCGGGAAGAACACCTTGGGGAAGATGAGCGCCGCGGCCTGACCGAAGAGGAAGAAGTCGTAGTACTCGACCGCGCTGCCCATGAAGCTGGCAAGTGCGGCCCGCCTCGGCGTGCGCGCGGGCCCGGTCGGAGGCGCACCGCCTGCCGGATTCTGGTTGATTGCGGTCATCGGATTCCTCCTAGTTTCCTGCGAACATCGGGATGGTGGGCACGAATCATGCGACGAGCCTTCGGAAGTGCCGCGACATCCTGGCGGCGTCCGGTTCGATGCCGGTGATCAACTCGAATGCGGTGGTGGCCTGGTGAACGGCCATGTACCCGCCGTCGAGCGTGCGGCAGCCTGCGCGGCGCGCCGCTTTCAGCAGCGCGGTGTCCAGTGGGCGGTAGACGATGTCGGCCACCCAGAGGTCCTGGTGCAACAGGCTCTCGTCGAAGGGCAGGCCGGGGTGGTCGGCCATCCCGGTGGGCGTGCAGTGCACGATGCCGTCGCTGTGCGGAAGCAGCACCGCGAGCTTGTCGAACGCGGAGGCATCGACCCTGGCGTCGGGGTGTCGGGCGGACAGTTCGCCCGCCAGTGCCGCCGCGCGATCGACGTCCAGATCGACGACGGCAAGATGGTCGGCGCCGAGGTCGAGGAGGGCGTGGCCAACGGCTGTACCGGCCCCGCCTGCGCCGAGTAGGACGACGTTCTCGGTGGACGCCTCTGGAAGGCCCTCGGCGAAGCCGGTGGCGAACCCGGGCGCATCGGTGTTGTAGCCGATGGTCTTGGCGCCGTCGAAGACGACCGTGTTGACGGCGCCGAGTGCGGCGGCCGCGGCGTCGACGGTGTCGAGATGGGGGATGACCAGTTGCTTGCAGGGGTGCGTGATGTTGAGGGCGTCGAAGCCGAGGGCGCGGGCCCAGATCAAGATCTCGCCGATGCGTTCGGGCGCGACGCCGATTTCACGGAGATCGATGGAGCGGTAGAGGTAGTCGAGCCCATGGGCCTTGCCCTCGGCCATGTGCAGCGCCGGAGTCAGGGAGGGCCCGACGCCGATGCCGACGAGGCCGACCAGGACGGGATTGATCGCCACGCTGCACCGCTCTCTCTAATGTACTAACTGGTACGTACAAGAATTAGAGCAGTGTGTCGCGCGTCTCGTCAACCCCCAACCTGTGGGCGGGGTCTCCAATCAGTGGGTGGTGAGCCAACCGACGACGACGTCGCCGATCATTCTGCGCATGTGAGCGCGCTGCGAGAGCTCGGTGAAGTCGACCCCGAACAAGAAGCCGAAGGTGTGCCGATTCGCGACTTGAAACACGCAGTACGAGCTGATCACGATGTGGACGTCGAGTGCGTCGACATCGCCGCGAAACGCGCCCTGCTCGCGTCCGCGGACGAGGATCTCGTCCAGCAGTGAGGTCGCAGGCTGCGAAATCGTCCGCAATGAGTCGAGTTGGCCAATGAACTCGCCGCGGTGGATGTTCTCGATCGACACCAACCTGATGAAGGCCTGGTGGTCGAGGTGGTGATCGAAGGTCAGCTCGGCCAGCCTGCGCATCGCCTCGACGGGATCGACGTGATCGACCTGGAGCCTCTGCTCGGCCTCGCGGATGCCGCGATAGGCCGATTCGAGAACCGCCAGGTAGAGCCCTTCCTTGCC
>NZ_JAVRQA010000391.1:0-5246 GCF_032161845.1 Mycobacterium sp.
GAGCCCGGCCCCGGTCACCGGCGTAATCGTAGGCTCGAGCCAGCCGATACCAGCGCCGCCAATCCTTGGGGTCCAGATCCAGCTCGGCCTTCACCGCGTGGAACATCGCGTCGGCCGCGTCGCGCTCGATCCGCCCCGATGGCCTGCGCGGCATCGTGCTCACGTCGAGTTCCATGCCCTGTTCGACAGCCTTGCGCGCGAGCCTCTGGTGGGCGAAGCCCGCTCGCAGCGTGGCGATCATCGCCCACAGCCCAATGATCGGAAGCAGGAACACGGCGACGCCCAGTCCGATCGCCGCAGGCTTGCCAGAGGTCACCAGAACGAGGGCAGCGCGACCGAGCAGCACGAAGTAGACGACGAGCGCGGCGCACATGAAGCCGATCACCAGCTGGATGCGCAGGGCCCTCACGAGCGCGGCGAGACTGCAGAAGATGACGGAAATCGGCCGAAATCCGTCAGAGGGTGCAGTCTCGGCGCGGTCACCTCACAACTCCATCAGCGGCTCGATCCCGATCGTCAGGCCGGGATGCTCGTGCACGTGCCGCACGCCGAGCAGAACTCCTGGCACGAACGATGTCCGGTCCAGGCTGTCGTGACGGATGGTGAGCGTCTCCCCCTGCGTGCCGAACAGGATCTCCTGGTGCGCGACGAGGCCCGCGAGCCGGATGGAGTGCACCGGGATGCCGTCGACGCTCGCGCCGCGGGCGCCTTCGAGACCCGTGCTGGTCGCGTCGGGGTTGGGCGGCAGATCCTTTCGCGCCTCGGCGATCAAGCGGGCGGTGCGCGCGGCGGTACCCGAGGGTGCGTCGGCCTTGAACGGGTGGTGCAGCTCGATGACCTCGACCGATTCGAAGAAGCGCGCAGCCTGCTTGGCGAACTGCATCGACAGAACGGCGCCGATCGCGAAGTTCGGCGCGATGAGCACGGCGACGTCGGACGTGTCGGCGAGCCAGTTTCGAACCTGGTCGATCCGCTCGTCGGTGAACCCCGTCGTGCCGACGACCGCGTGGATGCCGTTGTCGATCAAAAACTTCAGGTTGTCCATCACGACGTCGGGATGGGTGAAGTCGACGACGACCTGAGTCTGGCTGTCGGGGAAGGCGCCGAGCGGATCGTCTGCGTCGACACCTGCCGTGAACGTCAGGTCGGCGGCGCTCTCGACGGCGTCGACGATCGTCGCGCCGACCTTGCCCTTGGCACCCAACACTCCGACACGCATGGTCTGGACTTTACTGCCAGCCGACCGCCGCGCGGCAGCGCCGCTAGCAGATGCGTGGAAGCTGTTCGCCGAGTTCCCTTTCGATTACCCGAGTGGTGCCGAACGACGTCGTCCCCACCGCCATGCCCGGGTGCTCGGCCACGACCTTGCCGATGACCACGGCATCCGAGCCCTCCGGGCGGGCGCGCATCGCGGCGAGGACGGCCGCGGTGTCCGACGGGTCGACGAACGCGACCAACTTGCCCTCATTGGCGACCTGTAGCGGATCCAGCCCCAGGAAGCTGCACGCCGACGCGACGCCCTCGGGCACCGGGATCGCGCGCTCGTCGAGTTGGATCCCGACCTCTGCGCCGCGGGCGAGTTCCACGACTGCCGCGACGAGTCCACCGCGCGTCGGGTCGCGCAGTGTGTGCACTCCCCCGGCCGTGCCAGCCGCGAGCATGGCGGCGACCAAGCGATGCAAGGGTGCACTGTCGGTGGTGATCTGGGTGCCGAAGTCGATTCCCTCGCGGACGCTCATGATCGCGACGCCGTGCTCGCCGATCTTGCCCGAGACGATGATGTCGTCGCCGACGCGTGCTCGCTCCGGGCCGACCGAGACCCCGGGCGGGACGATCCCCACGCCTGCGGTGTTGATGAACAGCTGGTCGGCGCTGCCCATCCCGACGACCTTGGTGTCGCCGGTGACGATCCCGACACCCGCGTTGTCGGCCGCCTTGCCCATGCACTGCGCAATCCGGCCGAGCACCTCGAGTTCGAGGCCCTCCTCCAAGATGAAACCCGCGGTCAGCGCCAGTGGTTGAGCACCGCTCATGGCGAGGTCGTTGATGGTGCCGTTCACCGCGAGGTCACCGATGTTCCCTCCGGGAAAGAACAACGGCTGCACCACGTACGAATCCGTCGACAGCGCGATCTGGCCTGCCGCCACCGTCAGGAGCGCCGAATCACGAGCGGGCCCGCCGGCGGATCCGAACGCAGGCAGGAAGAGGTTCTCGATCAACTCCTCCGACAACACGCCACCTCCGCCGTGACCCATGACGATGCGCTTGGTCTCGCGCAACGGCATCGGGCAGACCCACGCCTCGGGATCGATCGTGACCGGCCGCTCGTCAGGCATGTGCCACCGCTAGGTCCAGCCGGCGGAATTGGTAGTACGCGGCGCAGGCCCCCTCGCTCGACACCATCGTCGCCCCCAACGGGGTGCGCGGCGTGCACGTCTTGCCGAAAGCGGGGCACTCGTTGGGTTTGATCAGACCTTGCAGCACCTCCCCGCTGTGGCATTCGGTCGACTCCTCCACCTGCATGTGACCGACGCCGAACTTCTTCTCGGCATCGAAGTCCGCATACTTCGGCGACAGTGTCCACCCCGACTTCGGGATCATCCCGATCCCGCGCCAGGGCCGATCGGTGACGACGAACACGTCGCGCAGCGTCTGTTGCGCGACGACGTTGCCCGCCTCGCTCACCGCTCTGGGATAGGCGTTGCGCATCTCGACCTTGCCGTCTTCGAGCAGGTCGACGAGTTGCCGAACGCCTTCCAGCAGGTCGAGCGGCTCGAAGCCGGATACCACGATCGGCACGCCGAACTTCTCGACCAGTGGGCCGTACTCCGCGGTCCCCATCACCGAGCACACGTGGCCCGCACCGAGGAAGCCCTGCACCCGGTTCGTCGGCGAGGACAGGATCGCCGTCATCGCGGGTGGCACCAATACGTGCGACACGAGCAGGTAGAAGTTCTTGAGACCCAGTCGTTGGGCGTGCACCACCGACATCGCGTTGGCTGGCGCGGTGGTCTCGAAGCCGACACCGAAGAACACCACGTCCTTGTCCGGATTGTCGGCGGCGATCGCGGTGGCGTCCAACGGCGAGTAGACAATCCGGACATCACCGCCGCGCGCACGCACGCTGAACAGATCCTGCTTGCTGCCGGGAACCCGCAGCATGTCTCCGAACGAGCAGAAGATGACGTTGTCACGCGCCGCGATCTCCAGTGCCCTGTCGATCATCTCGAGCGGCGTGACGCATACCGGGCAGCCGGGCCCGTGGATGAACTCGACGGCGTCGCCGAGCAACTGGTCTATGCCGTTGCGGATGATCGAATGTGTCTGTCCACCACAGACTTCCATGATCGTCCAGGTGCGGGTGGCTCGTCGCTTGATCTGGTCGACCAGCGTCTTCGCGGCGACGGGATCGCGGAATTCGTCCAGGTACTTCATGCTGACTCCTCGTCTCGTGAGCGCCCGGGAGAAGGTTGGAGAACGGAGAGCTCCTCCTCCAGGACGCCCAGATCTGCGAACATCTTCAGGGTGTTGTTGGCCGACTCCTCGTCGAGCCTGTTGATGGCGAAACCGGCATGGACGATGGTGTACTCACCGATCTCCATGTCGGGCAGGTAGGCCAGGCAGACCTTCTTGGTCGTACCGCCGAAGTCGACGGTGGACATCCGGGTGCCCGACTCGTCCCAGATGTCGATTACCTTGCCGGGGATTCCAAGGCACATGGGCCACTTCTCTCTGTCGAAGGTTGGGCGCAGGCAGCGATCACGGCCTGGCCGAGTGCGATGCCGCCGTCGTTGCAGGGCAGGATCCGGTGGGTGAGGACGTCGAATCCCTTCGCCGACAATGCCTTCCGAATCGAGTCGAGCAGGATGCGGTTGACGAAGACGCCGCCGGTCAGGCCGACGGTGCCGATTCCCGCAGTGCCGGCGTAGCTGGTGACGGCGTCGACGGTGGCTCGCGCCACCGCGTCGTGGAACGCGGCGGCCAGATCGGCGATGTCTGCGCCGGAACGCAGTCCGTCGACCAGTCCCGCCATCACCGGCGCCGGGTCCATCAGTCCGGCGTCGATGCGGAAGTCAATCTCGACTCCGCGCGCCGTGCCGCCGCGGGCCAGGTGCTCGAGTTCGACGGCGGCCTGGCCTTCGTAGGTCACCCGTTGACACACCCCGAGAAGGCTGGCGACAGCGTCGAAGAGCCTGCCCATGCTGCTGGTCGTGACACAACGCACGCCGCGGGGAATCTGTTGCGCCAGAATGCTGATGCCCGCTGGGCCGACGTCGGCGACGGGGGCCAGATCCGCGTCCCATTCGATGCCCGCGCGGTGCAGCAGGTCGAGCGCGATGCGCGCAGGTCGCAGCGCCGCCTCGTCGCCGCCGGGCAGCGCGAAGGGCGTGAGGTGTCCGACCCTGGTGAAGGTGGCGGGGTCTGCGATCGCGAGAAACTCTCCGCCCCAGATGGTTCCGTCTATGCCGTAGCCGGTGCCGTCGTATGCCACCGCGAGAATGGGTTCGCCCATGCGCTGATGTTCGGCGATCAGCGAAACCGCGTGCGCATGGTGATGCTGTACGGCCAGCGCGTCGAGCGCCTGCCTGGCCGCCCACCGGGTGGTCGCGTAGCCCGGGTGCAGATCGTGTGCGATAAGCGTCGGTCTGCGGTCGGTCATGACGGCCAGATGCCGGTACGCGTCGGCGAAGCAGTTCTGCGTCCGCGGATCCGCCATGTCGCCCAGATGCGACGACATGTGTGCGCGCCCGTCGTTCCCCATCAGGCAGAACGTCGTCTTCAGATCGCCGCCGGTCGCGAGGATCACACCCGCGTGCTCCGACACCGAAACCGCAACGGGCAGAGGGGCGTAACCGCGGGACCGTCGGATGGGGAGTTGCTGGCCGGCGCCGTCGATGGCGACCACCGAGTCCTCGCACGGCACGTGGATGGGCCGATCGTGCGACAACACGGCGTCGGCAAGGCCGTCGATCCAGCTCAGGTCGTCGTCGCGGAACACGATCGGCGATCCGCCACGGTTCGCCGACGTCATCACCAGTGCCGTGACGCCGAGCCGGTCGAAGAGCATGTGGTGGACGGGCGAATACGCGAGCATGACGCCGATATCGCGCAGGCCCGGAGCGACCTGCGAGGCCAATACGCCCGATCGCGCCGGAAGCAGGACGATCGGCGCGGACGGCGAGGTCAGCGCAACCTCCGCACCGCGAGACACCTCGGCGATGCGGCGCGCGCCAGCGATGTCGGCG
>NZ_JAVRQA010000392.1:0-4444 GCF_032161845.1 Mycobacterium sp.
CCGGCTGGAAGCTCGGCGCCAACGCGGTGTTGTCGTTCTGGCTCGCCTACATCCTGACCCGTCCGCTCGGCGCGAACCTCGGCGACTGGCTCGGCTTCCCCAAGGACCAAATGGGCTTGGGCCTGGGTGTGGCCGTCACGAGCGTTATCTTCCTCACCGCGATCCTGGGCACCGTCATCTACCTCACAGTGACCCGCGCCGACGTCATCGAGAAGCCCGACGCGCCACGCCCTGCCGCTCCGGGTCGGGAAAAGGTGATGCTCGCCTACTTCGGTGCCGTCGCCGTCGCCGCCGGTGCACTGTTGACTTATGCCAACCAGCAGCCGCACGCCTCAGCGTCCGCTGAGTCCGAATCCGGCCCTGCCGTCGAGGCCCCCATCGCTGCCGGGCAGGTATCCGCTCACTTCCCGGCGGCTGACGTCGCCAACTTCCGTGCCATTACCCAGGCGATGCTGACCAAAGTTCAAGCCGGTGACCAGGCAGGGGCGACGGCAGGTGCCAAGAGCCTCGAAACAGCTTGGGACGAGGGCCAACCCCGGCTCGAGGCGATGGATGGGCCCACCTGGACTGCCATCGACGGGCGGATCGACGCCGTATTGACTTCGATTCGGGACGCCAACCCCGATCCCACAATGGAGACTCAGAACCTCAATGACCTGCTGACCGCCCTCAAGTGAGGCCGGACGCCCCCTGGCGCACGCCTCAGGGGCTCGACTTTCTGATGCGCCTCGCCGCCGTGGCAGTGGTGACCGCGTTGGTGTGGGCGGTCGCGGGCGCCGGTCGGCGGGTCGATCACGCTGCGATGGACGGTCACGAACTCACGCCATGGATGAAGTCGAAGACGGGGCACTCGCCGAACGTCTGCGGCAACACCGGAGGAGCACTCGTCGTTGACGAGGCTTGGCCTCCGGTGTTGCCGCTGCACCACTGACGACTACCTGCGCCAAAGGCGGACGACCAACGCCAACGGCGGAGGCGTCTTAGGGTGACTCACCCTGCCCGGGTCCGTCACCGTCGTTCCAGCGGCCCTGTCCGGAGTCGCCCTGTCCCGACCCATCGCGGCCAAAACCGTCCGCTTCCTCGCCGCCACGGTGGTGCTCACCCTCGCCTTGGCTGTAGCCGCCGCCGTGGCCATGGTGCTCACCGCTGACTTCGGAACCCACCACGACTCCGGCGACGAAGATCGATCCGACGATGAAGATCGCCGCAGCAACGGAGACCAGGATCGCGGCTACCTGGCCTAGGCGGCTGCGGGGCCGGACCCTCTCCCAGCGCGACGGCTTGGGTTGGACGACGGATGCCTCCGGTGATGCTGCGGCCGACGACGGCTCCGCGACAATCGGTTCGGTCGATTCGGCGGCCGCGGTGTCGTCGTGCGACGGCCGATCTGGTTGTTCGGTCATACTTCTGATCCCTTCGTTGATGTGATGCGGGTGTTGCGTCGCCGAAAGGCGAGACAGCTGACGAGGATTGCGATCGCCAGGATGAGGGCGGCGGCAACCGGGCCGTCACCGAGGCCCACGCCGCCGGCCATGGCGCGCTTGCCGAGCCAGTCGTCGGCCGACGCGCCAAGCGGACGAGTCACGACGTAGGCAAACCAGAAGGCCACGACGCCGTTGAGCCCAAAGCGCCAGCGGCCCAACACCGGAACGGCCATGATGACTGCGAAGAGCACGATCGAACCGACGAAGCCGAGTCTGAGAGTGTCAGCGGTCAGATCACCAGCGGCCATGCCCAGCGCGAAGGTGAACGACACCGTGAGCCAATAGAAGACCTCGCGACGTCGGGCCGTGATGCTGTGAATCGAGAGCGTGCCCTCGGCGCGGTGCCACGCGACGAAGATGATTGCCAATGCGGCCGCGCACGCGATGGTGCTGACAGGCAACGGAATACCTAGATCCCCGTGTAGCACGTCGGCCACGATGGTGCCGAAGACCGCGACCATCGAGATCGCTGCCCAGTACGCCATCGGGGGGTAGCGACGGGTCCGGAACTGCAGCCAGAGCGTCGCGACGAAGCCGACGACGCCGACGCCCAGTCCGAAGACGGGCCTGGTGTGGACGAGGTAGCCCGACGCGTTCTCGCCCATAGCCGTGGTGCGCAGCTTCAGTATCCAGAACGTCGCGGTGATCTCGGGCACCTTGGACGCGACGGGCGGGCGAGTGGCTGAGGAGCGGATATCCGCCATGATGAGCAGCGGCATGGACGTATAGACCTCTCTCGCGGCGATGGCGGGCATCGTTTCGCCCTCTTCACCAGCCTCAGCAGAGTTCTTGTGATGGAGATAAGAATCGAAGCGAGCTAGCTCACAGTGGAATCGCCCACGGTGGGAAGTGTCAATCTGGCCGACAGTCCTCCGCTCGGTGAGTTGGCGAGTTCGATTTCGCCTCAGTGGATTTCGGCCTGTTGCTGCACGTCGAACGCCTTCGTCGTAATCGACGACCAGTGCCACTCGAGCTTTCACCCTCACCTCCGCTCGTCTCAAGGGAACCCTAGAAGCACGAACATGAAGCTCACATGAGAAGAGTGACGCGGTCCGCGGGCAGAAACACCACACCGAGGCGAGGGCCGCCGTCACTGCGCTTCCCGCAGGACGTACCCAACTGCCCTCACTGTATGGATGAGGCGCTTGTCCGACCTGTCCATCTTTCGTCGCAGGTTGCAGATGTAGGACTCGACGACCGTAGTCTCCCCTCGAAAGTCATTGCGCCACAGGTGCTCGAGAATCATCGACCTCGACAGAACGGCGCCGGAGTTGATCATCAGGTAGCGCAGTAGTTTGAACTCGACCGGCGACAACGCCACCCGATTGCCTGCTTTCACGACGTCGTGGGAGTCTTCGTCGAGGGTGATATCGGCGAAGGTCAGCGACGCTCCTCGGGTCGACTCGTTCGTATTTCGGGTGCGGCGCAGAATCGCTCGCAGTCGTGCCAGGACTTCTTCGGGACTGAACGGTTTGGTGATGTAGTCGTCACCTCCCACGTTCAGCCCAGTGAGTTTGTCGTGCAGGGCGGTACGGCTGCTGACGAACAGGCCGGGCGCATCGACGCCTAGGGTGCGCAGTTGGCGCAGAACTTCGAATCCGTCCATGCTGGGGAGCGTGACCTCGAGGATCACGGCCGCTGGGCGCAACTCGCGGGCCCGGTCCAGAGCGGCGCGCCCATCATTGGCGGTATGCACCGCGAAGCCGCAACTCATCAATGTCGTGGCGAGTGGCGACACCACGTCGGGGTCGGTATCGACGACGAGGATCGCGGGCCTGGTTCGCATGTGCGCGCAGTCCTAGTGCATCGGTGTCGGAATGATGAAGAGCTCCAACACGAGGCCCACACTGTATACCAACGCCACGATCGAAAGAGCCACCCAATCCTTGTGTTTCGGCCGTGACGGGGTTGCGGAGATGGCACCGGTGCCCCCGCGCGCGGTCATGGCGTCACCCATCTCGTCGGCCCGCCGCAGCGCTACCGTGATGGCGGCGGCCGCGAGGTCGATGACATCGCCGCCCCATTGATGCAACCGCTTCTGCCAGGTGGCGGGTGTGGGCGGTCTTGGGCGCAGGCGACGCGCGGCATACAGGATGCGGAATTCTTCGAGCAGCATGGGGAAGGCCCGCATGGCCAACGCGGTGGCCACCGCCCACTCGTCCACCGGGATCCGCAGCCACCGGAGCGGTCGGCCCAGCACTGCGACGGCAGGTGCCACGTCGGCGACGTTGGTAGTCCAGGAGATCAAGCCGCCAAGACCCAACAGAACCGTCGTCAACGCCGTGAACCGAAGCACCTCGAGCAGCCCTCCGAGCCCAACGGTGAACAGACCAAGGTCGACGAACGGGCTCCCACCCGCCAGCGCGGACGTCAATCCGCCAAGCAGCAGGCCGATCCAAAGCCATCGTGGCAGCGAAGGCAGCACCCCGCGTGGAATATGCGCCAGCCGGACTGCGGCTATCACCAATGCGGCCACGACGGCGATTGGGCCCCACCCGGGATAGTTGGCAAGGAGCAGCGAGACCGTTAGGGCGGTAATGATTTTGGTGCCTGCCCAGAGCTCGTGGATGACGGACGGTCCTGGTACCGGGCGCAGGAGCACCAAGGATCGACGTTGAGGGCGCTGAGTCGCGGTCACGTGACCCTCCCTGCGGTCGGTGCCGGTTGCAGTGCACCGTCGCGGAGGTGCAGGGTCCGCGGGCACAGGTCGTCAAGACCCGAGAAGTCGTGCGAGATGACGACGACCGTCAGGCCGTCGCGCCGAAGGCCTTGAAGGAGTCGCACCAGTCCGGCCTGGCTTCGGGCGTCAAGGCCGGCGAGCGGCTCGTCGAGAATCAGTGCTCGTGGCGCGCGGTTGAGCAGCCCGGCGAGGACCACGCGGCGCATCTGCCCACCACTGAGTTGATCGACCCGTCGCGTGGCCAGTTCGGCGTCCAGTCCCACGCAGGCGAGTGCAGCCG
>NZ_JAVRQA010000393.1:0-3164 GCF_032161845.1 Mycobacterium sp.
CGCGCCGCCTGCCCCGCCGAGGCCGAAGAGTGAGCCGCCCTGGCCGCCGGTGCCACCCGAGGCGCCGGCGCCACCAGTGCCGCCGGAAGCACCTTGGCCGCCGTTGCCTCCCTTGCCGCCGTTGCCACCGGTTCCGAGGCCCGGACCGCTGAATCCCTCTCCGCCGTTGCCGCCGGTGCCGCCGTTGGCTCCGGTTCCGCCATCGCCGCCAGCACCACCGATACCGCCGGTGATGTCTCCGTCGAAGGTGCCGCCGGTGACGCCGCCGTTACCACCGGTGCCGCCCGGTGCTCCGCTACCACCGTGACCGCCCGCTCCGCCGGACGCCCCGACCTGACCTGTGGTCGCAACGATGGTCGTTCCGCCGTCGCCGCCGGTGCCGCCCGCGGTGCCGTCACCACCGTCGGTTCCTGGCTCACCATCGGTTGGAGGGACCGAGGCGGTGCCGTCGGTGCCATTTGGGCCGTCGGGGGCAGTCGTGCCGTTCGAGGGCGGGTTCACCCCAGCGAGGCCGGTCGAGCCAATGCCGCCCTGACCGCCCGCACCGCCGTTGCCGATGAGTCCGGCATTGCCGCCGTTGCCACCTGTTGCGCCTTCGCCGCCGGCGCCGCCCGCTCCGCCACTGCCGAAGAAGAACCCACCGTGGCCACCGTTGCCGCCTATTTGCCCGGCAACACCGTCGCCGCCGGTACCCCCATTGCCGAACAGCAGGCCGCCCGGGCCGCCGTCCTCACCTGGCCCACCATCAAGTCCGTCGCCGATCAACAAACCACCGGGACCGATCAGCCCGAAGATAGCGCCGCCGCCTACCAGGCCGGCCACTGTGGGCCCCGGGCCGCTGCCGCCGGAACCCAACGGACAGATCAACGGGGCCGCACACGCGGGGGCGGCGGCCGCCACCGGTGACTCGGCGCCGGCCCCAGCGAACAGGCCAGCCGCGATGGCCGCCCCCACCGCCGCCGCTGCCGCTGCGCGGGTTATGCGAGTGGTTCGCGTTGCAGAATCTGGCATCGGAGCTCCCGTCAGAGGCGACGCGAATTGGTCAGCCAGTTGCGCACCCTGGTCGCAATTCGCGATGTGCCAGCAACGTAAGCCCGCCGCAACGGGCAGGCTGAGGTAGTCGACTACCCCAGTTCCGTCTGGGCGCCAGGACCCTAGCCGCCCTTGAGCCGGATCTTCCAGCGCACCAGGCTCAGATAGCCGACGCAGATCGCCCCTTGCATGCCCATGTTGAACCACCACGCCGCGGCCGTGTGCTTCCAATGCGAGTCCTGCGGCGTCAGCGGGCCCGGTACGAGCCTGATCAGATCGATCGTCGACGCCGTCGAGGCGAAGCCCCACCGGGCCGGGGTGACCCACGACATCTGGTCGAGCACGATGCGGCCCGTCACCGGGATCATGCCGCCCTGAAACACCAATTGGGACATGATCGCAATCACCAGCAGGGGCATGATCTGCTCGCTGGTCTTGGCCAACGCCGAGAGAGCCAAGCCGACCATTGCGGCCCCGACACAGCACGCCGCGACGTCGACGTACAACTCGATCGACCGGTTGGGTATCACCGCGCCGCTGGTGACGGCCCCAGCGCCCCAACCCTTCCCGATGATGTTGATGGCGACGACGACTCCGGACTGCAGCAGGGCGAATCCGGCGAAGACGAAGACCTTGGCGAACATGTATGCGGTCGTTGACAATCCGACCGCCTGCTCACGCAGGAAGATCGCCCGCTCGCCGATCAACGCGCGGATCGTCAGCGCAGTGCCCATGAAGATGGCACCCACGTTGAGCAGCACCAGAATCTGTCCCGGCTCGTTCGGTGCTTCGCCGCCCTCGAGCGCGGTCTTCGGTACGCCGAAGCCGACGGTGCCGGGCACCGACAGAGACAGTGCGCCCATGATGAATGGCAGGAACGCCAAGAAG
Source organism: Mycobacterium sp. (assembly GCF_032161845.1). Taxonomy (GTDB): domain Bacteria; phylum Actinomycetota; class Actinomycetes; order Mycobacteriales; family Mycobacteriaceae; genus Mycobacterium. The sequence goes on from NZ_JAVRQA010000393.1 coordinate 1,921, forward strand.
ATGAAGTAACCGCGATCGGAGACGATCAGCCGCATCTGACGGCGAGCGATCGTGGAGAACTGTTTTCGCACGCTGGTGCGCGTCGGCGAGCCGAGGTCGGCGGGTTGCTGGGTGGCCGGTGGTGGTGGCGGCGGGCCATGGCGTTCGAGGTAACGCCGCTTGGCGGACTCCGGGTCGCCGGCGACCGAACTGAAGATGTCGGCCCAGTTGGTGGTGCCCAGTTCGGCGCCGATCTGGCTGGGCGAGCCGCAGAACGCGGTCTTGCCGCCGGGCGCCAACAGCAGGACCTGGTCGCACACGTCGAGATACGTCAGGGAGTGCGTCACGACGAGCACGACGCGGCCGGCGTCGGCCAACTGGCGCAGCATCGTCATGACCTGGCGGTCCAGGGCCGGATCGAGGCCCGAGGTGGGTTCGTCGAGGATGAGCAGCGACGGGCCGGTCAGCAGCTCGAGTGCGACGGAGGCGCGTTTGCGCTGCCCGCCGGAGAGCTTGTCGACGCGAGTGTCGAGATGCTTGGTCATCTCGAGCTCTTCGAGCACCTCGTTGACGACCTGCTCGCGGTCGGCCTTGTTGGTGTCGGGGGGCAGGCGAAGTTCGGCGGCGTACATCAGGGCCTGGCGGACGGTGAGCTCGCCGTGCACGACGTCGTCCTGCGGCACCATGCCGATTCGGGAGCGGAGCGAGGCGTACTCGGCATGCACGTCATGGCCCTCGAAGGACACCGTGCCCGTGGTCGGGTGGGTGTAGCCCGCGACCAGTCGCGCGAAGGTCGACTTGCCCGCGCCCGAGGGCCCGATGATGGCGGTCAGGGTGCCGGGCCTGGCGGCCAGCGAGATGTTGTCGAGCAGCGTCTTGTTGCCCTCGATGGTCCACGTGACGCCGAAGACGTCAAGGCCACCGGTACGGGTCGCGACGTCGGTCTCGTTGCGGCGCCCCAGCGTGCCACCCGCGAAGACGAGGTCGATGTTGCCGATCGTGACCACGTCGCCGTCGTGGAGCACCGCCGACTCGACCCGCTGGCCGTTGACGAACGTGCCGTTGATGCTGCGGTGGTCGACGATCTGCGTGCCGCCGGGGCTGGGCACCAAAGTCGCGTGGTGCCGGGATGCCAGCACGTCGGGGACGACGATGTCGTTGTCGGTGGCGCGACCGATCTTGATGCCGCCGGCGGGCACGTCCGGCGCCCTGCCCGGCCGCAGGATCTTGAGCATGCTGGTCGCGAGGTTGCCCTCGGGAGCGCG
>NZ_JAVRQA010000394.1:0-3697 GCF_032161845.1 Mycobacterium sp.
GTGGACAGCGCGATCATGGAGGCGACCCGTGGCTGACCCGACCGGTTTCATGAAAGTGCCCAAGATCGAAGCGGCCAAGCGGCCCATCGACGAGCGCGTCGGCGACTGGCGCGAGGTGTACGAAAGCCAGAATCCGCACGAACGCGCCGGCGAGGTTTCCCAACAGGCTCGGCGCTGCATGGACTGTGGGATCCCGTTCTGCCACTCCGGAACTGCGGGCTGTCCGCTGGGCAACCTGATACCCGAGTGGAACGACCTGGTGCGACGGGGCCGTTGGGATGCGGCAAGCGACCGGTTGCACGCGACGAACAACTTTCCGGAGTTCACGGGCCGCCTGTGCCCGGCGCCGTGCGAGGCGGCGTGCGTGCTGTCGATCGCCGAGAACGAGACGGGCGGCGCCGTCACGATCAAGCGCATCGAACAGTCGATCGTCGACGAGGCGTGGATGAACGGCACCATCGAGCCCCAGCCCGCGGCCATCTCGACGGGTAAGGGCGTCGCCGTCGTCGGCTCGGGGCCTGCGGGACTTGCTGCGGCTCAACAACTCACCCGCGCCGGCCACCACGTCACGGTCTACGAGCGAGATGACCGGATCGGCGGCCTGATGCGATACGGCATCCCCGAGTACAAGCTCGAGAAGGCGACGCTGAACCAGCGCCTGGCACAGATGCGCGCGGAGGGCACGCGTTTCGTCACAGATTGTGAGGTCGGCGTCGATCTGTCGATCGAGCAGCTGCGACGCCAGCACGACGCGGTGGTTTTGGCCGTCGGCGCCCTGCGGTCCCGGGACAACCAGGTGGAGGGCCGCGAGCTGAATGGCGTGCACCTCGCGATGGAGCATCTGGTGCCCGCCAACCGGGAGTGTGAGGGCGACGGCCCGTCGTCCATCTCGGCGGCGGGCAAGCACGTCGTGATAATCGGCGGCGGCGACACCGGCGCGGACTGCCTCGGGACCGCCCACCGGCAGGGTGCGGCGTCGGTCACCCAGCTGGACTACAACGCCGAACCGCCCGAGCAGCGCGACGATTCCCGCTCGCCGTGGCCCACCTGGCCGATGGTGCTTCGCACGTCCCCTGCACACGCCGAGGGAGGGGCACGCCGCTACGAGGTCGCCGTTCAGCGGTTCGTCGGCGACGACCGTGGCAACGTCAAGGCGATGGTGATCGCCGAAGTCAGGGTCGAGCGGGATGCCGAAGGCCGCAGGGTCATCACGCCCGTGGGTGCCGAGATCGAGCTGCCGTGCGAGCTCGCCCTGCTGGCGATCGGGTTCGAGGGCGTCGAACACATGCCGCTGCTCGACGGTCTTGGCCTGAAGCTCAACCGGCGTGGGGCGTTGCCGTGTGGCTGGGATTGGCAAACCGATGCGCCGGGTGTCTTCGTGTGCGGTGACGCCCATCGCGGCGCGTCACTGGTGGTGTGGGCCATTGCGGAGGGCCGAAGCGCAGCACATGCGGTCGACGCCTTCCTGATGGGCGATTCGGACCTTCCCGCGCCGGTCAGGCCTAGTGCACTTCCGCTTGCCGTGGTCTGAACTTTTCGTACTGAATCGTCATCTGAATCGATCAACGACTATCGTGAGTCAACGTGACTAGACGCGGAAAGATCGTCTGTACGTTGGGCCCGGCCTCGTCCTCGGACGAGCAGATCAGAGCCCTCGTCGAAGTAGGGATGGACGTCGCGCGGCTGAACTTCAGCCATGGCGACCACGCCGACCACGAGATCGCCTACAAGAGAGTTCGCGCGGCCTCGGACGTGACAGGGCATGCCGTCGGCATCCTCGCGGACCTCCAGGGGCCCAAGATCCGGCTCGGCCGGTTCGCCGACGGCCCGACCGTCTGGGAGGCGGGGGAGACGGTGCGGATCACCGTCGACGACATCGAAGGCACGCACGACCGGGTGTCGACGACCTACAAGGAGCTGGCCAAGGATGCGACGGTGGGCGATCGCCTGCTCGTCGACGACGGCAACATCGGCCTCACGGTGAGCGAAGTCGATGGCAATGACGTCGTCTGCATCGTCACTGAGGGTGGCAAGGTCAGCAACAACAAGGGCCTCTCGTTGCCCGGCATGAACGTTTCGGTGCCCGCCATGTCCGAGAAGGACATCGACGACCTCAAGTTCGCCCTGCGCCTCGGCGTCGACCTGATCGCGCTGTCGTTCGTGCGATCGCCCGCCGACATCGAACTGGTTCACGAGGTGATGGACGAGATCGGCCGTCGCGTGCCGGTCATCGCGAAGCTCGAGAAGCCCGAGGCCGTCGAGAACCTCGAGGCCATCGTGCTGGCGTTCGACGCCATCATGGTCGCCCGTGGTGACCTCGGCGTCGAGTTACCGCTGGAGGAAGTGCCTTTGGTGCAGAAGCGCGCCATCCAAATGGCAAGGGAGAACGCCAAGCCCGTCATCGTGGCGACCCAAATGCTCGAGTCGATGATCGAGAACTCGCGGCCCACCCGCGCCGAGGCCTCCGACGTCGCGAACGCAGTGCTCGACGGCGCCGACGCGGTGATGCTCTCGGGCGAGACGTCGGTGGGCAAGTATCCGCTGGAAGCCGTCAAGACGATGGCGCGCATCGTCGTGGCCGTCGAGCAGAACTCCACCGCGGCGCCGCCCCTGACCCACGTGCCTCGCACCAAGCGGGGCGTCATCTCCTACGCCGCCCGCGACATCGGCGAGCGGTTGGACGCCAAGGCGCTCGTCGCGTTCACGCAGTCGGGCGACACCCTCAAACGACTGGCCCGGCTGCACACGCCGCTGCCGCTGCTGGCGTTCACGCCGCTGCCCGAGGTGCGCAGTCAACTGGCGCTGACCTGGGGTACCGAGACGTTCATCGTGCCGCACATGGACACCACCGACGGGATGATTCGCCAGGTGGACGAGTCGCTGCTGTCGCTCGGCCGGTACAAGCGCGGTGACCTGGTGATCATCGTCGCCGGTGCTCCTCCTGGCACAGTAGGGTCGACCAACATGATCCACGTCCACCGGATCGGCGAGGACGACCACTAGGGAGCAATGAGCACGTCAGATCTCGAGGAGTTGCTGGCGGTACTCGACCTCCAACGAGTCGACGACGACACGTTCACCGGCTCGCACCCGAGTAAGAATCCGATCCGGACGTTCGGCGGTCAGATGATGGCGCAAGCCTTCGTCGCGGCCAGTCGCACGTTGAAGCACGACCTGCCGCCGAGCACGCTGTCGGTGCACTTCATCGCGGGCGGTGATCCCGAGCGGGATCTCGAGTTCCACGTCGTGAGGCTGCGGGACGAACGCCGCTTCGCGAACCGGCGGGTCGACGTGATGCAGGGCGACGTGCTGTTGGCCTCGGCGCTGGTGTCGCACCTGGCGGGCGGTCGCGGCCTCGAGCACGGTGTCGTGGCTCCGGACGTGCCCGGGCCGCTGTCGGTGCCACGGATCGACGATCTGCTGGTCGGCTACGAGGAGACTGTCCCGCACTTCGTCGCTGCCCTGAAGCCGATCGAGTGGCGCTACACCAACGATCCGGCGTGGGTGATGCGCGACAAGGGGGAGCGGCTCGCGTACAACCGGGTGTGGCTCAGGGCCAAGGGCGAGACGCCTGACGACCAGGTGATCCACGCCGCGGCGCTGGTGTACTCATCGGACACGACGGTGCTCGACTCGATCATCACCACCCATGGCCTGTCGTGGGGTTTCGATCGCATCTTCGCGGTGACGATGAATC
>NZ_JAVRQA010000395.1:0-17438 GCF_032161845.1 Mycobacterium sp.
GGTCGATCTTCAGACGAAGGCCATCGACCGGCAGCCCGACGGTGCCGAGGAGGCGGGGCTGCGCAGACGCGCGTCGATGGTCTTCGGGTCCCAGGCTGGTGATCGGGCTGCCTTCGGTCTGGCCGTAGAGGTTCACCATCGCGACGTCGGGGAGGACGTCGAGAACCCGTCGTAGTGTCTCCATCGTGATGGGCGACGCACCGTAGATCAACGTTCGCAAGGGGACCGCGTCGAGAAGCCCCTGCGCGAGCAGCATTTCGATCATCGTCGGCACCAGCAGACAGTGCGTGGCTTCCAGCGCCGCAAGGCCGCGCCACCAGTCGAACGAGAACTTCGTGGTGCAGATGACCGCTGCTCCGGTCGACAGCGCGACGAGAACGTTGCCCAAGCCGCCGATGTGGTGAAGGGGCGAGCCCGTGGCATACCGCTCGTCTGGGCCAAGACCGATCAGTGGGCCGAGCACCCCGGCCCGGGTGTCGAGCACCCGTTCGGTGAGAGGCACGCCCTTGGGGATCCCCGTCGTGCCCGCGGTGTGGAGAAGGATCGCGGTGGATCCGGCTTCGTCATACAGCGGACAGGTCGAAACGGGAAGGGATGGAACTGCCACCACCGATGCCCCGACCATGTCGGCGACCTGCCGGGCCATCTCGGCGAACCGTGCCTCGGTGAGCAAGACCGGCGATCCGACTCGGCGCACGGTGTCGGCCAATTCCCTGGCCGTTTGCCGGGGGTCGAGTGGCGCGAGTGGCCGGTTTGCGGCGGCGCCGCCGACGAGCATGGCCAGGGCGTCGGCATTCGTGGTGAGTAGCGCTGGGATGGGTTGGCCTGCAGTCACATCCACACCGACCAGCAAGTCGGCTGCTGCGACCGCCTTTCCCACCAGTTCGCGGCCGGTGACCGACCCGGCTTCGTCGATGATGGCGGGGCGGCCGCTGTGCTCGTGGATGGCACACAAACGCTGCACCCACGTCATGTCCGACGGCGCAGGATTAGACGGGTGGGTACGCCGGCGGCGGGTAGACGCCGCGCAGTCCCCACGGAACGAAGTTGAAGAAGTACTCGAGCTCATCGCTCGCGTCGTAGTCGGGATTCGGGTCCATGTGAGCTCCTTGCAGATCGTCGGCCGTGCCAGGCAACTGTATCCGCACCATTGGTAAATACAATAACTATTTAACTATTTACGCGCGTCGGCGAGCCTCGGCGCTAACCATTCCGTGCCTGCGGAAAGTAGACCTCCTGCGCTGCAGTGCACAGCAACGCCCCGGCACGGCTGAAGAAGGTGCCGTTCGCCAGCGCCCTGCCATCGACGCCGCTGGGCGAATTCTGTTCGTAGAGCATCCAATCCGCGAAATCCGCGGGCCGCTGAAACCACACTGAGTGATCAAGCAGCGCCGACACGTCCGTCGGTGCCTTCCCCATCGGTCCGAGCGCGGGCTCGAGCAGAGTCAGTGCGCTGAGATAGGTCAGCACGCAGCTGTTGACCACCGGATCGATGGGGACCGTGCCACGGGCACGTAGCCAGATCCGGCTCGTCGGCGCAGGCGGATCACCCGACTCCATGGCGACGCGTGGCGGCAGGTCCACATACCGGGTATCGAAGGGTCGCTCGCTCACCCACCAACCGCCGACCTCGTGCGCATATGGCGCAAGTTGTCGTTCGATGGGGACCAGGGCGTCCGGCCGTGGTAAATCGGGCATCGCCCGGTGGTAGTCGGCGCCGTCGACGCCACCGGTGAACGACGCGATCCCCTCTACGAGCACCTTGCCATCCTGGGTCGCGACGACACGCCGGGACGAGAACGTTCCGCCGTCGCGCAGCCGAACGACCTCGAAGTCGACGGGTCGACGCGCGTCGCCCAGTCGTAGAAAATAGACGTGCAGGCTGTGCGGCGGTCGCAGCGGCGCGGTCCGGCTGGCCGCCATCAGCGCCTGCGCGGCGATCTGCCCACCGACGATGTGGTGGTTCGGCGGATCGGGCTGCGTGCCTTGAAACCTGTCAGGCCCAAGCTCCTCGAGCTCGAACAGATTCAGCACATCGCTGAGCGACGTCAACATCTCCGAACCCCGTCTCCGTGTTCCTAAAGCGATAAATAGTTTACGGTTTATCTCACAACGGCATGGAGGAGGCTACGGCAGCGTGCGAATAATCGTCACCGGTGGCAACAGCGGCGTCGGCAAGGCAACGGCTGCCGCGATGGTCGCAGCCGGCCACGAGGTCGTCATCGCCTGTCGGTCACTCGACAAGGCTCGCGAGGCGGCTGCCGCCATGCCGGGAGAAGTCGAGGTCCGTGAGCTCGACCTGGCCGACCTCACCAGCGTGCACGCGTTCGCCGACACCGTCGACTCCGTGGACGTGCTGGTGAACAACGCGGGCGTGCTGGGCCTACCGCTGACACGAACGGCAGACGGCTTCGAGGCACACATGGGCACCAACCACCTCGGTCACTTCGCCTTGACGTGTCTTCTCGGCGACCGGATCCGTGATCGCGTGGTCGCGGTCGCAAGCACGAACTACGCGACGGCCAACCTTCACTTCGACGACCTCGATTGGCGCGTGCGCCGCTACAACCCATGGGCCGCCTACGGGGAGTCCAAGTTGGCGAACCTGCTGTTCGTACGCGGGTTGGTCGCGCGCGGCAAGACCGCCTACGCCTCGGACCCCGGCATGACCGACACCGGGATCACCCAGAACGGCTCCGGCGTGCTGCAGTGGGCGGGACGAGTAATCTCGCCGCGCATCGCCCAGAGCCCCGCCGACGGCGCCCGGTCGACCGTCCAAGCCATCACGACGAACCTGCCCAATGGGACGTACCTGGCCCCCCGCGGCCCGTTCCATCAGTGGGGCAAACCCAAGCCGACCAAACTGATGGACAAGGCCCGCGACGACGACAGCGCGCGACGACTGTGGGAGTTGTCCGAAAAGCTGACCGGGTGCCACTGGCAAGACACCTGACCCTTGACCGTCTCCATCCGAAAGGTGTTTTCATGACAGCTGATACCGAGTACGCCCGGCCCGAGATGCGGTTGGCACCCAGCCCCACCGCGGAGTCGAAGGCGTTCTGGACCGGAGGTCGGCTAGGCGAGCTGCTGATCGCCCGCTGCCACGGCTGCGGACACTTCTTCCATCCGCCGGGGCCCGTTTGCTGGCGCTGTCGAAGCACCGACGTCGCCCCGGAACCGGTGTCCGGCAGGGCAACCGTCGCCGCCTATACGATCAATCGCCAGCCCTGGATTCCCGGTTTCGAACCACCCTACGTCGTCGCGATGGTCGAGTTGGACGACGAGCCCGACGTCCGTCTGATCACCAACGTGGTCGGCGTACCCTTCGACGGCGATCAGGTCGACATTCGGATCGGTCTGCCGGTCGAGGTCTTCTTCGAAGATTGGACCGCCTTGTCCGGCGACGAGGACAGCAGGGTTTGGATCCCGTTGTTCCGTCCGGTTTCTCAAGGCTGAACGGTTCGCGTAGCACGTTCCGGCCTCGGTGCCGTTCGGCGCTGCTATTGTGACAGTTGACTGTCATACTTGCTCGACGACGAGGAGTCGCGACCATGTCCCTTGCCCTTCCGGTCACGCTGCGTTCGGCCGATGACCTCACGCCCGAGATCCTCACGACGCTGCTCCGTCGACACGATCCGACCGCCACGGTCAGCAGCATCTCGTTGACCCGAACGTGGCAGGGCACCACCTCGCACCTGCATCTGGACGTCGACTACGCCGACGCAGGCACCAGCCTGCCGCGGCACCTGTTCGTGAAGACTCAGCTCGGCACCGTGCACGATCTCCCGGCGGCCGTGGACATTTCACTGTCCGAGGGCGGTGGCGGCACGGTCCTGCTCGACGACGAGACGAAGTTCTACCGGGATCTGCGGTCCGATCTGGACGTGGAGACGATGACGACGTACTTCGCCGATCATCTCGATGGGCCATCGCAATTCCTCATCCTCGCCGAGGACATCACCCTGCGAGGCGCAACGGTTCCCGATGCGATTGCCGGCTTGTCCGTCGACCAGGTCGACCAACTCCTGCTCACGCTGAGCCAGATCCACGCACCGTTCTGGGACAGCCCACGGCTGGGCGACGGCGGGGACCTGTCCTGGCTGCAGCACCCGATCACCGGTGGATTCGCTAACTTCCTGCGTACCAATGGGTTCAGCATCATCCGAATGTTCCTGGACCTGCCCTACAAGAAGGCGCTGCTGGACGCCACGGGCGAGGACGCCGACTCGATGGAGGCGGCGTTCTGGAAGTTGCAGGAGCAGGTCGCAGGCAACCCGATCACGCTACTGCACGGCGACCCGCACCCGCGAAATACCTACGCGCTGCCAAGCGGCCGGATGGGTGTCCTCGACTGGCAACTGGTTCGCCGCGGATCGTGGTCCCACGACGTCGGATACGCGCTCATCGGCGCCCTCACCCCGGATCTGCGGCGAGCGCACGAGCGCGAACTGCTCGACGCCTATCGGGGGCGACTGGTCGACGCCGGCGTCTCTGCGCTGCCCGACCGCGAGCAGATGTGGACGTCCTACCGGCAGAGTCCGGCGTGGGGTTTCTGCATGTGGGCGATTACGCCGGACCAGATGTATTCCGTCGAGGTGGTGGAGACGGTGCTCGGTCGGTTCGCCGAAGCCTACTCGGATCTGGGCACCGGCGCGTTGCTGCGCTGACGTCTCACACCCCTTCGCGAGCGTGCGCAGAACGCCAACTCACGTCGGCGTGTCTCATGCAGACACGCACGCTCGCGGAGGGCTAGGCGACGACGAATTCGGGTATCCGGAAACCGCTTTCGCCGAGGTCGACGATCCGCATCTCGACCTGCTGGCCGATGCGGACGTCCGCGGGAGCCACGTCGACGACGGCGTTGATCCGCAGCCCCGGTTGTTCGGCCAACTCGATCAGCGCAACGACGTAGGGCGGGACCCGGCCAGGCACCAGCGCCTGTCGCACCACGATGTAGCTGTAGATGGTGCCCTTGCCGCTGACCTCTTCGAAGTGCACGGGCCCGCCGGTGAACCGACTGCGCTCCAGCGGCGGATGGATCCACTTGCCGGTGTCGTCACAGCGGCACAGCATCAGCTTGCCGTCCTTGAGGCCCTGCCAGTACGGCGCCGTGTCGGGATCGGGCACCGGAATCGGTGGCAGGACTGCGGAATTGGTCGCTGCAGTTGATGTCATGGCTTCTCCCTGCTGTAGACGTTGGCCCCGCCGAACGGCCCGCCACCGGCGGTCACCAGTGCGAGTTGGGCGTCGTCGACCTGTCGGATGCCAGCGGCGTGCCGCAATTGCAATGCGGCTTCGTAGTGGTGGTTGAGGCCGTGGATGTACCCCTCCGACAGCAGACCGCCGTGCGGGTTTACCACGACGTCGCCGCCGTACGTCGCGCGGCCGGTCGAGAAGAACTTGCCGACCTCCCCCTTCTCACAGAAGCCGAACCCCTCCATCGTGGCCATGACCGTGTAGGTGAAGCAGTCGTACATACACGCCAAGTCCATGTCGGCAGGCGTCAGTCCCGTCTTCTCCCAGATCTTGGGTCCGGCTGTCTGCGAGTACATCTCGGTCGGATCGGCCCACTCGGTCCAGCCCGCCCCGCCCTGGGAGTTCGACGAACCGACCAACCACATCGGATCCTGCTTGCAGTTGCGGGCGATGTCCTCGCCGGTGATCAGGATGGCGACCGCGCCGTCGACTTCGGACGTGCAGTCCAGCACGCGGAACGGTTCGTTGATCCAGCGGGCGGCCAGATACTCGTCCATGGACAGAGGTTCGCGCCTCAGCGCATGCTCGTTGGGCCCGGCGTGCGCCCGCTGAGTGATGGCGATCTGCCCCAGATCCTCTGACGTGGAGCCGTATTCGTGCTGATGGCGCCGGGCCCACATGGCGAACCACTGGGGCGGCACCATGAAACCCGACGCCGTGTCGAACTGGTCGTGATGGGGTACCTGCATCGGGCCCTCGATGTGACCAAAGCGGTAGCCGGAGCGGCCGTTGAGCGAGCGGTACACCAGCACCGCCTTGCACAGACCTGCCTCGATGACCGCGGCAGCGGTGGCGATCTGGTCGGCCACCAGGTTCCCGCCCCCGTACATCGCGTTGGCCCATGCCAATTCCTCGATACCGAGCGCCCATCCAACGAAGATGGGTTGCTCCGAGTCGTTGGCCATGAAGGTGCAGATCCCGTCGATGTCGGCCGTGGTGAGGCCGGCGTCGGCGATGGCGTCCCGGCAGGCGGCGACCGCCATCCCGCGGGTGGTGCGTCCCGAATTGCGACTGTAGGTCGTGCGTCCGATTCCAACGACGGCACATGTCATGTCGATAGTCCAATCTTCTTCGGCGCGGGATCCCTGGGCAATCCCAGAATGCGTTCGGCAACAAGGTTTCTGACGATCTCCGACGTACCACCCGCAATCGTGAGACACCGGCTGAACAGATAGTCGTGAATGACGCCAGGTTCCTCGCCGACCAGGATCGCCTGGCCCGCGATGCGCAACCCCAACTCGGCGACGCGCTGGGCGTGCTCGGCGCCGAACAGTTTGGCGATGTTGCCTTCGATGCCCGCACCGGCGTCGAACACCGCGCGCGCCGCCTGCCGCAGGTTCAGCGCGACCAGTGTGTACGCCTCGATGAGCAGTGCGCCGACGTCGCGCGCCAGTCCGGTGTCGCCGGAACGGTGGCGGCCGAGTAGGTCGACGAGCGTTTGGGCAGTCATCGTCACCGACCCGCCGCCGATGGACACCCGCTCGTTGCCGAACGCCGCCATCGCCACGCCCCAACCGGCGTTCACCGCCCCGACGACGTCGGCGTCGGGGACGAACACGTCGTCGAAGAAGACCTCGTTGAACAAGGTCTCGCCGGTGATCTCGGTGAGCGGCCGAACCTGCACCCCCGCCTGGGAGAGGTCGATGATCATCGCCGTGATGCCCTTGTGCTTGGGCACGTCGGGGTCGGTACGCACGGTCGCCAGGCCGCGCTGGCAGTTGACCGCGTCGCTGGTCCACACCTTCTGGCCGTTGAGCACCCAGCCGCCGTCAACCCGCCTGGCCTTGGTGGCGACCGCCGCGGCATCCGATCCGGCGCCGGGCTCACTGAACAGTTGGCACCATCGAAGTTCACCGTCGAGGCTCGGCCAGAGCAGCCGCTCCACCTGTTCGATGCTGCCGTGCTGCAACAGTGTCGGCACTACCCATTCGCCGAGGCCGAGGCTGGGTTTGTCCAGACCGTGGAGGGCTTCGTCGATGATCAGCTGCTCGACGCTGTCGGCGCCCCGGCCGTACGGCGGCGGCCAATGCGGTTGCAGGTAGCCGCTACGCGCCCAGAGCCGTTGGCGGTCGTCGGGATTCGCCGTCCCGAGTTCCGAGCGGAAGTCCAGCGCCGACTGCCGGTACTTCTCGGCTTCCTCTGGCAGGTCGACGGTGTGACCCCGTCGCACTCCGGCGCTGTAGAGCTCGATGACTCTGTCCCGCAATGCCTCCTGGTCACCGGCGAACGCCGCCAGCACCGTGGCGCGCCTGATGTACAGGTGGGCATCGTGTTCCCAGGTGTACCCGACGCCGCCGTGCACCTGCACGTTCTGCAACGCCACCCGCTGGTACGCCGTGAGGGCATGGCCTGCCGCCATTGCGACCGCCAGCTCGGCCTCCGCCCCGGTTGCGCGGGCGGCATCCCAGGTCGCGGCTACGGCGAGTTCGGTGTCGACGAGCATGTTCGCGCAGTGGTGTTTGACGGACTGGAAGGACCCGATCGGCCGGCCGAACTGCTCACGGGTGGCGGCGTACGCGGTCGCCATCTCGGTGCAGGCGCTGAGTCCGCCGACTGCCTCCGCTGCGGCCAGCAGCCGGACGATCCTGACGGCAACGGGTGCCGCGCCGCTGAACACCTCGGCGACGGGCGCGTCCGACAGCTCGAGGACGGTGATCGGCCGCATCAGCTGGTCGACGGACCCGGTACGCGTCGCGCGGAGCCCCGCGCCGGCCTCGACGAGCACCAGATCCTGGCCCACCGGAAGCAGGAAGACGTCGGCGTTCGCTTCGCCGAGAGTTGCCACCGCGGAGGCACTGACGGCCGAATCGGAGACCTGGATAGGACTTTCGGTACCGATGCCCGCGACCGAATCACCCGAGACGAGCCTCGGCAGCCACCGTTGCCGCTGTTCGGCGGTACCGACCTCGGCGATCACCGCGGACGCCGCCACGGTGGGAAGAAACGGACCGCCGACGGCAGCTCGGCCCAACTGCTCGAGCACGACGGTCAGTTCCGGCGGCCCGTAACCCTGCCCCCCGAACTGCTCGTCGACGTGGAGACCCAGCCATCCGGTGGACACGATCTCCTTCCAGAGGCCATCGCGCTCCCACCATCGGCCCTCGAGCTCCTCGAGCAGGATGCGCCGGGCGCTCGCCATCCCGCCGCGGCCGGTCACCACCGATTTGGCGACGTCGGCGAGCGCGCGGTGGTCTTCGGTTATTGCCAATGACATATGACGGCCTCACGGGTCGGGGTCGGTCGGATCGCTCGAATCACCAGGCGGTGCCGAACTTCTCGCGGTAGGTCACTTCGATGGCGGGTCGACGCCGGGGCGGCGTCAACTTCTTTGCCGGCAGGCCGACGTACACGGCCGCCATCGGCAGCAGCGTGTCCGGCAGTTCCAGCCGTTCCCTGACCCGGTCGACGCCGAACGTGGTCAGGCCGGTAGTCAGGCAGGATCCGTAGCCGAAGTCGGCGGCTACGAGCAGTAGATTTTGTACCGCCGGGTAGATCGACGATGCCGCGTAGACCTCCGCGACCTTCTCGGTGTCGGCGCAGACCACGATGACCACCGGAGCGGCGGCGAATCCGCCTCGATTGAACCCGTATTCGAGGTCGTTGACGAGTGCCTGGTCGTCGAGGCTCCCCTTGATGAAGTCGCCTCCACCGGCATTCCACGTCTCAGTCCACCAGTCCGCAAGCAGTTTGCGGGTTTCGTCGTCACGGACCACGACGAACGACCAGGGCTGAGTGTTCTCCGCGCTCGGGGCGTGTACCGCGCTCTGAAGCATCTGCTCGATGTCAGCGTCGTGCACGTGGGCGTCCGGATCAAACCGCCTGCAGGCGCGCTGTGCCCGCATCACCGTGCGGAGTTCGGACACCTCAGTCGGCCAACCGGCGCTCGCCACGGGGCGTCCAGCCGGTCATCGACACGGTGGTCAGGTCGAGGGTCTCGCCAAGCGACAGCTTGCCGGTCATCACCCGCTCCAGGAAATTCGCCATCACGGCGTCGGGTTCTTGATCGAGCTCGTAAATGACCAAATACCGGTGCGTGGCCGGAGGAAGCTGCGCGGGCAGGTCGGGATCGTCGGGGACGTCGAGCTCGCGGAGATCGTAGCGCTGGGCTGCGACCACACCCGGAACGTCGAGCACCTCGGGTACGTGCACCTCGTCGTACCACTTGTTGAAGGAGTCGTCCTCACCCTCGATGGGATTGCTCAGGACGACGAACCGATTTCCAGACACGGAAACGCCTTTCGTTGAGGGGCCGCCCGGGAGCGACCGCACCAACACTATGACAGTCGACTGTCATAGTCAACGCGCGAGCGAAGGGGTCATCGCGGAGCGTTCGAGGTACGCATGGCCTGTCTCGCCGTCCCACTGCACCTCAGCCCAGCTGACGGTGTAGGCGCGCACCGGGTCAATGACGCCGTAGGGCAATCCGTCGGCCATGGATATCCACACGGACGACCGCACCAGCCCGTTGATGGTCTGACCACCCTCAAGGGTGAACGAGTACGTCTCGCCGTCGCGTGCCAGCGCCGCGGGCGGTGGCGCCGACGTGATGCCGACCTGACGGAGCGTGCCTTCCTCGACCACGTAGGCACCTTCCAGCGTGGTGCGGCCGTCGCGGGCCCAATACCTGCACATCCCGAACGCACGTCCGCTCGGCAGCACACCGCCTGTGATCACGTGGCCGCCCCAGTCCTTGAGAGTGTCGGCGCCACGTGGGCCCCGCGAGTGGTCGCGCCAGCCACCACCGTTGAAGTCGATCACCACCCCATCGATGGCGAGCTGACCCGTCACCCAGGTGAGTTGCTCGTAGTGCTCGCGCGCCCAACTCTGCTCGGCCATGCCAGCGCCTGCGGTCGCGGCGTCCCACACGGGCGTCACGCACTCGACTTCGAGGTCCATGCGAACGTGACTCTTGGCCCCGTCGGCGAGAGGGCTGGCGCGCATCTGCTCGTAGGACGAGCGCAGGCAGAATCCGTCAAACGTGATGCGCCACTTTCGAAACGGCTGTTCGCAGCGGAACTCGAGGTTTGCGCCCGCGGGCTGACGCTCGGCGACGGTACGGTGATAGGCCCACATGGTGAGCACGCCCTGATCCTCGGGGAGCGCTATGAGCACGCGGTCTTCCCACGTCTCCCACTTATCGGCGACGGTGCCCAGATGCAGCCACATGCCGATGTCGTTGACCGGGTCGTACGGCGTGAAGAGCAGGTTCTCCGTCCACGCGGGAATGTCGGGGCAAGCCCCGAGGGTGCGCTCGGCGTCCGGGCTCAGCCCGGATGACAAGTGCTGGACGACGCTGCTCATTTGTGTCCCCTTCTATCCGGCCGACCGGGCCAGTACGGCGATCTCGCCGGTCGAGCCGTCCACCCGCACGACGTCTCCGGTGTGCAACACCCTGGTTCCGTTCCCCGTCCCGACGACACAGGTGATGCCAAGCTCACGGGCAACGATCGCGCCGTGGCTGGCGGCGCTGCCGATGTCGGTGACGAGCGCACCCGCGAGCGACACCAGCGCCGTCCACCCGGGGTCGACGAACTTGCACACCAGCACCTCGCCGTCTTCGAGCACGTCGTCGGAGTCGGCGTCGAGCACGACCCGCACGGTGCCCTCGACCACGCCGGGCCCCGCAGGCGTACCGCGCACGCTGCGATCATCGGTGAGCGACATTGAATCGATTGCGACGGGCTCAGGCATCCCAGTGAAGATGACCGGAAGCTCAAGTGCCCGATACTCTTCGCGCCGCTCTCTGCGGAAGACGACGAGTTCGCGGGCGTTGCGCGGCAGGGTTCCGAGTAGCTCGTCGGTGGTCAGGTAGAAGGTGTCGTCGGGCGAATCGAGCGTGCCCGCCGCCACCAATTCGCGGCCAAGTGCGCCCGCGGCGGCCCGAGTTCCGTCCACCGCGGTGAGGAAGCCTGCCTTGGTGAGTTCCACCGACCGCACCTGGGCCCCGGTGAACTGCAGGAGTCTGCGAAAGAGCCGTCCCCGCAGCGCGGGCATTCCGGCGAGTAGTTCGGCTTCCGCGCGCTCGCGGGCGGCCACCGCCCGGTTTGCCCGTACCCGAGGGCGTTCGGCTTCCGGCCTGCCCGAGTGAACCGCGGCGATTCGGACTACCGCCTCAGGATCCTCCCGCCACGAGTGTCCGATGACATTGCCCTCGTTGGGGCCGTGGAAGCCATGCCGCTCGACGAACTCGGCGACCGACAGATGGCCCTGACCCACCGACCACACGTCGTCGGCGAGGCTGGTCTCGATGACACCGCCGTACCCGGCGAGCAACGTCGGCACCAGATCCGCGCGTCCGAGTCGGCCGGTCATCGACTCGACCTGAGACCGAAGCCCGTTCAGAATCATCCGAGTGCGGACATGGGCCCGCATGACGGTGGTGAACCGGTGCACCGAATCGGCCAGCAGGGCACGGGGATCGGCTGGATCGCTCGGCAGCACCTCGGCTCGCCACCAGTCCATTTGCTCGTCGTGCGCGCACTGGGGCGCCCAGCGTTGCCGAATCGCCGCCAGCGGCGCCTTTACCGCTACGAAGGGCAGCCTCATCGGGTCACTCTTGGTGGGCGTGGCATCGACGCGCACCGAACCCAACAGGTCGCGTTCGAAGTCGTCACCGTCCATGCCCGGCAGGAGACCCGCCAGTTCACGGGCACGATCGACGTTCATCGCCTGCCTGCCGTAGAAACAGGCCGTCGCCCATTGGTTCGGATCCTCTGGGACGACGAGTGCAGCCCGAGGAAGCACGCCGAAGTCGTACATGCCTGCGCGAGAGGCCAGTTCGACTCCACGACCCCAGAGCGACCAGCACAGCGGCGACAGGATGTCCGGCGTGGCCTCGCCGACGTTGGTCAGCGTCCACGTCCGGCCCGGCTCGCTGCTCCCCAGGATCGGATCCGTCAAGCCCGCGGGCATGCCGTCGTCGGCCATCATCCTCCCGATCCGCTGATGACAGTCAACTGTCACTCTCTGCGAGGATTCTGACACGCCTCATCGATGCACGTCCGGTTTTCTCAGTGTTCCGAAACGGACTTGACTATGACAGTCGACTGCCATAGCGTGCTCGGTCACAAGGCCCGCGTTCGCCGACGGCCCCCGCCTTGCGGAGATCATCGAATCCAACCCGGAAGACTGGCAATGCAATTCACCGTCTATCTGCCCAACTGCATGCACGTCGCCGCAATGACCCAGCCGTGGGAGCATGGCCTCAGCGGCCGGGACATCGCCGGGGTCGCGAAGCGCGCCGAGGAACTCGGCTACTCGATGGTCTTCCTTCCGGAGCACTTCTTCACGCCGAAGACTCACGTCGAGCTGTCCGGTGACCACTACTTCGACGCCACCACCGCCCAGGCCTTCGTTGCCGGTGCGACGTCGAGGATCACCATCGGATCGATGGTGACCATCCTTCCCTTGCACAATCCGATCATCGCCGCCAAGCAAATCAGCACGCTCGATTGGTTCAGCGGGGGTCGCGCGCAGGTCACCGTCGGCGTCGGCTGGCTCAAGGACGAGTTCGACGCGATCGGCGTGCCGTTCAACAAGCGCGGCAGGATCACCGACGAATGCCTCGAGGCGATGTTCGAATTGTGGCACAGCGAATCGCCCAGCTATGACGGCGAGTTCGTGAAGTTCGACGACATCGCGTTCGGGCCCAAGCCGATCTCCACACCTCACCCGACGGTCTGGATGGGCGGGGACGCCGACGCAGTACTGCGCCGCGCGGCCCGGTTCGGCGACGGCTGGGCGCCATGGCTGACCAAGCCCGATGAGTTGCCCGCAAAGCTCGACTATCTGCGCTCGCAGCCAGGTTTCGACGATCGGCCGTTTTCGGTGTTCTACAGTCTCGCGGTGTTGTCCATCGGCCAGGAGCACGCGGTCGTCGACGACCCGAACGCGCAGTTCGGTCAGAGCGCCCAGCAGGTCATCGACAACTGCAACATGCTCGCCGAGCGTGGCGTCACCGACACCTGGGTGAACCCACCCCCGGTGAACGACTTCACCGCCTACCTCGACCACCTGCAGTGGGTGGCAGAGGAAATCATTCCCAAAGTCGGATAGGTACGATGCTGCCGAACGTACGGCACAACTCCGTGGTCCTGCTCGACGGCACTGCGCAGGAATCGCGGGAATCGCTTGGCAACAAGGGCTTTGGCATCAACCTGATGCATAGCCTCGGCCTGCCGGTGCCGCCGGCGTTCTGCCTCCCCACCGGCGTGTGCGCGTCGCTGCTTGCTGAGGATCGGGACGTCTTGGATCGGGTCTGGCCCGAGGTGCTTGACCAGCTCCGGTGGCTGGAGGCCGCGACGTCGCGCACCTTCGGTCGCGGTCCCCGGCCACTGCTGCTCAGCGTCAGGTCGGGCGCAGCGCAGTCGATGCCGGGCATGCTGGACACGGTGCTCGACCTTGGCATGAACGACGAGGTCCACCAGTCGCTGGCCGCACACACCACACCGGAGTTCGCCGCCGACACCCGCTCCCGGTTTCAGTCGATGTATCGCAGAATCGTGCTCGACGCGGACGCATCCGCCGGCGTCCCCGTCGACCCGTTCGACCAACTTCGTGGAGCGATCGAGGCAGTGATCGCGTCATGGCACAGTCCGCGGGCGGTGGCCTACCGCACGCATCACGGGTTGGACGGCAGCGCGGGCACCGCGGTCGTGGTGCAGGCGATGGTTTTCGGCAACCTCGGTGACGACTCGGGCACCGGCGTTTTGTTTAGCCGCAATCCGGCCACGGGTGCCGACCAGCCGCTGGGCGAATGGTTACCAGGGGCGCAGGGCGAGGACGTGGTCTCGGGCACTTTCGACTGCCTGCCTCTTGATGCGTTGCGTGACGCGCAGCCAACGGTGTTCACCGAGCTGATGGCGGCGGCGAATCAGCTCGAACGCCTCAGTCGCGATGTGCAGGACATCGAGTTCACCGTCGAAGCGGGCCGACTCTGGCTGCTGCAGACCCGTGTGGCGAAGCGGTCCCCACAGGCTGCCGTGCGGCTGGCGCTGAAGTTTCACGACGTCGGTCTCATCGACGACGCCGAAGCGGTGCGACGGGTCACCCCCGAGCAGGTCCGGACACTGCTGTCACCCGCGCTGCAACCCGAAACGCGTTTCGCCGCAGAGCTATTGGCGAAGGGTTTGCCAGCCAGCCCGGGTGTTGCGTCGGGCACTGCCTACGCCGACATCGACGCTGCGCTCGACGCCGCCGACGAAGGCGAGGACGTGATCCTGGTTCGCAGCTCGACAAGCCCTGACGACGTCGCCGGGATGATGGCGGCCCGCGCCATCGTTACCGAGTACGGCGGCACCACCTCCCATGCCGCGGTGGTGAGTCGCGAGCTCGGTAGGCCTGCCGTGGTGGGCTGCGGCGCAGGATTGGCCGCCGCACTCGATGGCAAGGTAATCACGGTTGACGGCGGCGAAGGTGAGGTGCGCGAGGGCGCGCTGACCTTGGTGGCCTGGTCCGAATGCGACAGCCCCGATCTGATTGCGCTGGCGGCGCTCGCCCGCCGTGTCAGCCCACTGCGAGCCCACACCGCCGGTACGCATCCCGCACTCGCCGACACGGGCGAGGTCGCGGTGCGCGACGCGCTGGCGACCGGCCGCACCGATGTGGTCTGCGACAGTCCCCTGATCGCCATGCTGACCGCGGTCCGGCTTGCCGACGATCAACGCGACCCGCTGCACACCGAGAGGTCCGACCATGGATGAGCTGACGCTGCTGCAGGCCGTGCGACTCAAGGGCCGGGTTCGGCCCGAGGCGCTTGCCGCAACGCTCGACACGGACGAGCTCTGCGCAAATCTCACAGTCAAGCAGCTCACCGAGGCTGGCCTGTTGACCGACGGCAAGACCATCCGATTGTCCTCCGACGGCCGGACGCGCCTGACCGAGCTGCTCGCCGACGAACGAAGCAACGTCGACGATGACGCGATCGTGCGGTGCTACGACGAATTCCGCGGAGTGAACCGCGATTTCAAGGTCCTGGTGTCCGACTGGCAGCTCAAGGACGGCGCGCCGAATGATCACGCCGACGCCGACCACGACGCTGCGGTGTTGAATCGGCTCGGTGGTGTCCACCGAGCGGTGCTTCCGATCTTGGCCGCTGTCACCGAGCAGCTACCGCGACTGGACGCTTACGCGGCCAAACTGTCGGCAGCGCTGGACCGCATTCAGGCTGGCGACACGACCTGGTTCACCCGGCCGCTCGTCGACTCTTATCACACGGTGTGGTTCGAACTGCACGAAGAACTCATCGGCGCGGCCGGGCTGACCCGCGAAGACGAAGCCGCATCCGGTCTAGACGAGTAGATGAAACGAGTCGCCTACGACGGCTTGATGTTCAACGGCACGGACTGCAATGCCATGGTTCCCGTCGGCCACGGTACCTGCGGCTCCCCGCCGGCCAGCGTGTACTCGGGAATGCGGGTATGCCACTCCTCGAGGATGAGCCGAAGTTCCAGACGGGCAAGATGCGACCCGAGGCAACGGTGGGGCCCGCGCCCAAAGGCGAAGTGCACCACCTTGTCATCCAGTTTGACCTCGTCGGCGTCGTCGTACCGCCGCGGATCGCGATCGGCACTGCCGTAGCTCAGCATCACCCTGGTGTCCTTCGGCACCACTCGTCCCGCCACCTCCACCTCTTCGGTGGTGACCCGCGGGGCGAACGGCACCGGACCGTCAACGCGAAGGATTTCTTCGATGAATGCCGGAATCAACGAGAAGTCAGCGCTGATGCGATGCCGAAGGTCGGTATCCGCAGCCAACTTGGCCAACGAGAACCCGACGGCCGAGGTCACGGTGTCGAGACCGGCGAGCACGAACATGAAGCACAGGCCCAGGATTTCATTGTCGTCCATGCCGCCGTCCTCGGTGTCATGGATCAGCTGGGTCAGCATGTCACTGCCACTCTTGTCGGTCCGACGCTCGGCGATGTGCTCGGTGAGGTAGCTGAACAACTCCAGCGCGTAGGTGAGGACCTCGGGCGTCGGGTCGCCGCTGCCGGGGTCGGTGAACTGCAGGATCGAGTCCTTCCACTGCACCAACCTGTCCCTGTCCGCCATTGGCAGCCCGAAGAGAGTCAGAAACACCTGCGACGGGAACGGTGTGGCGAGATCGGCCATCACCTCACACTCACCCTTCGCGACGATCGCATCGATCAGGTCGCCCGCCTGCCTGCGAAATTCAACCTCGCGCTCAGCCATCTTCTTGGGGCTGAAGAACGGGTCCAGCATGCGGCGAAACCGGGTGTGGTCAGGCGGGTCGATGGCGATGGGCACTAGCGGGACCGGGCTGCCCAGCACGTCGAACGCCTTGGCCGACGAGAAGATGTGTGGCCGCTTTGCCGCGAACTCCACGGCCTCGGCGCTGGTGAGCACGATCTCCTCGCCGGACGCAACCGCCTCCCCCGCCTCACGGAGTTCCCGCCAGGCACGGGAACGGTCGTGTGCGAACGGTAGGTCGTTGATGTTCGAAGTCCCGTTCACGACGAGCTCTGTCATGTGGGTGGTCCCCTCCTTGGTAAGTGCGCCGGATACGAAACTGTGACAGTAGACTGTCATACTGAAAGAACTATGGTCGCCGATTCGATCGGTGTCAACGGGCCACGTCGGCGGACCGCCGTTGTACTGTCGGGACACCCGAGATGGTCCAGGAGGTTTGACAGATGGCACGGGGCGACCGTTCACCACGGAACGAACATGCGGACCGCACGCGCAATTCGTTGCTGGAGGCGGCGCTGAACTTGTTCAGCGCCAACGGCTACGACGAGACCACGACGGACCAGATCGCCGAGAGCGCGGGTCTTTCACCGCGGACCTTCTTCAGGTATTTCCCTACCAAGGAGTCGGTGCTCTTCTTCGGCGAGTACGACTTCATCGACGCCGTCAGCGGCGTATACCTGGCCCAGCCCGAAGAGATGTCCGACTTCGAGGCAATGGCCAATTCATTCGCGTTGCTGGCGCCAGGACTCAAGCGCATCCGGAAGAGGATCGCGCAGTACCACGAAGCGGTCGCGTCATCGCTGGTACTGCTCGGCCGCGAACGCCGAAACCACGCGGCCAATACCGAGACGGTTGCGAAGGTGATCGCCGACCGGCGACGCCTTCCGACGCCGGACGACGAATGCCGATTGCTGGCGTCCATCGGGATGTTGCTCATGGAGCGCGCACTGAACCAGTGGCTGACCGCGCCGG
>NZ_JAVRQA010000396.1:0-37118 GCF_032161845.1 Mycobacterium sp.
GCCGCGGTTCCGGTGCCAGGTGGTGACCGCATCGTTGACGGCACTCTGCCACGCCGCCCTCGCCTCGCGGGGATCGTCGGGCAGCGACATGTGCTGCAGCCCTTCGGCGATCCGGATGTCGTTGTCGTGCGTCATGCCCCCCATGCCGGATCCGAGAGTCCGCATGAGGTGCAGGCTCGTCTCGATCAGCGGGTGCACCGCCACATCCCCCGTCGCTTCGCTCGCCCCCGAGGACGGTTCCGCCTTGCGCGAGGACGGCATGAGCTGCGGGTGGGTCTGCGGGACGTGATAGCCCTCCATGAAGGCCGCCGCGGCCAGCTTCCAGTTCACGGGGAGCAGGCACGACTTCCACCACTCGGTCCGAAGCGCGCCGATCTTCCATTCGTCGTACTTGGAGGCCATCGGCTCGAGGCAGTCGCGCAGCGGCGCAGCGCCGTCGTCGAGGTTGATCCACGCGCACCCGCCCCACAGCTCACACCTGACCGACGCCAGCTCGAGGTCGCCTGCGTCGAGGTTGCCCTCGTCGAACGCACCGGGCCGCAGCACGAAGGTGTTCTTTCCGTCCAGACCCCAACACCACCCGTGGAAGGGGCAGACGAAGCTGCGCCGCGATCCGCTGCCCTCGACGAGTTTCATGCCGCGGTGACGGCAGGAGTTGTAGTACGCGCGGACGTGGTCGGCATCGACGCGGACCACGATGATGGACTGGTCGAGAATCTCGTACTCGACGAAGTCCCCTGGTGCGGGAAGCTCCTCGAGTCGGCACGCCATCTGCCACACCCGTGGCCACAATGACTCGTTCTCCAGCGCGTAGAAGTCCGGGTCGTAATAGCGCTGCTTGGGAATCCGGTCAACGGCCTCAACCGCCCACGGCACGGGCAGCGGTGTCCAATCCACGGGGTGCGCGTGGCTGACCAAGGTGCCCCACCCTTCTGCCTCTGCGTCGAGGGTCTTGCCATCAGCGACCGGCCGTCACTATCTTAACAAAAATAGCGAATTCAGCACGTGACATTCATTCAAGGGTTTGTAACATCTTCCGTGACGCCGTCGAAAGGGAACTTCATGGCCTTCGACCCGGAAGCCGTTCACGCCAAATACCTCGCCGAGCGCGATCGGCGGCTGATTCCCGGCCGGGCAGCCATCCGTGACCTCACCGCCGATGAGCACGCCGCCAGCTACCGGGCCGATCCCTTCACCCCCCTCGCCGAGCGCAACCCCGTCAGCGACGATCCCGACGTCGTGATCGTTGGCGGTGGCATCGCCGGCCTCCTCGCGGCCGCGCACCTCCGCAAGGCCGGCATCGAACGCATCCGGATCGTCGACGCGGCAGGCGGCATCGGCGGCACCTGGTATTGGAACCGCTACCCGGGCGTGATGTGCGACGTCGAGTCCTACCAGTACCTCCCGATGCTCGAGGAACTCGACTACGTCCCCACCCGGCGCTACGCCTTCGGCGAAGAGATTCGGCTGCACCTGCAGGCGGTCGCGGATCGTTTCGACCTGGTGCCCGATGCCCTCTTCCATACGAACGTCACCCAAGCGCAGTGGGACGACGCCGTCGGCCGGTGGCAGATCCACACGGACCGGGGCGACGAGTTGTCCTGCCGCTACTACGTGTTGGCGGTGGGAATCCTCAATCTCATGAAGTTGCCGGTCATCCCGGGAATGGACGGTTTCGCCGGTCGGGCCTTCCACACCGCGCGATGGGACTACGGCTACACCGGTGGCGGCCCCGGCGAGGCACTGACGGACCTCGGCGACAAGGTCGTGGCGCTGGTCGGCACCGGCGCGAGCGGCCTGCAGGCCCTTCCGCCGCTCGCCGAGGCGGCCAGGCACGTCTACGTGTTCCAGCGGACGCCGTCGGCCATCGGGGTGCGCGGCAACCGGCCGACCGATCCGACGTTCGCCGACGGGCTGACGCCGGGCTGGCAGAAGGCGCGGATGGACAACTTCCAGTCAATCATGCTTGGCCGCCCGGTCGAGACGGACCTCACCGATGACGGGTGGACCCAGCACTACGCCGCAGTGCAGAACCCGCCGCGGGTCAAGGGCGCGAGCATCGGTGAATTCATGCGGGCCGCAGAGGAACTCGACTTCGGGATCATGGAGCAGCACCGGCAACGGATCGATCAGCTCGTCACCAAACCCGACGTCGCGGCGGCGCTCAAACCGTACTACCGATATCTCTGCAAGCGGCCCTGTTTCCACGACGAGTACTTCGACGCCTTCAACCGTCCCAACGTCACCCTCGTCGACTGCCCAGCGGGCATCGAGCGGATCACCGAATCGGGGCCAGTGGTCGGCGGGAAGCAGTACGACGTCGATTGCATCGTCTACGGCACCGGTTTCGAGGCCGAGCTCACCCCACTGCAGCGCCGGGTGGGTCACGACATCGTTGGCCGCGGCGGCATCACGCTCGCGCAGAAGTGGGCCGACGGCGCCGCCAGCTTGTTCGGGATGATGAGCCGCGGCTTCCCCAACATGTTCGTGATGCCCGCGCCCGGGCAGCAAGCGGTCGTCACGGTCAACTACACCCAGATCGCCGTGCTCGGCGCGGAGTTCATCGCAGGCACGGTTGCCCTGCTCCACAAGCACGGGGCCGACGTGTTCGACGTCAGCGCCGAGGCCGAGGCCGACTGGATTCGGCAGATCGTCGAGACCTACGTCGACCCAAGCGCCGTGATGTCCGCCTGCACGCCGTCGCGGATCAACAACGAAGGCGACCCGGGTGGTATCAAGGCGCGCGACACCAACTTCGGTCGGGGCTTCGGCGACTACTTCGCCTATCGCGACCTGCTCGAGGGCTGGCTCGAGTCGGGCGAGCTCGACGGGCTGGACCTGGCGTGAGCGACCGACAACGGGTGGTCGTCGTCACCGGGGGCGGCGGCGGCATCGGCGCTGCCATCGCCGAGTCAGTCAGCCGCACAGGCGCTTTCGTCGTCACCGTTGACCCGCTGGTCTCGATCGACGGCTCCGAACAACTGCCCCAACCCGAGGAGACCACCGCCGGACGCATCGTCGCCGCCGGTGGCGCCGCCCGAGCCTCCGGGGTGTCCGTCACCGACGAAGCGGACGTGCGCCGGCTCTTCGGCGAGCTGGCCGAGGAGTTCGGCGGCCTCGACGCCGTGGTCAACGTCGCAGGCATCAGCCGTCCCACCGGCTTCGCCAAGGGAAGCGCCGACGACTGGCTGCGCGTTCTCTCGGTGCACCTCGACGGCTACCGCAACGTACTCGGCGCTGCCCTGCCACTGATGGCGGCGGCCGGACACGGACACATCCTCGGCGTCACCTCGGGATCGGGGTGGCGATCGGCCGACGCGGGCGCCTACGGCTGCGCCAAGCGCGCCGTGGCGTCGCTGACGTGGGAGCTGGGTCGGCACGCGCCCGCGGGGGTGGTGATCAACGCGATCTCGCCGATCGCCGCGACGCGGATGGTGACAGCAGCGCTGGCCGCCACGCAACCCGCAAGCGGCTCGGCCACCGGTGGCCTGTCATTGGGCTCGATGCCTGCCCCCGAGCACCTCGGCCCGCTGGCTGCGCACCTGGTGAGCGAGGACTTCACGTCGTGCCGTGGACGGGTGCTCTTCGTCGCGGGGTCCGAAGTGTCGGTGATCGACGAGCCGCGCCTGATCGAAGTCGTGCGCTGCGACGACGTTGCTTCGGCGGCGCGGGTGATGGATGCCGCGACGGCCACCGCTCTTGGCCCGGCCGAGGCCAAGCAGGTCAGCGGGGGCGGCAGCAACGCCCGCTTCGGCATGCTATTCGACTCGCCGCCGACCAACGAACGCCCCTCTGAGGTCCCGCGGACGTGCGCTGTGGTCTCCGACCGGCCCGAGGTAGCGAAGGCCGTGTCCGGTGCACTGGCGGCCAGGGGGGCGGCGTGCCACACCGTCCACTCCGTTGCCGAGCTAGCCGGCATCGGCTCGCTCGACGGGGTGGTGGTCGCCTTGGCCGGCGGCCGACCCGCCACCGGTGCGGCCTCAGATTGGGAGCACATCTTGTCCGAGCACCACGGCATCGTCGAGCGGATCGACGCCGAAGCCCAATGGACAAGAGCCGTAGCCGAATTGGCCGCGGCCAAGGACCGTCAGATTCGCCTGGTCGTCATCACCGACGCCACCAACGCGGGCGGCCGCAGCCAAGCTCAGGCCGCCGCACAGCTCTGCCGAGCCGGCCGCAAGGCCACTCGCGACCTGGTGGTGCCCTTCGCCATCAGCGCCGAGTCCGACGGTGCCGACTTCAGGCACATCCCAGCCGAACTCGCCGCCCATCTGGTGTGCAGCGCAGAGGTCGACAGCCTCGCGGGCGCCGAATTGGTTTCGGCTGCTGGGTGGTTCGGCCTGCGCAGTCACCCGCGCCCAATCGGCAGCATCAGCTTCGGCGGACCCGCGGTGCCCGCATGGTTCGACGACACCCTCGGAGAGGTCGTGCAGCCGAGATGACCCCCGCGAAGAACAAGGCGCCGCATCGACCCGCCCGAATTGTTGACGCCCATGTCCACCTGTGGGATCCGGACCGCACCGACTGGTACCCGTACTTGTCGGCGGGCAAGGACCAGCTCGACCTGGGCGCGAGCAATCAGAAAGTCGCCGGAATGTCGCGCCGCTTCGACGTGGCCACCTACCTGACCGAGGCCACCGGGTGGAACGTCGAGAAACTGGTCAACGTCGCCGCAGCCACCGGCAGGCACTCGGTCGACGAGACCCTCGAGCTCGATCTGCGCGCGGCCGCCGACGGCCATCCCGACGCCATCATCGGCGGCCTACCCCCCTGTGACTCGGTGGCCGAGACGGTGGCCGCCATCGACGAACAACGTGCAGCACAACGCTTCCGGGGAGTCCGGCCGATGGGGGCTGCCGTGGGACCCCTCCCGTCGGCCGATGTCCTCAACGCCCTGCAGCAGCGCGACCTTCTCTTCGAGTTGATGGTGCACCCCGATCAGCTGGTCACCTCTGCCAAGACGCTGGAGCAACACGGCGACCTCATCGTGGTCGTCGAGCACATGGGCTGGCCTCGCAACGATTCGGACGAGGAGCGTGCACTCTGGGCCGACGGCATCAACGCCCTTGCGAGCCTCGGCGACAACGTGCTGTGCAAGCTCTCCGGCCTGGCGATGCCGCTGGGCACGATGGCCGCCGCGACGCTGGCGCCGTGGCTCGAGCACGCGATCGAAGCCTTTGGCGTCGACCGTTGCCTCTTCGCGAGCAACTTTCCCGTCGACGGAATGCACGGCACTCTCGACGAGCTCTACACGTCGTACGCGACCGTCACGGCCGGACTCGACGCCGATGCTCGCGACAAGCTCTTCGCAGGCAACGCCGAGCGCATCTACCGCTGCTAGGGATCAGGCCTCAAAAGGAGCTAAAGCTGCTAAAATTGCGCATCAGCAAGAGCGACGCGGCGCAGCACCGCGTCGCTTTCCACGTTCGCTGCCGGAATCAAATGACCGCGATCGGAATTGGCCCCGAGGCTCGACGTCGGCTGTCCGCGCGTCGCACTGCCGAGATCGTCGCCGAGGAGTTGCGCCGGCAGATTCTCGACGGCGAGCTTACCGACGGCGATCTGCTCCCCCGCCAAGACGTCCTCGTCGAGAGATTCCGCGTCAGCCTGGTGTCACTGCGCGAGGCGTTGCGAATACTGGAGACAGAGGGTTTGGTGTCAGTGCGGCGCGGCAACCGCGGTGGCGCGGTCGTGCACGCCCCGGCCAAGTCATCTGCTGCCTACATGCTCGGGCTGGTGCTACAAAGTGACTCCGTCGCGCTGACCGATCTCGGGTTGGCTCTGCAGGAGCTGGAGCCGTCGTGCGCGGCCCTGGCCGCGCAACGAGTCGATCGCGCCGAGACCGTGGTGCCAGAACTCGTCAAACTCAACGCCCTGGCGGCAGAACACCTCGACGACGGATCGCGCTTCACCGACATCGGTCGGCAGTTCCACCACGAAATCGCCCGCGGCTGCGGCAATCACACGATGGCCGTCGTAATGGGAAGCCTCGAGGCCCTGTGGACCAGTCACGAGCGTCAGTGGGCCGAACAGACGACCGCACAAGGCGATTATCCGTCGCTCTCCGAGCGCCGGGCCGCCCACAATGCTCACGTGAAGCTGACCCAGGCCATCGAGGCAGGCGACGCGGAGCGGGCGCGACGACTCGCAGCGCGCCACGTCGGCGACACCCAGACCTATGTCGTGGCCGACGATCCCGACCAACGCATCCAGGCCTTGCCCGCACAGGTGATTTCAGGTCGTCGGCGTTGACCGCCGAACCCGGTATGCACAGGGTCCCCCCACCACCGCCTGCCACCGTCGAGGACGGCATCCCGTTCGGAGAACAGCTGCGCCGCCTCGCCGAGGCCGATCCCGACCGCGTCGCGCTGACGATGGTGGCCGAGAACGGCGCCGAAACTTGCTTCACCCTCGACCAGTTGGACCGCGCCGCCAATCAGTGGGCCCGCACCTTGGCCGCGCGGGGAGCACACCTGGGCACCCTGGTCGGGCTCGCCATTCCCAACTCCGTCGAGTTCATTCTGGCGGCCCTGGCCTGCTGGAAGGTCGGCTCGGTCCCGGTGCCCATGCGTTGGGATCTGCCGACCTGGGAACGGACCCGGCTGCTCGAGGCCCTTGGAGCCGCGGTCGTCGTCGACGAGGACAACCGCGACGAACTGTCCGCAGCTGCCGAAGCCCAAGCCCAGACGGCGTTGCCCGTGGCCGTCGCGCCGATGCAAAACGGCATCTGCAGTAGCGGCTCAACCGGGCTTCCCAAGATCATTCTGAACACGCGGCCCGCGGAGTGGACGTCGACCCTCAGTGAGCCGTTTGCCGAGCATTGGGCGCCCGTCCCACGGCCGCAGACGATTCTGGTGCCCGGCCCGATGTACCACACCAACGGCTTCAACCCATTGCTGTACCTGCTCGGCGGCGACCTGCTCGTCGTGCTCGAGAAGTTCAGTGCCACATCGGTCCTCGACGCAATCGAGCGGCATCGCGTCACCCATTTCACCGCCACCCCCACGATGCTGGGACGCATCGCCGACGTGCCAGGCGTCGCGCAACGGGACCTCTCGAGCGTGGAGTGGGTCATGCAGGGCGCGGCGGCCATGCCACCCGATCTGCTCCGCCGGTGGTTCGACCTCCTGAGCCCCGAGCAGATCGTGATGGCCTACGGGATGACGGAGAACCTGGGCCTGGCCACGTTGCGTGGTGACGAGTGGCTGCAGCGCCCCGGCAGCGTGGGCCGCGGCTTTCGCGAGACCGAGATCCGCATCCTCGACGAACGGGGAGCCGTCGTACCCACCGGCGAGATCGGTGAGATCTACCTGCGCGCACCGATGAATGACACCTACCGGTATCTGGGTGGTGCCGCGCCCGCAGTGCCAACCGAAGACGGCTTCCGCTCGGCGGGCGACCTTGGCCGTCTCGACGAGGACGGCTATCTCTACATCGCCGATCGCCGCACCGACATGATCGTCAGCGGCGGCGCGAATGTCTTTCCCGCAGAAGTGGAGAACGCCTTGATTGCGCACTCCGACATCGTCGACGTCGTGGTGTTGGGACTAAAGGACGCCGAGTGGGGCCGCCGGGTCCATGCGGTCGTGCAGCTCGCCGACGGCAGCGACTCCATCACCGAACAGAACGTCATCCAGTACGCCAAGGGCCGTCTCGCCCGTTACAAGGTGCCCAAGACCGTTGAATTCGTCGACGAGATCCCCCGCACCGCAGCCACCAAGGTCAACCGCTCGGCCATGATCGAGGCGCGCGGCGGTTGACCGCGCCGTCAGCGGTAGCCGATGGTCTTGGTCTCCAGGTGTTGTTCGAAGCCTTCGACGCCGTTCTGCCTACCGAGGCCGCTGGTCTTGTATCCGCCGTACGGTGCATCGGCGCCGTAGAAGAGGCCACCGTTGACATTGAAGGAGCCGGCCCGCACCCTGGCGGCGAAGGCCATCCCCCGCTCGCGGGACGCGGAGAACACCGAGCCGGACAGACCGTACCGACTGTCGTTCGTGATTCGGAGCGCCTCTTCTTCGTCACGGTAGGGCAGCACCACCATCACCGGGCCGAACACCTCCGTTTGGGCGATCTCGTGTGAGTTGTCCACGCCGGCAACGATGGTGGGCATGACGTAGGTGCCTCCTGCCAGGTCGTCGTCGAGCGTGGCTGGTGCGTGCCCGCCGGTGGTGATCTCGGCACCCGAGGCCCGTGCCCTGTCGACGTAACCCAGGATCCGGCTCTGCTGTTTGGCGTTGATGACGGGCCCGAGGAAGGTCTCGGCCAACGCCGGATCGCCAGGCGTGATGAGTTCGAACAACGCGGTCGCCTTCTGGACGAATTCGTCGTAGGCACGGGCGGGCACCAACATTCGCGTGTTGATCGCGCAGCCCTGGCCAGCATGCATGCAGACCTGCGCGGTGTTCGGCAACACCTCGTCGAGGTCGGCGTCTTCGAGGATCACCATCGCCGACTTGCCACCCAGTTCGAGGAACACCCGCTTGAGGGTTTCGGCCCCGCGCTTCGCGATGAGGCGTCCCACGTCGGTGGATCCGGTGAACGAGACCAAGTCCACCCGTGGATCGGTGACCAGCCGCTCGGCCACCGCGTTGTCGGGAGTGGGCACGACGTTGACGACCCCTGCGGGGATGTCGGTGTGCTCGGCGATCAGCCTGCCGATGCGGGTCGAGGTCCACGGCGTGTTCGGGTCGGGCTTCAGCACTACCGTATTGCCCGTCGCGAGCGCCTGGCCGAGCTTGTTCAGCACGATCTCGATCGGGTAGTTCCACGGCGCGATCGCCGCGACGACGCCGACGGGCTCCTTGACCACCCTGCGCAGGTTGTCGCCGCCAAAGGCCGTGCCCGCGCCCAGCTCCCGCTCCCAGGTGAACGAGTCGATCAGTTCGGCGGGATGGGTCAGGGCATCCGAGAGCGGCCAGTCGAGTTGGGCCATGTACGTGGTCATCATCGGCGCGCCCACCTCGGCGACGATCTCCTCGCGGATGTCGGCCGACTCACCCTCCAGCGCCGCCTGAAGCTGGAGCAAGCAGCGCTTGCGCAGTTCGCGGTCGGTCGACCACGACGTCTCGTCGAAGGCCCGCCGTGCCGCCGCGATGGCTGCGTCCATGTCCTCGGCACCGGCTGCCGCGGTGGTGCCCAACAGCCCGCCGGTCGCGGGACTCACGTTGTCGAAGGTCTCCCCCGAATTCGATTGGCGCAGTTGCCCATCGACGAACATGCGGGACTCGGCCCGCTGCGCTGCCCGCTGGTTGAGGGCCACGCTGCTCTGCTCGGGGGCTGCCGTCGTCGTCATGGTGGCTAGTTCCCCCCTGGACCGGCAGCCATCTTGACGAGGTCTCTGGCGGCTTGGGCGCTATCTCCGCGGTTACCCTCGCGGGCCTGCGACTTGATCGAGACGTCATGGTCCTCGACCTGTTTGCGCAGGGCGCCGACGGTGCAGTTGGCTCGGCCGCCGAGGATCGAGAACGGATCGTATTGGAAGTGGCGCATCGCGTTGAGGTGGGTGATCTTGTCGACCTCCTCGTCTGTGAGTCCAGCCGCCGATTCGGCGAACACCTCCGGTGAACGGGGCCAATTGGAGTCCGAATGGGGGTAGTCGCACTCCCACGTCACCATGTCGAGGTCGAGCGCACCCTTGCTGGCGATGCCGAACTTGTCATCGATGAAACAGGTCAGGACGTGATCGTTGAACACTTCACTCGGTAGCTTGTCGCCGAAGTCTTGACCCGTCCACGCGTGGTGCCGGTCGTAGTTGTAGTCGACGCGTTCGAGGAAGTATGGAATCCAACCGATGCCGCCCTCGGACAGGGCGACCTTGAGGTCCGGGTACTTGCGCAGCGTCGTCGACCAGACCAGGTCGGCAGCAGCCTGCACGATGTTCATCGGCTGCAGGGTGATCATCACGTCCATCGGCGCATCGGGTGAGGTGATGGTGAGCTGCGACGACGAGCCGATGTGCATGCACACCACCACGCCTTCGTCACTGCAGGCCTGCCACACCGGATCCCAGTGGTCCGAGTGAATCGACGGCCAGCCGAGTTTCGACGGATTCTCGCTGAACGTCAGTGCGTGGCAGCCCTTCTTGGCGACACGCCGGATTTCGGCCGCCATCACGTCGGGGTCCCAGATCGCCGGGAGCCCGCACGGGATGAAACGCCCTGGGTGACTTCCACACCACTCGTCGATGTGCCAGTCGTTGTAGGCCCGCACCATCGCCAGCGCCACGTCCTTGTCCGCCGTACGAGCGAACAACTGGCCGCAGAATTGCGGGAACGAGGGAAAGCACAGCGAGCCGAGCACGCCGTTCGCGCTCATGTCCTTGACCCGCTCCTCGTGGTCGTACGTGCCGGGACGCAACTGCGTGAAGGAGGTCGGCTCGATGCCGTACTCCTCCTTGGGCCTGCCGGCGACGGCGTTCAACGCCACGTTCATCACCGTTTCGCCGTTGTACTTCCAGACATTGGTGCCGTCGGCGTTGGTGATGAACTCGGGGGCGTACTCGCGGTACTTCGCGGGCAGTCGGCCGTCGAACATGTCTGGGGGTTCGACCACGTGGTCATCGACGCTGACCATGACCAGATCGTTGAGATTCATCGACGACGCCTTTCGTGCGGTTCTGGCAGACGGCAGCGATGGCGCGCGCCCGCGGCACCTCTCATCGCCTTAGCACGCACTATAGCTATTTATATAAAAACAGCAATACCGCGCCATGGGGGCCATTCAGGCGGGCACGTCGAATCGCCTGCGGCGCAACGCCACACCTCGATATCGCGAAGATGGGCGCCGATGGCGATCCGGATCAGATCTCCGATCGCGGCCCATTTCCCCACCGCGTCGAGGTGCAGCCAGCGGGCGACGCCCGCCCCCTGGGCGCCAACGATGTTAAAATCGCCACTTAATCAGATAGTGCCCGCGGCTGTCAGCGCCCGACGCACTCATCGTGTCGGCTGCGAGGAGCACATGACCATCCTTGGGATCGGCGCGGAAGCGCACCGTCGACTGTCGTCGCGGAGAACCGCCGAGATCGTTGCCGACGAGTTGCGGCAGCAGATCATCGACGGCAGGCTCGCCGACGGCGATCTGCTGCCGGGTCAGAAGCAACTCGTCGAGCACTTCAACGTCAGCCTCGTCTCCGTGCGGGAGGCCTTGCGCATCCTCGAGACCGAGGGCCTGGTCTCCGTCCGCCGCGGCAACCGTGGTGGGGCGATCGTGCATGCGCCCGCGAAGTCCAGTGCCGCGTACATGCTGGGCCTCGTCCTGCAGAGTGATGCGGTCCCGGTCACCGATCTGATGACGGCGCTGAAGGAACTCGAGCCATCCTGTGCGGCATTGGCGGCAATGCGACCGGATCGGGCCACCACCGTCGTGCCCGAGCTGATCCAGAGCAACGAGGCCATGGCCGACAACCTGAACGATCCGGAGAAGTTCTCCGAGATCGGCCGCGAGTTTCATCACGTGCTGGCGCGGGGTTGCGGTAACCACACCATGGTCGTAGTGATGGGCAGCCTCGAAGCGCTTTGGGTGAGCCAGGAGGGTGAGTGGTTCGGCCGAGCCAGGGAGGAGAACGCCTTTCCCACCGCGGCCAAACGGCGCGCCGCCCTCAACGCCCACGTGAAGATGACGGACGCGATCGCGGACGGCGACGTGGATCGGGTTCGGCGGCTGGCCTACAAGCACGTCGACGATGCCCACTCGCACGCATTGCCGGAATCGGATCAGCGAATCCAGGCGCACTCACCGCAGGCGATGTCGCGACGCAACTGACCGATTGCGGCCCAATCCCTTTCGGGTCACCAACGCGCCTCGTTGCGACGGCCATCGGTGGTCACCGTGACGTCCTCCCCGACGAGTTCCCTTGACTCCGCGTCGAGTAGCAGCTCCAGCTCGTGCACCCGGGCCAACGCCCGGCCGTCGGTGGTGTCCAGAACAACCAGACCCTGCGTCGGTGCGCCGTCGCGACCGTGGGCGACGGTGTAGGCCCGCACCGTGCCCGGTCCCGACCACGCCGTCAATAGTGGCTCGCGGTGCTGTTCGGCATCGACCTCGGCCTGCAGCCGGGCGCGATCGGGAGCCATCGTCGACGCCGATGAGACCGGTGTGCTCGACCAGACCGCGGCCACGTGTTTGGCCAAGTGCATGCCAACGCCGGTGATCAGAGCGTGGCCGGGGCCCTCTCGCAGCCGGTCGAAGGTGCTGGCGATGGCGTGGGTGAGGTAGCCGCTGGCCGGACCGCCCGCGTAGGGCAGCCCGCCCGTCACCGTGAGCCCCCGCGGATCGTCGAGTGCGAGTCCCAGTGCATCGCACGCCAATCGGACCGACGAGGGAAAGCACGAGTACAGGTCGAACGCATCGATGTCGTCCAGACCCACGCCTGCGACCGACAGCGCGTGCCGGCCCACGACGGACATGGCGACCGAGCGCGACATGTCGGTGCGCTCGGCGATGCTCGCCGGGTCCTCCGCGTACGCCCATCCGTTCAGGTAAAGGCGCTGGTCTTTCGCAACGCCGAGTGCGTCCGCCTTCTCTGCCGTCGCCAGCAACAGGGCGGCTGACATGTCGACGTCCATCACCGCGACCTCGTGCTTGGTGTACGGCCAGCCGACGTAACGGTTGTCCGCGGTGGCGGTGCCCACCGTCGTGGCGTCCAGTGCGGTCGGTCGCCAGGCGTGCGGGTTGGCCGCCGCCGTGACGCTCATGGTCGACATCATCGTGGCGGCTTCGGCCGCATCGTCGGTTAACGTGGCGCCGCGTCCGGCCCGGCGGGCGGTGTCCCACAGCGGGAAGGTCTCCCACGCTTGCATCACCTCGTGGGCGATCTCCGATTCGTGCGGTGGCTCCCACGGGAACGGGGTGGACTTCCGGTGACTCCACGGCAGCCGCTCGCCGCCCTTCTTCGCCACGCGCACCGTGGCCAGCGCCTCCGCGCTGCAGACGAGGGCAAGGTCTAGTTCGCCGCGCTGCATCGCCGTCGCCGTGCGGTTGATCAGTTCCTGGGGCGTCGTGCCGCCGATTCCGGAATAGACGCGGTGGCCCGGGGACGCGCCGAGTTCATCGGCGAGGCGCGAAGGCGGATCGTCGTACGGCCAGCTCTGGCAGTAGACCACCTGAATCGAATCGAGCTGCGGCAGAGCGTGACTCACGCCGGCTACCTCGGCCGCCTCGCGCGCCCGCCGCGCCCAGCTGATCAGGGGTTCCGGCGCGTTGCCGTCGCGCACGGTGTGCTGGGAGGCCCCGATGACACAGAGCCGACGATCCCCCATCTAGGCCCCACCGGTCGTGCACGGTAGCCGCTTGATGCCGTGGAAGAAGGACGACCGCAGGCGATCCGGCGGCGCTGTCACCGCGAGGTCGGGAACCTTCGGGTACAGCTCCTCGAGCAGGACCCGCAGCTCGAGCCTGGCCAGCTGGGCGCCGAGACAGAAGTGCGTGCCACCGCCGCCGAAGGCCGCGTGACCCGCGTCGGCGCGCGTGACGTCGAACTGGTGCGCCCGCTCGAAGACGTCTTCGTCCCGATTGGCTGACAGGTAGTGGATCAGCACCCAGTCCCCCGCGGGGATCTTCTGCCCGCCGATCTCCGTGTCCCGGGTGACGGTGCGGCGGAAGTGCATCACCGGGGTGGACCAGCGAAGCAGTTCCTCGACGGCCAGCGGAATGGCCTCGGGCTCGCGGGCCAGGAGCGCACGTTGTTCGGGATGGTCTGACAGCGCCAGGATTCCGTGGCTCAGCGTATTGCGGGTGGTCTCGTTGCCTGCGATGGCCAACAGCATGAAGAACTCGTTGAGCTGGTCGCGATTGAGCTTCTCGCCATCGACCTCCGCTGCGAGAAGTGCCGAAAGGATGTCGTCGGTCAGTCCGTGTTTTCTGCGGTGCTCCACCAATTCGCCGCAGTAGGCGAACATTTCGGCGGCCGCCTCACCGAGCGCCTGCGGAGTTGGGGCGTAGTCGGGGTCCTCGATCCCCAGGGTCCCGATGGCATTGCTCCAGCGGAAGACGTCCATCCGATCTTCCGCAGGCACCCCGAGAACGTCGGCGATCACCTGAAGTGACATCTCTGCGGAGATGTCGGGCACGGCGTCGAACTGCCCCTTCGAGATCACGTCGGCGACGACGTCGCGCGCCACCTTGCGCATGTGCGGTTCCAGGCGTTGGACGTTGCGGGCGGTGAAGCCCTGGTTGATGAGCTTGCGGTACAGGACGTGTCGCGGCGGGTCGATACCGGGCAGCATCGCCGACGTCGGGCTCATCTCGACCTCGACGAGGGTATTGCCCCGCTTGCTGCTGAACGTCTCGGTGTCACGACTGACCATGCGAACATCGGCATGCCGCGTCAGCAGCCATGACTTCGGCAGTCCAGGCAGCACCACCGGGTGCACCGGGGCGGTCGCGCGCAACCGGGCGAGGGCGTCGAACGGGGCGCCGTCGACGTACGTGTCGGGATTGAGCACTGCCGCGGCGTCGAGATCGGCGGCACCGCCCTGATGTTCGGTCACCAACGACCCGAGACGGCCCGGTTTCGGAATGTTCATCGGCCCTCCCTGGAAATCTGGCTGGACGCCTGGATTCCACTGACGATGACGGCCAGCCCGGCCCGGAAGCGCGACGCCGCCTGCCGCTCGCTTGGTGAAGGAACCGAATGCGGTCGGGACTCCTCGAGTCCGACAGAGCCGAGAAGATAGGTGTACAGCACCGTATGTGCGGCGTTCGCAACGGTTTTGGTCAGTCCGGATTGCGCGATGAGCGCGCGGCTCAGGTTGTCGAGGCGACGCGCACACTCGCCGTCCCCGTTGGTCTGGAGCACCCCGGCGATTCCGGGCACGTCCAGCAGCACCCTCCTGGCGTGGGAGTACAACTCGATCAGCCGTTCGTGCCATGGCCCTGGACCCGGCTCGGCGATGGCGGAGAGCACCGACTCTGCCAGCAGATTCAGCGCCGCCTGCTTGTCCCGAACGTGGTAGTACACCGATGGCGCGGCGACGCCCAGCTCCGCGGCCAGCTCGCGCATGGTCACGCGCCGAACACCCACTCGCCGGGCCAGGTCCTGCAGCGCGGCCACCACCTGTTCGCGGTCGAGTTCGCCGTAGGCTCGCCGTGGGGGCGCGGTCATGTGGGTACCCCGTATACCGACTTCATCTCCACGTACTCGTCGAAGGCCTCTGGTCCGTACTCCCGGCCGATGCCGCTGGCCTTGAACCCGCCGAAGGGCACGCCGAACTCGGGTGCGAACGAGTTGATCCCGAACATGCCGGTGCGGACCCGGCGCGCGATCGCGAGGCCCGCCTGCCGATCCTTGGTCCACACCGAGCCGCCGAGACCGTACGGGGAGTCGTTGGCGATGGCGACGGCGTCGTCCACGTCGTCGTATGGGATCACGACGATCACCGGACCGAAGATCTCCTCGCGCGCGATCCGCATGGAGTTGTCCACGTCGCGGAAGACCGTAGGACGGACGTACTGTCCGTCGGGCAGGTCGTCGATGACGGCAGGCCCGCCGGCGGCCACCGTGGCGCCCTCGGCGATGCCGGTGTCGATGTATC
The DNA here is from genome assembly GCF_032161845.1 of Mycobacterium sp. Lineage (GTDB taxonomy): Bacteria > Actinomycetota > Actinomycetes > Mycobacteriales > Mycobacteriaceae > Mycobacterium. Next base: position 15,534 of record NZ_JAVRQA010000396.1, read on the forward strand.
CCACGACCCGCTCACGCTGACGGGCCGAGACCAGCGGACCGATGTCGGTGCCCGGGTCGTGCGGATCACCGACGACGAAGCCGTCGGCCGTCGCGGCGAGGGCTTGCGCCACCTCGTCGTAACGGCTGCGGGGCGCCAGGATTCGGCTCTGCGCGACACAGGCCTGGCCGTTGTTGAGGAACGACGAGAACCGCAGGCCGGCAACCGTGCGTTCCAGCGATGCGTCTTCGCAGACGATGGCCGCGGACTTCCCGCCCAGCTCCAGGCTGCACCTGGCCAGTCGCTGCCCGCAGATGCTCGCGATGGCACGGCCGACGTCGGCGCTTCCGGTGAAGGCGATCCTGTCGACTCCCGGATGCTCGACGAGTCGACGGCCCGCGGGGGTAGCGCCCGGTAGCACGGCAGCGACTCCCGGTGGCAGGTCGGCCTCGGCCAGCAGTCCCGCGAGCAGCATGGCGTCCAGCGGTGTCTCCGGCGCGGGCTTGACCACGACGGTGCAACCGGCGATCAACGCGGGCAACACCTTTGCGAGCATGGTCACCTGGGGGACGTTCCACGGGGTGATGATGCCGACGACACCCGCGGGCTCGCGGACCAGCATGCTGGTACCCCGCCGCTCGATCCACGGGTAGGCCTCGGCGAAACCGAGCGTGGCCTGCATCAGCAGGAGCGGCCCCAGACCGTGGGCGGGCTCGGAGAAGGTCGCGGGCGACCCCATCTCCGAGGTGACGAGGGTGGCCAGTTCGGAGGTCCTGGCCGCGTACGCGGCGACGAACGGACGCAACGCGGCGATGCGATCCGCCACCGTCATCCGTGGCCACGGTCCTTCGTCGAAGGCGCGACGGGCGGCCCCGACGGCCCGGTCGACGTCCGGTTCCGAGGAGATGGGCGCGGACCCGACCTTGCTCCCGTCGTGTGGGGACCGGATGTCGAACAGATCGCTGGTCGACGGCGATACCCACGCGCCATCGAGGAACAACTGGTCGAAGACATACGCATTCGCCGCGACCGACGGCTGGCTCGGTGACATGGATCGTCGCCTCCTAAAGATTCGACCAGTGTTCGAATATATTCGAACGTTGGTAGAATGTCACTCGAACAGGGTCCGATCAGCGAAGCGAGGAACCCACGCATGACGGAACGCGCCGCAATCCTGCGCGAGATCGGGAAACCGCTCGAGGTCGACGACATCGAGCTCGCCGACATCGCTCCCAACCAGGTCAGGGTGCGAATCGCCGCGAGCGGCGTCTGTCATTCCGATCTGTCGATGGCCACCGGGGCGCTGCCCGCAGGCGCGCCGTGCGTCCTCGGCCACGAGGGCGCTGGCGTGATCGAGGAGGTCGGCTCCGAGGTGCATCACGTCGAGCCAGGCGACCACGTGGTGATCGCGTGGACGGCGGCGTGCCAGCACTGCTGGTTCTGCCTGCGAGGCGAGGTACATCTTTGCCGCAACGCCATCGCCGACAGCTATGCCATGCCCTACGCGTCGGACCTCGATCACAACCCGCTCTTCACGGCGATGGGTGTCTCGAGCTTTGCGACCGCGACGAACTGCCTTGGCAGGGCGGTGGTTCCGATCGATCGCGACATTCCGCTCGACGTCGCATCTCTCGTCGGCTGCGGCGTCGCCACCGGGGCGGGCGCGGCATTGAACACCGCGCCGGTCGAACACGGCAGTTCGGTGGCGGTGATCGGGCTGGGCGGCGTCGGCCTGGCGGCGCTCATGGCGAGCGTGGTTCGCGGGGCCGCCATCGTGATAGCGATCGACCCGGTTTCCGAGCGCCGCGAGGCCGCCGAGTCGTTCGGAGCCACACACGTCGTCGACCCGGCCGACGGGGACGTAGCCAAGCAGGTCAGGGCAATCACCGGGCGCCGGGGCGCGGACACCGTATTCGAAGCGGTGGGCCGCAGCGCCACGATCGAGACCGCCATCAAGGCCACCCGACGGGGCGGGACCACGTGCGTCGTCGGTGCGGCGACGCCGGGAGAGACGGTAGCGTTGTCTGCCTATGACCTGTTCATGAACGCGAAGACGCTGGTGGGGTGTCAGTACGGCTCGGTGGTGCCGGGGCGGGACTTCCCGATCTTGCTCGACCTCTGGCGCAACGGCCGGATGCCCTTGGAGCGATTGATCTCTCGCCGCGTGGCCCTCGACGAGGTCAACGACGCCTTCGCCGACCTGAGCGCGGGCCGGGGCGTCCGAACCGTGATCGTCAACTAGCGCCCGGACCACACCGGCTTGCGCTTCTCCGCGAACGCCCGCGGACCCTCCTTGGCGTCCTCGGTCGCGAACACCTCCCGCGAGATGAGCGATTCATTGCGGTATGCCTCCCGCATGTCGACCTTCAGCCCCTCCAGCACACTGCGCTTGGTGGCCTGGATCGCCAGCGGAGCGTTCTTGGTGATTCGCGCGGCATAGGCGAATGCGGTGTCCAACAACGCCTCCTCGGAGACCACCGCGTTCAGCAGCCCCATCTCGGCCGCCTTCCGCGCATCGACGATGTCGGCGCACAGCAGGAACTCCATCGCGTGGGCGAACGGCACCTGCCGCGGAAGCCGCACGGTGGTGCCACCGCCTGCGAAGAGGCCGTGCGACGGCTCGAGCACGCCGAAGCTGGCGTGCTCGCTGGCAATCCTGATGTCGACACCGCCAAGCATCTCCATGCCGCCGGCCACACACGGCCCGTTGACCGCCGCGATGATCGGCTTGTAGATCTTGCTGCCGCGCAGCACCGCGTCGGTGCCGTCGGACAGGGAGTAGCCCCCGACGTCGGTCGCAGTACCGTCCTTGATCTGCTTGGAAAGGGCGGTGATCTCGGGAACGTAGGTCTTGAGGTCGGCGCCCGCCATGTAGGACCGGCCGACGCCCGTGAAGATCGCCACCCAGGCGTCGTCGTCCTCGGCGAAGCGCTTCCACGCCTGCGTGAGCTGATGGAAGTGCTCGAGGTCGCAGGCGTTCTTGGCCTCCGGCCGATCGAGCGTGATCAGCACGACGTTCGGTGCGTCAGCGCGTTTTCCGAGTTCGTAGTGGACGGGCACCTGGCCTCCTAGTTGTTGATGGACGGGTAGGCACCCATCCGGTGGTGAGATCGGAACTGCTCGCGCAACGCGTCGCGGTCGGTGTTCGTCAGCGGTGTGTACGTTCGCGCCCCTGCAGGACGCCACCAGACCTCGTCGTCGCACAGCCAGGCGTCGCGGCGCAGCGGCCGCTTGTCGATCTTGCCGTTGCCGAGGACGGGGATTGCCGCGGTGAGCCTGACGAACCGAGGTGACCACTTGGTGCCCAGATCGGGCTGTGCCGTTAGGAATTCCGCGAACTCATCCGGATCGAACGTCCGGTCGCAGCCCAACTCGAGAACGGCAAGCACCTGATCTCCGGCCTGCGGATCGGGAACGCCGACGACGGCTACCGCTGCAGCGGGTTCGTATCGGCCGACGATGCGTTCGACGGGTGACGCCGCGAAGTTCTCGGAGTCAACCCGGAGCCAGTCCCCCACCCGGCCGGCGAACCAGAACACGTCATCGGCATCGCGGTAAGCCAAGTCGCCCGACCAGAACCAGCCGCCGCGCAATCGGTCCGAATCGGCCTCCGGGTTGTTCCAATACCCCTCGAAGGAGCCGTCGGCGTTGCGACGAACCAGCTCTCCGATTGCACGGTCGGAATTGCTCAGTCGCCCACCGGAATCGAACTGCGCCGTGTCACACTCCGCCCCCGACGAGTCGACCACCGCGACGTCGGCACCTGGCAGCGCGGTGCCCAGCGATCCCGGCTTTCGCGACGGCACCAGCACGATGCCACCCTCGCTTGAGCCGTAACCGCTCAGTACGGTCACGCCGAACCGATCCTGGAAGGCCGCCATGTCCCGCGGGGAGGCCTCGGGCGCCAGCACCACCTTGAGTCGATGGTCCTTGTCGGCAGGACTCGGGGGCGTTGCCAGGACGTAGCCGAGTGCGCGACCGACGGTGTTGGTGAACGTCACGCCGTGGGTGCGGACGTCGTCGAGCCACGCCGTCGCCGAGAACCGGTCGCGCAACAGAAGTCGCGCGCCGCCAGCAAGGGCGGGAAAGAGCGCCGCGTTCAAGGCGTTTCCGTGCGAAAGGGGCATCGGACAGTACAACGTGTCCCTCGAGCCGAAGCCGATTCCGGCGCCACCGGCGATCCGACCCTGGCTGCGCATGGCGGCCTTGGGCGCCGCCGTGGAACCCGATGTCAGCAACAGGCACATCAGCGCGGTCGGCGGCGGATCGACGTCTGGCAGCGCCACCCCGTCGTAGTCCGCCCACGGCCGTCCCGCCACGCGAATGGCCCCGTGGACCAGGTCACCGTAGGTGGCGTCGGCGAGCACGAACTGGCACGACGTGTGCTCGACGTCGTTGGCGAGCTCAGCGCCTCGTCGGGTCGCATTCAGCCCGACCACGCATGCCCCCGCCAGGGCGGCCCCGAACATCTGGAACACGTACTCCGGAACATTGGGCAGCAGCACGCCGACGTGCGGTGGCCGGGTCGGATCCAGCGTCTCGCGCAGCCAGGACGCTCGCATCGCGGCCTCGGCCACCACCTCGCGCCACGTCCAGGAGCGGTCGCGAAAGATGAGCCCGACGTTGTCGTCGTCGGCACGTGCGCGCACCATCTGCGCCACCGTGGCGGGGCGCCGGTTGGTGGTGTCCGCCGGTGTTGTCATCGCCTGCCCGTCCGCACGAGTCGAGTCTGCCTTCCATACTTCGGCCGCAGGGCTGAACACCCGGATGGAGGTGAGTCTGGCGCAGCAGGCCGTAGTAGTTTAATTTTGCGATAATAGCCAGATTGAATCCGGGCGCACTCGACGAGGGCAGGTTGCCGTGACCGAAACGATGAATCCGGCGTTGCGCTACCCGTTCCAACTAGTGCCCGACGATCCCGAATTCACGTTCCCCGCCGCCGAGGGGGTACACCCCCATTGCCAGTCCGACACGTGGTTTCTGGCCGGCGAGTTGACCGGTACGACATCGGGCAGGCGGTTCGCGTTCCTGACTATCTTCAACCAGAACCGACCCGGCGGATCGATCGTGGCCGACTTCCACACGCTGGCTCTGTTCGACCTCGACAACGGCACCTACGGAACGTTCACCGACTACGACATGCCGCCCAAGAACATGGAGCCGGGGACCATTCACAAGATGTCTGCCGCCACCGGCCATCTGGAGATCAACTTCGACAGCCGCGCCGGTCAGTCCCGATGGGCCGCCCGCCGCGACGACGACGACGACTTGGTGCCGTTCGGTTACGACGTCACGCTGGCGGGGATCGACCAGTCCGACACCGCGATGGAACTTCGCCTCGAGGTCTCGCCGGCGCGGGCGCCCGTTCCCGTCGGTGCGTCCACCTACAACGGACGGTTCTCATGCCTCGCCCAGCCAGAGACGTTCTCCTATTTCCAGACCGGGATGGGCATGACCGGAATACTGAAGTGGGGCAACACCGTCGAGCAGGTGTCGGGCACCTCTGGGCACGTCGACCGGCAGTGGTTCCCCCTTTCGGCAGGTGGTGGCGGCACCGGTGGCGACCCGCGGGCGATCTCCTACGAGTGGCGGACCATCCACCTCGACAACGGGGTCGACGTCGTCGCGTGGCGACAGTTCGACCGGCGCGACCGAAACGCCGCGCGTCCCTTCACCGGCGCGACGGTCGCCTACGCCGACACCGACCGGCAGCCGGAGTGCGTGGAGGACATCGAGGTGCGTACCGAGAGCTACGTGCGCTGGCCGGAGTCGGTGCGCCAGCTGATTCGGCCACCCGTTTCGGCCCGCTACCTGCCCGACCGGCACACGCTGACGTCGAAGGCGCTCGACCTCGAGATCTCCGGCGTGCCGCTGGTCGCCGCGCCCGCGCACACGTTGCCCGTCGAATACATGGAAGGCCCCTTCCTCTTCGAGGGGACGATGCAGGGTAAGCCGGTGCGGGGCTTCGGCATCTCGGAGCGATCGTTGGCGCTGTACCGCGACTGGGAGCTCGTCGACGTGCTGGCCACGACGGCGCAGTACCGCGGCGTCGACGAGGCGGCGCCACTGATCGAACACCTGCGGCCGATGGTCGTCGACGGCCGCAGGGCCGAAGCACTGGACTATCTCGTCGGCACCGTGCGACCGGCCATCGAATCGCCGTCCACCGACTCCGGTGAACTGGCGCAGATCCTGGCCGACCTCGCCGCAGCCCTGGCCGTCAGCTCGTAAGCAACATGCAGCCCGCGATCGGGCCGCCGCCCGCAGCCACGACGGCGGTCTCCGGGCGCCGCTGAAGTTGTCGATCGCCCGCCTGGCCACGAAGCTGCAGGCACGCTTCGTGCAGCACCCAGTAGCCGTGCATGCGGCCCGCGGAGAGTTGGCCGCCATAGGTGTTCAGCGGCAGCTCACCGTCCAGCGCGATGCGCGTCGCCCCATCGACGTAGGGTCCCGCTTCGCCGTCGCCACAGATGCCGAGCGCCTCCAGCCAGGCAATGGTGAGAAACGTGAACCCGTCGTAGAGCTCGGCGACGTCCAGGTCCTTCGGCGCAAGGTCCGTCCGCGACCACATCTGGGCGGCAGCCTCGACCGATGCCATCTTGGGAAAGTCGTCGCGGTGGAACCAGCCGCCCGTGCCGTATGCCCCGCCGATCGCCTCGATGCTCACCGGTGGGTTCGGGCAGTCCGGGGCGTGGTCGCGATGCGACACGACGACGGCAATCGAACCGTCGACCGGCACGTCGCAGTCGAAGAGGCCCAAGGGTGACGAGATCGGCCGGGCCGCGAGGTAGTCGTCCATCGTGATCGGATCTCGGTACGCCGCAAGCGGATTGAGGGCAGCATTGCGCCTGCTGTTGATGGCCATCCAGCCCAGCTGTTCCTTGGTGGTGCCGTAGACCTCCATGTGCCTGCGGCAGTGCATCGCCACCCAATTCGACGCCGAGTAGGCGTGGGCGGCCATGAGCTCACCGATGTCACCGTTGGCCCCGACCCTGCGCGGTTGTCCTGGCCGGCGTGGTTCGACGGGCGGTGACGTCAGAGCGTTTGGCTCCGGCGGCAACTCGGCCGATGAGTCGAGCATCGACCCCCCGAGCATCGCGACGGTGCGGTACACCAGAACGTGTTTCGACCGACCCTCGGAGACGGCGAGGAAGGCAGACATCAGGGGGCTGTACAGCCCTGAGTGGTCGATCCCGGAACTGCGGTTCTCGGCAATGAGGTTCAGAGCGTCGATGACGCGTTGCCGTGGCGTGTCGCCGAGCGTGGCGATGCCGTCGATGTCGGCAGGCTCGAGGCCCGCATCGGCGATTGCGGCGCCGGCCGCCTCCAGCGTCAGGTCGAGACCGGGGATCCCGGTTCGGCGGCCGATGCGCGAGATGCCGATCCCGCTGATGATCGCGTCCTTCTCGAAGTGCGACAAGCTCGGCTCCATTCCGCGATGATTCCTCTATCATTGCAAAAATAGCGGACGGGTAGGTTGGCCGACATGTCAGGTGAGGTTGCCGCGCCGGGGCGGATGATTCCCGAACTCACGTCGTCCAATCGCGAGTTCTGGACCGGCGGCGTGGACGGCCGACTGCACGTCCCCTATTGCGAGCCGTGCGCTCGGTGGGTGCTGCCGCCCGAAGAGACCTGTCCCCATTGCGATGCCCCACTCGGCGCGCGCGCCGTGTCCGGCGACGGCACCGTGTTCACCTTTACGGTGAACCTTCACTCGTTCAATCCGGCGGTACCACCGCCCTATGTCATCGCGATCGTCGAGCTGGCCGACCAGAAGGACCTCAGGCTTGCCGCGAACATCGTTGACTGCGAACCCGATTCGGTCACCATCGGGATGCCCGTTGCGGTCCGCTTCGAACAGCAGCCGGTCGGCGACGACACGGCGTTCGTCCCAGTCTTCGCGCCGCGGCGTTAGCCAGGGGGCAGCATGGTCATGGGTCCGCTCAGAAGCTCCACGGTGACACCGTCGGGGTCGACCACGGTGGCGGTGACGCCGCCGGCAGTCGTCATCGAGCGCGGTTCACCGCCAAGACCAAGGTCCCCGAGCCGACGCAAGACCTCGGCGACATCGACGACGAACGACAGCAGGAACACGCCGCGGTGGGGGGTCCCGGAACCCTTCGGCTCCTCGCCAATGTCGGCCCCACCGGGATCAAGGAGTTCGAGCGTGCCGCCCTGCGGACTGTCCGGCGACCCGAGGAAGACCGCCCGCACATGACTGGTGCGCCGTCCGAGCAACGGTTCCAGATCGGCGTCCATGGCGAAGTCGGCGAGCACCGAGAGGCCGATGCCGTCACGGTAGAAGCGCACGGACCGTTCGATGTCAGCGGGACAGAGTCCCGTGTGGTGCACCATCGTCATCGCGCCATCCCGTTTCCGCCGTTCGCCCAAGTAGACCACGACCGCCATCGATCGCGGTGTAGGAATTGACCGCAACACGACTGCGCGGTCCTCGACCCCGGAGGATGAATTTTGAGAACCGCACTGATCACCGGTGGGAGCGGCGGTATCGGAAAGGCCTGCGGCCGTAGGCTCGCCGAGGCCGGATACGACGTCATCCTCACCGCCCGCCGCGAGGCCCCGTTGCGGGCGGCGGCCGAAGAGATGGGCGCCCGGTTCGTCGTCGCCGACGCCGCCGATCCCGACTCCTTTCGGGCCGCCGTCGAGGCGACCGGATCCATCCACCTCGTGGTCCACGCGGCGGGCGTGCTCGGTGGAACGTACGTGCGGAAGCAGACCTTCGCTCAGTGGCGGGAGGCCATCGCCGCCAATCTCGACTCGTGCTTCGTGGTCTCGTCCGCTGTCCTGCCCCACATGGAACCGGGAGCACGGTTCGTCTTCATCTCGTCGTCGTCGGCCCACGAGCCGATGCCTGCCAGGACCGCCTACTCGGCGTCGAAGGCCGGCATGAATGCGTTTGCCCGCGCACTGGCACTCGAGGTGGACCGCGACGGCATCAACGTCCACATCGTCACCCCGGGACCCGTGGAAACCGATATGCTGCAGGATGTTCCGTTCGAGATGCACGCGATCCGGGCGGCCGACGTCGCCGAAACCGTCGCCTGGCTGGACACCATCGATTCGTCGGTGGACCTACCCGAGATCAGGCTGAACGCGATCACGCGGGGACCGTCGGCTCGAAAGCCTGTCGTACCGAACGAAGTCGAGCGCAGGCGCGCCACCGGCGACTCGTAGTCCAGGACGACCATTGACACGGTCCGTCCGAGCACGGTAGACACAGGGCATCGGACATTCTGGACCAAACTGTCCGATGACCGACCCGTCGAGAAGGGTTCTCCAGCGCATGCACCTCGAGTACACGCCTGAACAGCAGGAGCTGCGCGCGACGATGCGTGCCCAACTCGAGTCGATCATGACCCCGGAGCGGTCCGCCGCGATGAGTCGTCGCGGCGAAGGGGGGCCCGCCATCAAGGAGTGTGTGCGCGCACTGGCCGCCGCCAATCTGCTCGGCGTCGGGTGGCCGAAGGAGTATGGCGGACAAGGGTTCTCCGCGATCGAACAACACATCTTCTTCGAAGAGGCCAAGCGCGTGAACGCCCCCATCCCGCTGGTGACGCTAAACACTGTCGGACCGACCCTGGTCCGGTTCGGCACAGACGAGCAGAAACGCGAGTTCCTGCCTGCGATCCTCGGCGGCACCGTCGAGTTCGCGATCGGGTATTCCGAACCGGCGGCGGGCAGCGACCTGGCGTCTCTACGGACCACGGCGGTTCGTGACGGTGACGAGTACGTCATCAACGGGCAGAAGATGTTCACCAGCGGCGCCGGCTTCGCCGACTACATTTGGCTCGCGGCCAGAACGGATCCCGAAGCCCACCGGCACCAGGGGATTTCGTTGTTCATCGTGCCGACGTCGGCCCCGGGGTTCTCCCACAAGCCGCTGCATACGATGCCAGGGGTTTCGACGTACTACACCTTCTACGACGACGTCCGAGTGCCGGCGAGCGCCCTCGTCGGTGTCGAAAACGGCGGCTGGAAACTGATCACCACCCAACTGAACTTCGAGCGCGCCGCCCTCGGCACACTCGGTGCCCTCGAGCCGCTCTTCGAAAAGACCCTGAAGTGGGCGACCGAAACCACCCTCGACGGCGCCAGAGTGATCGATCAACCGTGGGTACAACTCGCATTGGCGCGCGTCGAGGCTCAGGTCGCCGCCTACAAACTGGTGAACCTGCGGGTCAACGCGGCGATGTCCAAGGGGGCACTCGAAATGGGCGAGGCATCCGCGGCGAAGGTGTTCGGCACCGAGCTGACCCAGAAGGTCGCGGGCGAACTCACCGAGATCCTCGACCGCAACGGCGCGCGTTCGGGACCAGACGCTCCCCTGCGTGGTGCTCTCGACCTCGCGGTGCGGACGGCCGTGCTCAACACGTTCGGCGGTGGCGCCAACGAAATCCAACGCACCATCATCGCGATGGCCGGGCTCGGCATGCCCCGCGAGCCTCGTCCCGCCACCGTCTGATACCCGGAAAGGACTGCCGCCGTGGATTTTACGTTCAGCGAAGATCAGATCTCCATCGGTGGGATCGCCCGCAACCTGTTCGACCGACTGGCCCGCCCCGATCGGCTGACGGAACTCGAGGCGGGCTCTGAGACTGGCTCAGTCCGGCACGATCCGGCGGCGTGGCAGGCTCTCGCGGACGCCGACCTGTTGGGCATCGCCCTTCCTGAATCGATCGGCGGCAGTGGCCGCGGATTCCTCGATCTCGCCGTCGTCCTCGCCGAGGTCGGCTGGAGCGTCGCTCCGGTACCCGCGTACGCGACGCTGGTCCTCGGCGCGGACACGATCGCCCGCCATGGTGATGCCGAACAGATCCAGCGCTGGCTCAGCGAAGTCGTCACGGGTGATCGGATTCTCACCGCAGGGCTTACCGAGCCGGGGCGCACCGATCCCGCCAGCCCCGTGACCACGGCGCGCAGCGACGGGGGCGGCTGGCGTCTCGACGGCGCCAAGGACCTCCTCCCCGCCGCGCAGATCGCCGACGCCATCGTGGTTCCCGCGACTACCGACGACGGTGAGGTCGGCATCTTCGTGGTGAATGCGCGCGAACAGGGGGTGACCGTCACACCGGTCCCGACCACAGGAGGGCAACCGCACGCCGACGTCACGTTCGACGGTGCGTCGGTGTCCGGCCGGGATCGACTCTGCGCAACGGGTGATGGCGCGCAAGCGGTGCGCGATCTCCACGACAGGGCTCTGGTGGCGTTGTGCGCCCAGCAGATCGGGGTCACCGAGCGGGCGCTTCGGATGGCGGCCGCGTATACCAGCGAGCGGGAGCAGTTCGGCAGGCCGATCGGCAGTTTCCAGGCCATCCAGCAGCGCATGGCCGACGCCTTCATCGACGTCGAGGCGATCCGGTGGACGACGTGGCACGCCGCGTGGTTGATCGGCGAGGGGCGATCGGCCCACCGGGAGGCGAGCATCGCCAAGTTCTGGGCCGCGGAGGCGGGCATGCGAGTGGTCGCCACCGCTCAGCAGGTGCACGGCGGCATCGGCATCGACGTGAGCTATCCGCTCTTCCGATACTTCCTGTGGGCCAAGCACAACGAGCTCGCCCTTGGTTCGGCGTCGGCACACCTCGCCCGGCTCGGGAGCACCTACCCCGCGCTGGTGTCATGACCGACACCACGGTCGACACGCGGACCGCCATCGTCGAGGCCGCCTTGGCGTCCTTCCGGACGCGGGGTCTGCGACGGACCAGCGTCGTCGACATCGCCCACGCGGCCAAGGTCTCTCGGAGCACCGTCTACGAGTACTTCCCCGACAAGCGCGCCATCGTGGACGCGGCATCCGAGCATGCGTCGCAGTCGTTCTACCGCAGCATGGCCAGGGCGATGGCCTTGGAAGACTCTCTTGAGGACAAACTCGGCAGCGCCGCCGTTGCGGTGACGAGTGCCCGTCGGTTCATCGCTCCCGAACGGCTCTCCGACGCGGCCGAAGTGGACACGCTCCTGACCAGAAATGCCGCCGCTCTGCTGCGCGAGTGCGGCCAGTTCCTCGGCCCGTATCTCGCCGCGGCCAAGCTGACCGGCGAGGTGCGGCACGACCTCGACGTCGACGCCGCCGCCGAGTGGTTCGCCCGAATGCTGTTCTCGCTGTTTCTGACCTCATCGGATCGGCTGGACCTCGACGACGCCGAAGCGGTGAGTGAGTTCGTCCGCCAGCACGTCGTACGTGGATTCGTCGAGCCAGGATTGGGTCAACGCCGACAAGCTCGGTGAGTCGCAGGGATACTGACGAGATGCCCGATCGCAATGTACTTGGCGGCCCACTTGATCCATGTGGCACCGACCCGCTCACCGGTTTCCATCGCGACGGCTGCTGCTCGACTGGACCCGAAGACGTCGGTGTCCACACCATCTGCGCGGTGGTCACCGCCGAGTTCCTCACCCACCAGTTGAACATCGGCAACGACCTGTCGACACCGATGCCGCAATACCGATTCCCCGGGCTGGTGCCCGGCGACCGCTGGTGCGTCACCGCCGGGAATTGGCTTCGCGCCCAGCAAGACGGCTATGCCGCCCCGGTGGTCTTGGCGGCCACCCACGAACGCACCCTCGACGTCGTGGCGCTGGCGGTCCTTCAAGAGCATGCCGTCGACGTCCCCGACGACCTTGGCAGCCTTTAGAGGGCGAAGAAGTCCCGCTCGACGCCACCTGCGGACGATTGCATCGGCGGATACACCCGCACGTATTCCTCCAGCCGCGCAGCCGATTTGGCGATATCATCGCTCATTTCGAACAACCGCAGGAGCAGGGCCGCATCCGGCTGGCTGGCATGCGCCGCCAAGGCCGCCATCTTGTCCGCCCAGAAGGGCGTGATGTCGATGGCAGTGGTGATCTCGGCGTCGTCGATGCCGAGGTCGTCGGGCGGGACCCACGCGTCGGCACCGAAGGCGGCCCGGATTCCGGCCTGCAGCTCCCGTATCCGGGCTGCCGACATCGCGATGTAGTACAGCCGGGGAACCCGGGGCGCACCGGTTGCGACGACGTTGCCGTGCGCCGCGACAACCACTTCGTGGGTGCGAATGTGGTCGGGATGTCCCGACAATCCATTCGGCGGGTACGTGATCACGACGTCGGGTTCGTAGCGGCCCATCAGGTCGACCATCTGCTGCACCATCGGCATCAGCGGACGGGCACTGAAGGACTCCGCGGCGACCGGACGATCGCCGTCGGGCATCCCCGAATCCGGGTAGCCGAGCTTCACCAGGTCGACGACTGCCAACGCCTGCGCCGCCGAGTCCAGTTCCGCAGATCGGTGCTCGGCGACCCGGTGCGGGTCATGGCCGTCGGCACCGGGTTTTGCACCGCGGCCGACGGCGTCGCCTTGGCCGCCGTCGGTACACGTCACCAGAACGGTGCGGCAGCCGGCAGCCGCGTATCGGGCGAGGGTGCCGCCCGTTTGACTGGACTCGTCGTCGGGATGGGCATGGACGACCATCAGCACCGGCGCCCGCTGGTCCGTCATTGGCATCACCCTGCGCCGATCTCTTCGAACTCGCCACGGAGAGTCGGACACTGGACCGATGACCTGCGAGGACGTGCCGATCCGCCGACGAGGGACCATGATCGAAGGCATCGGCCGGTGCGCATCCGATTGATTCAACAGGAATGACCCGGATGCAGTGCAACGTTGTGGTGGTGACCGTGAACGAAAGTGAGATCGCCAGTGCCCGGTAGCGCCGATCGACTACATCTCGCCGTCGCACTCGACGGCACGGGATGGCATCCCACCGCGTGGCGCGAGCTCGATGCCCGGCCCGCCGAACTGTTGACACCGCGCTACTGGACCGACCTGGTCACCGAGGCCGAGCGAGGACTGCTGGACTTCGTCACCATCGAGGATGGCTTGACGTTGCAGTCCGATCACCCGTTGCGTGCCGACGAGCGGACCGATCGCGTCCGGGGCCGACTCGACGCCACCCTCATCGCCTCGCGCGTCGCACCGCACACCCGGCACATCGGTTTGATCCCGACGGTGATCACCACCCACACCGAACCCTTTCACGCGTCGAAGGCCATCGCGACGCTCGACTACGTCAGTTCGGGTCGGGCGGGAGTCCGCGTCCAGGTGTCGGCCAGTCCCGACGCGGCCCGCCACTTCGGCAGGGAAGGCGGTGACGATCTCATCGGCGAAGCGGCCGACTACGTCGAGGTCATCCGCAGACTATGGGACAGCTGGGAGGATGACGCCGAGATCCGTGATGTGGCCACGGGACGGTTCATCGACCGAGCCAAGCTGCACTACATCGGCTTCGAAGGGTCGCGGTTCTCGGTGAAGGGCCCCTCCATCACGCCGCGGCCCCCGCAGGGACAGCCGATCGTCGCCGCCCTCGGCCACCGGGACTCGGTCTATGAACTCATCGGCGCATGTGCCGACGTCGGCTTCGTCACTCCCCACAGTGCCCAGGAGACGACGACCCTCGTCGAGACGATCGCAGCGCACCGGGAAGGGGAGACACCGGTTCGGGTGTTCGCCGATCTCGTCGTATTCCTTGCCGACACGCCGGCCGCCGCACGCTCGCGCAAGGACCGACTCGATCATCTGCTGGGACGTGAATACATCAGCGATGCAGAGGTTTTCGTTGGCTCGCCGTCGCAGTTGGCCGATCTGATCGAGCAGTGGCACGCGGCCGGTGCCGATGGCTTCAGGTTGCGCCCCGCCACGCTGCCGCACGACCTGCGACAGATCACCAACGGCCTGGCTCAGGAACTGCGATCGAGAGGCCTCTTCCGTACCTCGTACGACACCACCACTCTGCGCGAGACCCTCGGCCTGGCACGCCCCGCAAACCGCTACACGACCGCCTCGACGACCTAGGACCGTGCATGAACAAGCCCGTCAAGCAGATTCACCTCGCCGCTCACTTCCCCGGCGTCAACAACACCACGGTGTGGAGCGACCCGGCCTCGGGTAGTCACATCGACTTCAGCTCGTTCGTCCACTTCGCCAAGACCGCTGAGCGCGGAAAGTTCGACTTCATGTTCCTGGCCGAGGGGTTGCGCCTGCGCGAGCAGGGCGGCGAAATCTACGACCTGGACGTCGTCGGGCGCCCGGACACCTTCACCGTGCTGGCCGCTCTCGCCGCGGTGACGGACCGACTCGGGCTGACCGGAACGATCAACTCGACGTTCAACGAGCCGTACGAGGTCGCCAGGCAGTTCGCCTCGCTCGATCACCTGTCCGAGGGACGCGCCGCGTGGAACGTCGTCACGTCATGGGATGCGTTCACCGGCCAGAACTTTCGCCGCGGCGGATTCCTGGCCGAAGACCAGCGGTACGAGCGCGCCGAGAGTTTCCTCTCCGCGGCCCATCTGCTCTTCGACTCGTGGCGGGGTGACGAGATCGTCGCGGACAAGGAGAGCGGCATCTTCCTGAACGATCCCGACGCAGGATCGTTCAGCTATTCGAACGCGCACTTCGACATCAGTGGCCGCTTCAACGTGCCCCGCAGCCCGCAGGGTCGGCCCGTCATCTTCCAAGCGGGCGACTCCGATCACGGACGCGAATTCGCGGCCGCCGCAGCTGATGCGATCTTCTCCCGGCACGGCACCCTGGACGAGGGTCAGGCCTTCTACGCCGACGTCAAGGGGCGCCTCGCCGCCCACGGACGTCGGCGCGACGAACTACTCATCCTGCCCGCGGCGACCTTCGTCCTTGGCGACACGGATGCCGAAGCGGCCGAGATCGCGCAGGCGGTACGGCTGGCGCAGGTCTCACCGCAGACCGCGATCAAGTTCCTCGAACAGCTGTGGAACCGCGACCTCTCAGACCACGATCCCGACGGGCCACTGCCATCGGTCGATCCGATCGTCGGCGAGAACACCATCGCCCGCGGCAGGGCCAGCGTGCGGATGCATCGGGACCCCATCGCGACGGCCAACGAGTGGCGGGCCAAGGCGGAGGCCGACGGGCTCACGTCCCGCGAACTCATCGTGGAGGTCACCGGTCGACAGAACTTCGTCGGATCGGCCGAGACGGTCGCCGAGCGGATCAATCACCTGGTGCAGGCCGATGCCAGCGACGGCTTCATCCTGGTCCCCCATGTCACGCCGGGCGGCCTCGATGCGTTCGTCGACCGGGTAGTGCCGCTCCTGCAGGAGCGCGGCGTGTTCCGGACCGAGTACGAAGGCACCACTCTCCGCGACCACCTCGGTCTCGCGGTTCCCGCCAGGGCAACGGACGCCGCAGCAACCGGTTGAGGTCAGGCCCCCGCGGCGTACGTCCGGGTTCGTTCCCGCGCCGACATCGCACCCCACACGCCGTGGGACTCTCCCACTGCCAACGCATGGTCACGGCAGCGAGCCAGAACCGGGCACCGGCGGCAGATCTGCTTGGCCTGCTCCTCTCGTGCCCTCAGGCCCGACCGGCCGGCATCCTCGGGGAAGAAGATCTCCGGAGCCGACCGACGGCAGCTCCCCGACTCCTGCCATGTCCAGTCCTCGAGCAGCGGGCGCGGTAGGGGCACGCTCGGGTCGCGTGAGAGATTCGATGAGGCAGTCATGGCGCCTCCCCTCCTCAGTTCGGTCGTGTCGGACTCAGCGTCGCCGAAGAATCGCACCGTGACCAGACATCGACTCGACGTGAATCGAGGTCTCGGCTGACCCCGGATCTCGAATGCGCGGTTTACCATCGGGGTTTGCCGGACTGAAGCGAGGACATCGCCGTGCAGACCACCTCCGAAGCGACTTCCGAAGCGTCAATGCCACCTGGCACCGCCAGTCACACCCCACCGTTTCGAGCCGCGCTAGTGCTTGGCGCCCTCGGCGTGGTGTTCGGCGATATCGGCACCAGCCCGATCTACACCCTGCAGACGCTGTTCGATCCCGCCGACCCACACCCGGTGCCCATCAGTACCGACAACGTGTACGGCATTGTGTCCCTGATCTTCTGGTCGGTCATGACCATCGTCACGTTGACCTACATCACCTTGGTGATGCGTGCCGACAACGACGGCGAGGGCGGCATCATGGCCCTCATCACGATGCTCAAGCACGGCGCCGCGACCCGCGGTCGTCGTACCGCGGCGATCCTGGCAGCGTTGGGGTTGTTCGGTGCGTCGCTGTTCTTCGGCGACAGCATGATCACCCCCGCGATCTCGGTGCTGTCCGCCGTCGAGGGCATCAAAGTCGTCACCCCGGATCTCGAGCAGTGGATCGTGCCGATCACCGCGGTGATCATCGTTGCGCTGTTCACGGTTCAGCGCCACGGCACGGCCAAGGTGGGCCGCTTCTTCGGACCGGTGATGATTCTGTGGTTCGTCGCGATCGGCGCCTGCGGCGTCACGGGCATCATCGGTCATCCGGAAATCCTCAAGGCGCTGTCCCCCACCTACGCCCTGTCCTTCGTCTTCGGGCACTTCCACATCGCCTTCTTTGCACTGGCCGCGGTGGTGCTTGCCGTCACCGGTGCGGAGGCCCTGTATGCCGACATGGGTCACTTCGGTCGGCGGCCGATCACCCTGGCGTGGCTGTTCGTCGTCCTGCCCGCCTGCGTACTCAACTACTTCGGTCAGGGCGCGTTGATCATCGGTGACGAGAAGTCGATCAGCGCACCGTTCTTCCTCCTCATTCCAGAATGGGGACGGCTGCCGATGGTGCTGCTCGCCACCGCGGCCACCATCATCGCGTCGCAGGCGGTGATCACCGGGGCGTTCTCAGTCGCCGCGCAGGCCGCGAAACTCGGCCTTTTGCCGCGCCTGCGGGTCGTGCACACCTCGGCGTCGGCCTACGGCCAGGTCTACGTCCCCGCCATCAACTGGATGCTGATGGTGTCGGTGCTGATCCTGGTCTTCGCCTTCGAGAGCTCGGCCAAACTCGCCTACGCATACGGCATGGCCGTGATCGGCACCATCACCATCGTCACGCTGCTGTTCTTCTATCTCGCCAGAACACGGTGGGGCACTCCGCTCTGGATGGTGGTGATCGGCGGCGGTGCCCTGCTGCTCGTCGACCTGCTGTTCCTGGCGGCCAACCTGACCAAGCTGGTGCACGGTGCGTGGCTGCCGCTGCTGATCGCCATCGCGACGTGGACGGTCATGATGACCTGGGAGCGCGGCCGCAAGCTCGTGACCAGGGCGCGGGAGCAGGCAGAGGGCCCGCTGCCCGAATTCATCAGCGGATTGTCCAACTACGAGCCGCCCCTCACGCGGGTCCCCGGCACCGCGGTATTCCTGAATCGCGGCAAGGAGACGGCGCCGCTGGCGATGCGCGCCAACGTCGAACACAGCCACGTGCGCCACGAACACGTGGTGATCATGACCATCGAGACGGAACCGGTGCCGCGGGTACCGGCAGACGAGCGGGTGGAGGTCGACGCACTCGGCTACGCCGAGGACGGAATCATCCACGTCACAGCACGATTCGGATACATGGAGCCCTCGGATGTCCCCGCCGCGCTGCGGCTGCTCGATCCCGACGAGACCGAAGGCGTGATCAACGTCGACGAGGCGTCCTACTTCCTGTCGAAGCTGGAGCTGGACGCGGGACCGGAACCCACCATGGCGCCGTGGCGCAAGCGGCTGTTCATCGCCACCTCATACCTCGCGAGCGACGCCGCCGACTTCTTCCATCTGCCGAAGGGCCAGACGGTCGTCATGGGATCGCTCATCGAGTTCTAGGACTGCTCGCCGATTCCTCCTCGGCACCTTGATCTTTCACTGATTCGGTGCGCAGGACGGCGGGCCGCAACCGCTCTGGCAGCGCCCGCAAGGCGCCTGCGAACAGCGCGACGATGGCGAGCGCACCCGCGCCGACGACCACGACGGGCGCGACGGGGAAGAAGTTCTCGAGCAGCATGAAGGCGCCGAAGAGCAAGAACAACGCTGCCGCGGAAATCTGAATCAGCCGCTCGGGGAGGTGTTTGCCCGCGACCGCACCGACGATGATGGCAAGCCCGTCAGCGGCCACCATGCCGATGGTGGAGCCGATCCACACTCCCACCCAGTCGTGGTCCGCGGCCAGGGTGATCGTCGCGAGCATCGTCTTGTCGCCGAGCTCGGCAAGCACGAAGGCGGACATGACGACGAAGAACGCTGGTGCCGTGGCCTTCTGCGCGCGGCCGGCCTCTTCGTCGGTGAGGGTGTCGCCTCGCAGGGTCCAGAAGCCGAAGAATACGAACATCACTCCGGCGATGATGCCGAGCAGGTGTGCGGGTAACGCCGCGCCGAGGTAGTGCCCGATCGCCACCGAGAGGACGTGGACGGCGGTGGTCGCGGCGGTGATCGCGCCCAGTACCACCCACCAGCGGTACCGCAGCGCGAACATCATCGCGACCAGCTGAGTCTTGTCGCCCATCTCGGCGATGAAGATCACCGCGAAGCTGAGTAGCAGAGCGGCAAGCACTAGTGGCTCCTTGGTTCGTGGCTGCCGGCTGGGGGCGCACTAGATGCCTCCGGCCGGCAAACCAAATGGTCAAAGCGGCCGAAGGTCTCGCCCACCGGATGGTGCACCGGTCCGGGCAACCGGGCCGCGCGAGCCTCTGCGCAACGCGACCAGTGTGTCGATCACCCGATTGGGGGCTACTCCCCTTCGTTCGCTCGACCATACCGCCCGCACCGTGTCCGTGCAACCGGGAGTGGCCGAAAGTTCAACGCTTGCAATAAGTTTGGGTAATACAGGTGCGAAAGTTCGGCCACCCGGATCTGCCTGGCAGCGTTCCCGGAATCGTGCACGCCGACCGCCGCGTTCTGCGCGAGGGCCGTGGATCGTTAGTTATCACGGCCCTCTCGCAGAACTCGCGAACTTCCGTGGTGGACCTGATGCAGCAGCGCCCAGTGGGACTCACGCGACTCCTGAGACCCTTGTGGCGAAGCACTCCAGACACTCTCCGCACGCCTGCGCGTCACGCGATCCCATGTCGCCGCCGTGCCCTATCTTGGACCGTCGACGTACGACTCAGCCGAGGAGGGGATCAGGTGGACGACGCCGCGACGATGTCGGCAGCCGAACTCTTCGAGCAGAACCGCGACATTCAGGGTTCCCCCACGATCCGGCTGCTGGCCACGCTCAACCTCGGCATCTATGCCACGCTGATGGAGCGCCACCTCAGCGACGGCGTGATCGGCGAGACGGAGCTGGTGGTACGGCTGGAACGCGACCTCGACGACCTCGATCGCCCTGGCGGAGAGCAGTCCGGTCTGGCGCTGATCAAGTCGTGGGCCAGCCAAGGCTGGCTACACCGCGTCGCCGACCAGCGTGCCGGCGTCGAACGCAACCTCTGCTACCTGACCCAGGAGGCGCGCCGGGCCCTCGACTTCGTGCGCGGAGTGCGCCGTCAGGACACCATCGCCACGGGTGGCTCCATCAACGGGATCGCCTCGCGGCTCAAGCAGATCGCCCTGCGCGTCGGCCACGACCCCGTCCGCATCCGCGCCAGCATCGAAACCGAGATCGAGGCGCTGCACGCCGCGCTGCGCGCACTCGACGAGGATGTCGATGACGATGCGCGGCCCGACTCGACTCTGACGAACGTCGACCTGACCGACGTGTATGACGAAGCCCGCGCCATCGCCCTGCAGATGGAACGGCTGATCACCGACATCGGCCAGTACGGCACGATGATCGAACAGGCCACCGCCGCCCTCGACGAGCCGATTGACAGCAACGTCGAATACCGCGACCGGCAGCGCCAGATGTACGCCGACTACCAGGCCGCGTGGGACTCTCAGGGCCGCGATTCGCACCGCGCCTTCCTGCGGATGATCAACGATCCCGATCAGCGTGCCGAGTTCGAAGCCGACGTCGCCGCGGTGGCTGCGGCGCTGCCCGCACTCGACCCGGCACTGCGGAAGGTAATGGCCGGATTCTTCGAACTCGTCGGGCACCAGATCGACGAGGTGGAACGCATCCAGCAGCGCTGCGCCCAGCGCGTCAAACGCTTCACCGCGTTCGGCACGCTCGAACAGAGCCGCGGCGTGGCCCGTCAGCTCAACGAGGCCATCGGGGCCGCCCGCGCCCTTCTGAAGGCCTCGCTGACCGATTCCCGCATCGACCTCGAACTGCCCCTGGCGCGCCACGCGATCAGTTCGGTCGGCGCACTGAGCTTCCGGATCGGCGACCTCTCGAACCCGAGGCCCGCCGAAACCGCGGGCACCGAGGTCGACCTGGCCAGCTTCGCCGCGTTGACGACGCAGGTCGACGCACCCGCCATGTCGGAACTGATCAACACCGCGATCACCGACGGTCCACTCTCGCTGCCCGACGCGGTGGAGCTGCTCTCCACCCAGGGTCACGAGCCGTATCTGGGGCACGTCATCGTGCTGTGGTCCTGGGCCCTCAAACAACCGGATGCGACGCACGCATCCGAATCGGCCACGGTGCGATTCCAGTCCCTGGACGGACGCGACCGCGAGATGGAGGTTCCGCACCTGATGTTCACCGAACCGATCTCCAGCCTGCTGGGAGCCGCCTCATGACGACCATCGACGGCGACATCGACTTCTCCTCACTGCCCCAGGTCGACCAGACGGGACGTTCCCCGCACCAGCGCAGGCCCCGCTTCGACGGCGACGTCAGCGAACTACCCGACCGTGCGTGCTGGGCACTGCAGCAGCTGATGACGCGCCGCTACATCAGCGCCGA
>NZ_JAVRQA010000397.1:0-26164 GCF_032161845.1 Mycobacterium sp.
CGAACTGCCGTGCGTGAGCGCGTTGAGCAGTGCACTTTCGTCGATGCCGAACTGGGTGCCCAGCCGGGTTGCCTCGGCGACGAGACCGATCTGCGCGGCGAACAACGTGTTGTTGACGAGCTTGACCAGTTGCCCGGCCCCGGTCGCGCCGGCGTGCAGGATCGGGTCGGCATACGCGCTGAGCAACGGTCGGACCCGGGCCACCGTGCTCTCGTCGCCGCCCACGAACAGGGTGACGTTGCCCGCCGAGATGTCGTGCGGTCCGCCGCTGACCGGTGCGTCGACCACCCCGACGTCGCTCGACGTCGCCGCGAGGTCTCTCGCCGTACTCGGGCTGCCGGTGGTGTGCAGGATCAACGTCGAGCCACGCGGCATGGCGGCCAACAGCCCGTCGTCGAGGCACACCCTTCGTACCTGTTCGTCGGTGAACACACAGATGACGACCGCATCGGCGGCCTCGGCGACGGCGGCGAGATCGGTGACGGGGTGCGCACCCAATCCCGCGATGGCCGAGCGCTTCTCATCGGTACGGCTGAGGACGTTCACCCGGTGGCCCGCCTCGACGAGGCGGCGCACCATCGGAGCTCCCATCCGTCCGGCGCCGACGAAGCCGACGTTCATCAGCGCGGGTGATCCATGCGCTCGAGAGCCGTGTCGGCGACGGTGAACACGGTGCCCTGCGGGGCGGAGGCATCATCGGCGAGGCTCGCGGCGTGCCGGACGTCCTTCTGAAGCAGCGCACCGGCGATCGGCGCCAGCGATGCGAGGGTGCCGCCGAACATGGAGATGCTGCTGACTGCCTTGCTGGTGGCGGAGCCGCGGGCGAGCACCTCACACAGCCGATCCCTTGGCACACCGAGTGATTCGCCGAGCTCCAGCGTGCTGATGGCGCTGCCGAGGTTGGCGCTGAAGAGCAGATTGTTCAGGATCTTGGTGACCTGACCCGCCCCGAGCGGGCCGAGATGTACGACGGGGTCGGCGAATGTCGCGAACACCGGACGGCATTTGTCGACGACGTGCTCCTCGCCCCCGGCCATGACCAGTAGCGTGCCATCCGCCGCCGCGGGTCCACCGCCGCTCACCGGGGCATCGATCACCGAAACACCCTGAGCGCCGGCTAACTCGGCGAGCTCGCGGCAGGTGTCGGGGTGCACGGTGCTGTGAATGGCGACGACGCCGCCCGGCGCCAGACCGGCAAGCACACCTCTCTCGCCATCGAGCACCTGTCGGACGTCGTCATCGCCGACCACACAGAGGCAGACCAGATCGCTGACCGCTGCCAACTCGGCGGGTGAACCGGCCACCTTGGCCGCGGTGTCGGCGAACGGCTCGACGGATTCGGGCCGTCGGCTCCACAACGTGAGTTCGTAACCACCCTCGACGATTCGCCGCGCCATCGGGGCGCCCTGACTGCCCAGTCCGATGAATCCAACGCGCATCAATTCGTCCTCCTCTTCGCGCAAGCGCTCATCGGCCTGCCTCCATTTCGACGCCCTTGTTCGCGACGCATCGATCGACGAACGACAACACCCGCTGGTGGTAGGTCGCGGCCATCAGGCCGACGCTGAGATTGTGGCCGCTGTCGGCCATTTCGTTGATCGTCACTGGCGCGGCGGTGAACAACGCCGCGATGTCGGCGAGCGACTGCGACGTCGACTCCCAGACGCTCTCGTGGTCCGCGATGCTGAACTGGACCGGAACCGTCACTCGCCCCGCCACTTCGGGGAAGTTTCGGCGCGGCCAGTTGGCGGTCACCTCTGCTTCGTACGCCGCGCCCTGCGCATTGAGGGCTCCGGTGAGCACCTCGGCGGGGTAGAACTCGGTGGGCTGCCAGAGCAGATCGCGCAGGCCCGCCGGCCGCGACGTCATGGTGGCCTTGCTGATGACGGCCTTCGCCTCGGCGTTGTAGCGCAGACCCGTGCCCGCCACCTCGACGCCAAGCACGTCGTGACCACGCTCGTCGACCGCCATCCGAAGGCCGAGTTCGCAACCCGCCGAATGCGCCATCACGAAAAGTCCTGTGCCACGCGCGGCGCCGACGATCTTGTCCACTACGCCGAACGCAAGCTCGACCCGCCGGTCGGCATCTGACATCTCGTCCTGATACAGGGCGGAGGCGCCGTACCCTGGCCGATCGAGGGCGATCGCCGTGAAGCCTTGCGATGCGGCCATGCGCAGCAACGAAAGTCGAGGGTGACCGGGACAGTCGAAGTAGCGCGACGACGTTGCACCGCCGTGAATCGCCACGATGACCGCCCGTGGTTCGGGTACCTCGGCGACGAGCGCCGACATCGGCACCGCGCCGACCATGACGACGCGGGGCCGGGGCTCGGTGCTCATGAGTCAGTCCTCAGCAGCATGACGCCGCTCGGCGTGAGGCCGCCACTACTGGCCACGGCGACTCTGGCATTGGCGACCTGTCGCTCGCCCGCCTCGCCGCGCAGCTGCGAGACCGCCTCGTGAATGAGACCCATCCCGTGGGTGCGGCCGTGAGACAGCTGACCGCCGTGGGTGTTCAGCGGGATCACGCCATCGCGGGCGATGTTGTGGCCGCCGTCGAGGAAGTCCTTCGCCTCGCCGATGCCACAGAAGCCGAGTGCCTCGAGCCAGGACAGACAGTTGAAGCTGAACCCGTCATACAGTTCGGCGACGTCGACGTCCTTGGGCTGCAACGAGGTTCGGGTCCACAGGTGCGCAGACTGGCCGAGCACCTGAGGCTCGTGCGTCATCGTCGTCTGGTCCCAGTCCGTGCGTTCGATGATCTGGGTACCCACCGCCTCGAACAGGACGGGTGGCTTCGGCATGTCGCGGGCGACGTCGACGGCCGACACGATCACCGCGACCGCACCGTCGCACGGGACGTCGCAGTCGTACAGCCCGAACGGTGTCGTGATGAGCCGCGCGTTCAGGTAGTCGTCCATCGTCATCGGATCGCGATAGATGGCCGTCGGGTTCAGCACCGCATTGGCCCGTTGGTTGAGCGCGATCCATCCCAGCGTCTCCCTGGTGGTGCCGTAGCGGTGGAAGTGGCGTTGGGCGTTGAGCGCCAACGTGTGTGCGGCCGACGTCGCACCGAACGGCATCTGCCAGCTGGTGGTGCGGGCGCCGCCAGGCGGCGACATCCTGCCTTCCTTCATCAGCTGGCCGAAGGTGGCCTCCCACAGCGTGCGGAAGCACAGCACGTGCCGGGCCATTCCCGTTGCCACGGCCATCATCGCGGCGATGACCGATCCGCCGGGCCCGAAGGTGTCCATGCCACCGTTGATCCACGTTGGCTTGAGCCCGAGGGCGCCTTCTAGTGCGCTGACGCCGCCTTCGCCCATTCCCGCGATGTCGAGACCCGGATAGGTCGACATCCCGTCGATGTCGTCGAAGGTCAAGCCGGCGTCGGCGATCGCGGCTTCGCACGCCTCGATCGTCAACGACAGCGGTGGCACCATCAGTCGGCGGCCCAGTCGGGACGCACCGATGCCGGTGATCGCCGAATGGTCTTCGAACTTGTCCTTGGTGATCATCGGCCGGACGTGTTTGCCGAAGTCCTTCGGGGAGATCTCGTCGCGCGGTTGCGGCAGCGGAGCCGCGTCGGGGGAGGGCTTGAACAGTGGCAGCCAGACATCGGCGAGTTGCTCGAAGACCACCTCAACGGGCTGACCGACCTCGAGGGCTTCTGGGTCGCACTCGATGATGTTGGTGGTCAACCGAACTCGCGGATCTTCGGCGATGGCGACCTGTGCGACCACGTACGGCGGCGGCAGATCGGGAAACCCAAAGCGGTGGTTGACGGTGAACGCGGAGAGCGTGGCCTTGCCCGACACCGCACGCACGCCCATGTCGTGGCTGTGGCAATATCTGCAGATCGGTGCGGGGGGGTGGATCAGTGCCTGGCAAGACTGGCATTCCTGCAGTCGCAGGCGACCATCCGCTCCGGACTTCCAGAAGTACTCGTTGTCGAGCGTGAGCTGCGGTAGGGGTCTGGTCAACGCACGAATTCCGATATCGCTT
The DNA here is from genome assembly GCF_032161845.1 of Mycobacterium sp. Classification (GTDB taxonomy): domain Bacteria; phylum Actinomycetota; class Actinomycetes; order Mycobacteriales; family Mycobacteriaceae; genus Mycobacterium. The sequence continues at coordinate 4,003 of NZ_JAVRQA010000397.1, forward strand.
CGCTGTCTTCGGTCGCGACGTCGGGCTCGGGCGTGCTCGCCACACTGGTCGACGGCCGCGAGTCACCGGATGGTTGGTGCTCGCCGATCGCGATGATTGCGTGCACCGGACAGTCCAGCAGCGCTCGCTTGACCGCGTCCTGGTCGGCGTCGCGAACCGTGCCGTTGCCGATCAACGATGCGTAACCCCAGTCGTCCAGCGAGAAGTACTCGGGTGCGTGTCTAGCGCAGACGCCGAAGCCGTCGCACAGCGTTCGGTCCAGTCGGATCTTCATTGAATTGCCTCCACCTCGTAGGGGCGCAGCGTGCTGTAGGCGTCGGTGCGACAGGCGTCGCACTCGCCATCGAGGTGCCGGGCGACGACCTGTGGGAACTGTTGCAGCAGAGTCGCAGCCACATTGGTGGCCGCGTCCAACGTCGCGCATGCTCCGCGGCCGCGCAGGACCACCGACCACCGCTCCAGTCGGGTGAGATCCTCGGAGGTCGCAATGCCGTCGCGCAACGCCGTCGTGACGGCAGACATGGCTGCCGTGCCGTTGAAGCACGAACCGCATTGGTCGGCGTTCTCGCGGTCGAAGTAGGCCAGTACCGAAGCGGCCACCGCCACCGGACAGTCGTCGGTGATCAGCGCCACCGCGCCGCAGCCGAGACCGCTGCCGACCGCGCGCATCGTTTCGTGGTCCAGCGTGGTGTCGAGCACATCGGTGTTGAGGAACCCGGCGAAGTAGCCGCCCATCAGTACACCGGTTAGTTCATCGGTGGAAACGCCGTGCTGGGCAAGCAAATCCGTGAACGCGACGCCATGGGGAAGCTCGTAGAGCACCGGTGGACGACCCGCACCCGTGATCGTGGCGAGGAACGTGCCGGGTGAGCCGGACGTGCCAACCGCACGGTAGGCGTCGGCGCCGTGACGGTGCACCAGGGGCAGATTCGCCAGCGTCTCGACGTTGCTCACCAGCGTCGGATTCCCACCGACACCCTGTTCGAACGGACGCGGCGGCTTGTCGGTCGGCTTGGCAGGGCCGCCGTTGACGGCCCGCACGGCGGCGGTCTCCTCACCGGCGACGTAGCCGCCATCGACCGTGACGACGGTGATGGGAATGTCGAATTCTCGTGCGCTGAGCGCGGTGCCGAGTGACTGCGCGGCCAGCGGGTCGGATACGTAGACGAACGCCCGGTCGGCCGCCACGATCTTGGCGGCCAACCGAACTCCGTCCAGCACCAGGTGCGGGCGGTTGCGCAGCAGCCACTTGTCCTTGACCGAAGCCGGTTCGCCCTCTTCGCCATTGGCCAGGACCACCGTCTGGCTGCCACGGCGGCCCGAATCTCGGACGGTGCGAAGCTTCACGGCCAGCGGGAAGGCGGCGCCGCCGCGACCCAGCAGCCCGCTGCGTTCGACTTCGTCGAGGAGTCGGTCCGGGTCCTCGACGGGTTGGTAGCCCCCGCCGTCGACGTACTCGGCGTAATCCTCGGCAGCAGGCGTCGTCCGTAAGAGGCGAGGGGTGGTGCCTGGCCACGTCGCGATGGCGATCGTCGTCGGCTTTCTGGAAACACCGGTGGTCACGGCTGCTGCACCTTGCTACTCGTGGATAGGCTGGCTGGCATGAGAACCGCGGTGGTGCGCGTCGACGTCGACCCGTCGAGGCAACTGGAACCCGCGCAACTAACGGAGGGCATGAAGACCCTCTCGGGGTTGGTCGGCGAAGTCGGCGCCGACATGGTGGCAGCCGATCTCGCGGCGCTGCCACCCAGTCGGCGCCAAGTGGAGGTCCTGCTCGTCGGTGACGATCGCGACGAGTTGACGCGCACGGCAGTTGAACTGTGCGTCAAGGCGTTCGGCGGATTCGGGGCCGAGCCCGCCGCGGGTGTCCTCACCTACGTCAGCAGGGGTACCGACGACGACGCGCAGGGTGTTCTGTCGGGGCTCGGGCTGACCGGCGAGATCGAGCGCACTGCGGGCGACGGTGGTTGGGACGTGGTCACGGTGACGGTGCGCAAAGAGGACCTCGATCGGGTGCCCGAGAGTCGTGTGCACACCGCTTTGGAAGCCTCGCTGAACTGCGAGGTCCGCATCGTCACGGGGTGAGCGGGTCATCACGTGCCCAGGAAGTCCAGGATGGGGGGCGCGGCCTGCACCCACGTGTCGAACAGACAGAACTTCTTTCCACCGCTGGCGGCGAACTTCTCGCCCGCTCGCTCCCAGGCGTCCTCGGGCCACGGCGGATCGATGAGCTTCGAACCCTTGATCAGACAACTGACTTCGAGCGAGGTCCGCTTCGGGTGGTCCCAATCGTTCTCGCCACCACGGATGATGAGCGTCGGAACCTTGATGTCGTCGAACAGCCCGTCCTCGACACCGGGGATGGTCTGGCCGGGCTTGGAGACGAAGGCGTTGAGCCAGCGCAGCATCACCTTGAGGAACTCGTCGGCGTCAAGGCCGCGCAACCGGTCCTCGTTGGCGGGATTCGCCGCGATGCGTTCCTTCCACTCGCTGACGCGGAGTAGACCGTCGATACCGCCCCCTCGAACGGCGAGGATGCTCGGCACGATGTAGTGCCCGCCAAGCACGAACGAGCCGTATACACCGCCGACGATGTTCCACACCACCAGCTTCGTCACCAGTTCGGGGTAGAGGATCGTGGTCAGGATCGAATCACGCGCCCCGCCGGAGCCGCCCGCGATGATGCACGGACCGATGTCCAGCGTGGTGATGAGCTTCATCAACGTCTCTGCGCGCATGTGGGATTCGCTGTAGCCGTAGAACTGCACGTCCGACGCACCGCAGTTGGGTCGATCCCACAGCAGGACCCGGTACCCGCCTGCGACGAGAGCTTCTGCCAGGGGGCGCAGCCCCGGAATGTCCTTGCTGAACCGCCCTCCCGGCGTCAAGGCAATGAAATCACCTGTGTCACCCAGGATTTCGTACACGACGTTGCCGCCGTTGATCTCGATCTGCTCGACAGTCAACGTCGCTCCGGTCGTCAGGCCTGTACCAGGACGTCGTCACCGACGACCCGGACGGGATAGGTGCGAATGCTCCACTCCGGTTTGACCGCAGTGGTCCCGGTGGCAAGCTCGAAACCCCACTGGTGCCATGGGCAGAAGATGAACTCCATGTCACGGACCATCACCGCGTCGCCGGGTACGTTCTCGTCCACCACGTTTCGTCCCCTGGCCCGGCCCGCACACAGCGGGCCGCCCTCGTGCGGGCAGTAGTTGGCAATGGCGTAGAACGTGCCGTTGACGTTGTACACGCCGACGCCGTGCCGTCCGATGGGAACCAGTTTGTGTGTGCCAGAGGGGATCTCGTCGACCGTAGCGACGACGTGTTCCCGCCCCTGCGCCAGCCGGGGCGTCTTGTCATTCGCCATGTGTTAGAAGACCCGGACCTGGCCCTCGAGAGCGGGAACGGTCTCGGGGAGGTGGTAGGTCTCGATCCCGTTGCGGAACATCACGTTCTCACGGGCGTGCTCGGGCAGGTGCTTGACCAGCCAGCGCGGGTCGTCGAAGGTCCAGTGCGGGTAGTCCGAGGAGTACAGCAGGATCTTGTCGCACTCCATCCATTCGAAAGCCCTTGACAGTTCGGTCTTGTCCTCCGGGTAGTCCAGCGGCTGCGTGGTGAACTTGATGTGGTCCTTGATGATCTCCGACGGCTTGCGCTTGATGTCCATCCACTGCTTGCGCTTCTCGTAGATGGCGTCCATTCGCCACATCAGCGGGAGGATCCAGGTGAAGGCGTGTTCGACGAACACGATGCGCAGGTTCGGGAAGCGGTCGAAGACCCCGTCGAAGACCAGGCTCATCACCTGGTTCGCCGCGAGAAGCGAGTAGGTGACCATGAAGTCGTGGTTGTAGCTGGGCAGCCCAACTGGTGGGATGGGCAGCTCTTCGAAACTTCCTCGGGACAGGTGACAGCTCACGGTGATGTCGTGCTTGGTGGCAGCTGCCCAGATCGGGTCGTATTTCGGGTCGCCCCACGCCGGACGCCGCTCCGCCTTGATCAGGATCTGCGCCATGTAGGGATGCCCCGCCCAGCGCTCGATCTCGCGGGCGGACAATTCTGGCTCCTCGATGGCGAGGCAGATCGAGCCACGCCACCGCTCGTGCCAGTTGTTGTGGCTATCCAGCCAGTGATGGTCCTGCCAGTCGTTCAAGGCGCATGACATGACGTGGTTCAGCTCGGACACGCGGCTCGAGTAGACGCCGGGTTCGAGGATCGCGATGTCGGCGCCAGCTTCCATGATCAGCTGCTTGAAAGCGAGATCCGGGTCGCTGCCTGCGAATTCGCCGTCTGCCGGAAACGTGTCAACCCGCATGGCATAGGAGTGCGCATAGTCAGGAGCGTCGTAGTAGATCTGATCGCCCACCGGGTGCGTGCCGAACTTGCTCCGCCACTCGTCGGGGATGAACGCACCAAGGTCACCCCGGCGCGGTGTGGGATGAACGTCGGAGTCGACGCAGCGAACGGCGATCCGTTCGGCCGCCGGTACTCGTGGATTGGCCGTAACTGTCACGATGCCTCCCTCACTATCCCTCTACTTTGCGACCGCGATGGCCGGAATGTCTATGCCGTACAGTTCGGCGGCGTTCCGCCACGCGAGCTTGTCGCGTTGGTCGGCGGTGTAACTCGCCGGAATCGTCAGCTCATTGCACTGAAAGTGCGGGTAGCTGGAGCCGAACATCATCATGTCGTCCTTGCCGGTGAATCCCGCCCACTCGCCCGCAAAGGGGGCGTCGCCCGGCCCGTCGAGTTCGCCCTGGACGAAGTAGACGTGTCCGGGCAGGTAGTCGCTGGGCATCTTCGGGGCCCACGGCGTCTGCTCGAGATGCGGCCGGCCGAAGCAGTCCATCCGCCAGATGAATGGAGTCAGGAGGTCGGCGGCGCCATCGGCGAAGACGAACTTCAATGAAGGCATCCTCTCGAACACGCCTTCGGCGATCATGTTCATCAGGTGATACAGGTAGTTCAACGACATGAAGCCGAGGTACTGCTCGTAGGTCCTGGTGTTGCCGTTCGGCGTTGGCGTGAACGCGACGCCATTACCGACCTCGATGTGCACCGCCACAGGAAGATTTGCGGCCACCGCGGCTTCCCATAGTGGCCAGAACTGTGGCTTGCCGTAGAGCTCGCGGGACTGCATTGGAATGCCGATCTGTACGACCCCGGGATGGTCCGTGTACTTGTCGATCTCGCGCACCGCGCCGGCGACGTCATCAGGGTTGACGCGGATGGTGCCTCGGAAGCGGTCGCCGAACTCGCCGTTCAGCCAGCGGGTCACCATCATCTCGTTGTGCCCAGAGGCGATCGCCGTGCCGAGGTGCCGGTCGGGCATGATGCCGCGGGTCATCGGATGAAGGATTGCGATGTCGACGCCGCGTCGATCGAACAGTTCCTCTGCCACCAGTTCGGGGTCCGAGCCGGGGTACTGGCGTTCGGGCCCCTTGCTGCCCTTGACGTATTCACCGCCGGGCGCGCCGTACCAGTCCATCTCGTAGTCGGGGAAGCCACGGCTGCGGAACGGTTCGCGCATGAAATTCTGACGCAGGTCCTTGTTGGACTGGCAGAAGATGTGCACGCTGGCGTCGATGACGGGGGTCCGGAAGATCCCGCTGGCGCCGTCCCGCAGTTCCTTCACAGAAATCCGTCCTCGTGATCCTCGTCCAGCCGGAAGTCAGGCCGGATCTCAACCTCAGTGTAGATCCTTGTTCTTCATTAGCAAGAACAATGTTCTCCAGCGGTTCGCTTAGATCTGCGCTGGTGAGAGTGTGTGCTGGTCAATCGCTTGGCAACTGGCCGAGGGAATGACGTAGTTGCTGGGGGAGAACCGTTGATCCACTAACGAGAATGCTATTCTCACCACGACGCGACGAAGAGTCTGGAGGCGGCGGCATGCTGTTGGAGTTGGATGCTGATCAGCGGCTATGGCAGGAGACCGTTCGCGATGCCCTCGGGAAGCAGTGCCCGGCGTCGCTCGTGCGCGCGGTCGCCGAGGACGGGGCGGACGCATCGCCGCTGTGGAAGTCGTACGTCGATGCGGGCTGGACCGAGCTGACCGATCCCGAGAACGCCGTCGAACTGGCGATCGTCATCGAGGAGCTTGGCCGCGTCACCGACCCGACGCCGTTCCTGGCGACGCTGTCGCAGTTCGCGCCGCTCGTCGGAGACCGCTATGACCCGCAGAAGGCGGGCGCGGTGCTATACGACGGGGTGAGCGCACACCGGGACGCCGACGGGTGGATCCTCGCAGGCACGGCTCGCCACGTCCTCGACGGCGACCGCGCCGAGCGCCTTGCCGTCGTGACGGCAGGCGGAGTGTTCCTGATCGAGTCCGATGCGGTCGTCACCAGGCGCAGCGCGATCTTCGATCCGGTACTGCACGTCGCGGACGTCAGCCTGGCGGGTGTCCGCGTCGCCGACTCGGACCGGCTCGCCGTGGACGCCGAGAAGGCGCGGCACGTCGCACTCACCGGTATGGCCATGACGATGGTCGGCGCGTGCCAGCAGATTCTCGACCTGGCCCTCGAGCACGTGAAGAGTCGCCACCAGTTCGGCGTGCCCATCGGATCCTTCCAGGCCATTCAGCACAAGGCCGTCGACATGCACGTGGCCATCGAAAGGGCCCGCGCCCTTGGCTACTTCGCTGCACTCACCATCGCCGCGGACGACCCTCGCAGGCGCCTCGCGGCGGCGATGGCGAAGGCGGCCGCCGGCGAATGTCAGTCGGTGGTCTTCCGCCACGGTCTGCAGATGTTCGGCGCGATGGGATTCACCTGGGAGAACGACCTCCAGTTTGCGTTGAAGCGGGCGAAGGCCGGAGAACTGATGCTGGGCGGGGCGGCGGAGCACCGCGCACTGATCGCGGAGGAGTTCGATGCAACTCTCATTTGATTCCGACGTCGAAGAGTTCCGCGCGGAGTTCGCCGCCTTCCTCGACGAGCATCTGCCAACCGAGGACCAGACGCTCGAACGTGCACGCTCGGTGTCGCACATGCCACAGTGGGCGCGGGACTGGCAGCGACTGCTGTTCGACAACGGCTGGCTGCTGCCCGCCCAACCCCCCGAGTTCGGCGGGCGCAACGCCACCGTGCTGCAGACCTATGTTCACCTCGAAGAACTGTGCAGGCGGCGGATCTACCACAGCTTCAATCCTCAGGGCGTCAACATCATTGCGGCATCGCTGATCACCTTCGGCACCGACGAACAGAAGCGCCGTTGGGCCGTACCGGTGCTGCGTGGCGAGCGCACGGCGTCGCTCGGCATGAGTGAACCGAGTGCGGGCTCCGACCTGGCGTCGCTGCGCACCCGCGCGGTACTCGACGGCGACAACTTCGTCGTCAACGGCCAGAAGGTCTGGACGTCGGGTGCGCACGACGCCGACTTCCTGCTGACGTTCGTGCGGACCGACCCGGATGCACCCAAGCACAAGGGAATCAGCGTGCTGGTCATCCCAACGGATCTCCCCGGGGTGGTGCGCCGGCCGTTCGCCGACATCTGCGGCGAGGAGAACAAGGACTTCAACGAGGTCTTCTTCACCGACGTCGTGGTGCCTGCCGAGAATCTCGTCGGTCCGCTCAACGGTGGCTGGGGCGTCGCCAACGGGTCGCTTGGGCACGAGCGAACGATGATGTGGTTGGGCTTCGCCGATCGAATTGCCAACTCGATTGCGGACTTTCGGCCGTCGAACCCGCTCGAGCGGGATCAGCTGGCGACCACGATCATGGACTACCAGGCACTGCGGCTGATGGGCTCGGTCGGGCTCGCCAAGGCGGCGCGCGGTGAAGTGGACGTCGCGTCGGTCTCGGTGCCCAAGCTGTTCGGCGCGGAAGCCGAAATGCGCGCGGCCGACCATGCCCTGACCGCGATGGGGCCAGAAGGTCTCATCCACCCGGCAATGTCGGGTCCGTACGCGCACATGAACCTCGACCACTACTTCGCCAGTTGGTTCGAGCGGTTCGCGCGTAGCTTCTCCGGCACGATCGCGGGTGGCACGTCGGAGATCCAGCGCAACATCATCGCCCAGCAGGTGCTCGGCCTGCCCCGGCCCCCGCGCTAGGGAAACCCCGGCGCCGAGCGCCCCAATGCCGCGACACATAAACCGCGGCGGCGACACGCCGGAACCTGTCGCCGTGGTTTATGTTTCGTGCCTGCGCGGGGTGCCTGCGCCCCGACGTCTACCGTCAGCTGGGTCTCACCAGTCGATGACGGCGGCGTCCTTGCGCTCGGTGATCGGTCGGGCCAATTCCTGCTCGTTGCAGATCCGCTGCAGGTTCTCCAGCGTCTCGTCGAGACCGAGACCCAATCGCTTGCCGGGGGTGAACGTGGCGGGCAAGTGCTTCATGCCCTGGATGACGCCGATGCTCTCGTAGTGTTCGGCTCCCTCGGGGTCGCACACGTAGTCGGGCATCCTGTCGAGCACGGCGGTGAGCATCGACTTGAACACCGTGCGCGCGACGTTGGAGCCGACGCATCGGTGGACACCAATACCGAAGCTGAAGTGCCGGTTGCCCTTCCGGTCCATGATGACCTTGTTTGGGTCCTCGAACACCGAGGGGTCGCGGTTGGCCATCGCCCAGGACAGCCACAGCCGCTCACCCTCCCTGAAGTGACGCCCGTCGACCTCGACGTCCTCGGCGAAGGTGCGGCCGTCACCCGGCGCGGGGGTGAAGAAGCGAAGGAACTCCTCGGTCGCGGGGTTGAGCAGTTCGGCCCGTTCGCGGCTGAGCAGTTCGCGTTGATCCGGATGCTCCGACAGCCACTCCAGAGCGTGCGCGGTGAGCGCAGTCGTGGTGTCGAATCCGCCGCCGATGACCAATCCCAGATTGCCGAGGATCTCCAGGTCGGGAGCTGGCTCGCCGTCGATGCGCAGCTCGAGGAGTGCGTTCACCAGGCCCGGGCGGGGGTTTTCGCGGATCTCGTTCATGGCGTTGATCATGTCGATGCCCATTTGCCGATTCATCTCGGCGACCCGTGGCGCGTCGGGTGAGTGCTCAGGGGTGGACACGCCGGCGTGAGCCGGTTCGCTGTAGATCAGCCACTTGTTCAGCTCGATCCCCATCATTGCCAGCGTGAGTACCGCCGGCACGATGTTGGCCAGGTCGTCGACGAAGTCGATGCGGCCCGTCTCGATCTTCTCGTCGACCGCGGCGCGGGTGATCTCGTCGACGAAGGGCACCCAACGCTTGATCGCCGCGGGGGACAGGTAGGGATTGAGCGCGCCGCGGTAGGTGCTGTGCTCCGGTTCGTCCATCTCGAGAATGCCGCCGCGCACGACCGTCGCGCGCTGAGCCTTGGGAATGGTGATGCCCTTGTAGCCCTTGCGCACTCCGTGCAGATCGTGGTCGTTGGAGATCACCGGGCAACGTGCAAGCTCGAACACCTCGTTGCTACCCGCGGCGACCCAGTGCCCGTCGTAGACGTCGGTCCACGCGACCGGACACTTGGCGTGCATTTCCTCGGTGATGTCCTGGAACTTCTCCCGGTACTCGGGTGTGTGCCGGTCGAAGTGGAAGTTGTCCTTCTTGCGGTCGACGTCGTCGATGGTCACGGCGTTGTCTCCTATGATCTGGCGCACAACGTCATTCGATGACGATGGCCTGTTCGGGGCATGAGTGGGCGGCCTCGGCGACGGCCGACTCCTGGTCGTTGGGAACGATCTCCGAGACCGGTGAGGCGTGGCCGTCGACGTCGTCGAGTTCGAACGAGTCGGGCGCGATCATCGAGCACAGAGTGTGGCCCTGGCAACGCTGCCCATCAACTGAAACCTTCACGGTTGCAACCCCTTCTGCTAGACGTGGTAGTCGTACCACTTCAGGTAGCCGCCGCCGTCGACCCGCATCTGCATCCCCGTCACGTAGCGGGCCTCGTCGGAGGCGAGGAACAGAATCATGTTGCTGATGTCCAGCGGCTCGATGTAAGGGATCTTCATGGCCTGCTGGACGCCGAAGACCGGCTCGGCATCGGCGCGCGTGGGGTTCTCCAGGTCGGGGCGGAACGACCGGTACATCGGCGAGCTCTGCAGCATGTCGGTGTTGCAGTTGGTCGGGTGCACCACGTTGGCGCGGATGCCCCGGGGGGCCAGGTGAGTCGCGAGGTCGTGGACGTAGCCGGAGAGGGCACGCTTGGAGGTCAGGTAGGCCACCCCGCCGAGATCCGTGCCGGGATTGTCGACCTTCGCGACGTCCATCAGGGCGGCAGTGGAGCCGGTGGCGATGATCGAGGCACCTTCGCCGAGGTGGGGGAGCGCGACCTGAATGGCGTTGATCGTGCCGACGAGGTTGGTGTTGATCACGTCGCACCAGGCGTCGATCTGCGGTTCGCCCTTCATGCCCGCGACGCCCGCCTGGGCGACCACGATGTCGAGCTTGCCAAGTTCGGCGATGCCCTCGTCGAGCGCGGCCCGAAGTTGCGCCGCGTCCCGCACGTCGGCCTTGGCGGTGACGATGCGTTGGCCGGTCTTCTCGACGAACTGCGCCGTCTCCTCGAGGTCCTCGGGAGTGGCCATCGGATAACCGATGGAGGCGATGTCCTCGCACAGGTCGACGGCGATGATGTCGGCGCCCTCCTCGGCCAACCGGATCGCGTGACTGCGACCCTGCCCGCGCGCGGCGCCCGTGACGAATGCGACCTTGCCTTCAACACGTCCCATTGGTGTTCCTCTCGTCTGCCTGATCCGTCATTAGGTGTTGCGGCCGCCGTTGACGCCGAGAATCTGGCCCGTGATGTAGCCGGCCTCTTCGGAGATGAGGAACGAGCAGGCGGCGGCGATGTCCTCGGGCTTGCCGATGCGTCGCACCGGGGTCTGCTCGATGGTCTTGTCGATGTCGCCGAGGAAGCCGCGGCTCTCGGCCTTGCGAAGCATCGGCGTGTCGATGAACCCCGGCGGGACGGCGTTGACCGTGATTCCGGCGGGCCCGTATTCGAGGGCCAGGCTCTTGGTGAGCCCGTTCACCGCCGACTTGGCCGACACGTAATGCGACATATACGGGGTGCCCGAATGGGTGCTCGACGACGAGATGTTCACGATCCGGCCCCAGCCCGCCTCGATCATGTCGGGCAGCACCGCTTGAATGCAGTGGAAGACGCCGTGGAGATTCACGTTGACGACGCGTTGCCAGGTGTCGAAGTCGATGTCGAGGAACCGCTTGAAGCCGTCCAACCCCGCCGCGTTCACCAGAATGGTGATCGGCCCCAGTTGAGTGCGGATGGCATCGAGCGCCTCGTCGATGGCTGCGCGGTCGGTGACGTCCGCCGTGAAGGCGAACTCCTCGTCCGACGGCGTCAGGTCGAGCGTCGCGACGTGATAGCCGTCCGAACGCAGTCGATTGGCGATCGCCGCGCCGATACCAGAACCGCCTCCGGTGACAACGGCGTTCTTCACTGCTGGGCCTCCAGGTAGCGGTAGTGCGTGAAGCAAAGAATACTGCTTCCGATTATGAGAACCGTACTCTCGGATCGGGGATTCGTGCAAGACAGGTAGCCGATCGGTTCGTCCAGAATAGCGCTCGTCGCAGGGGGCCCAACGCGTTGACTAGGTCATCTACGCTTGCTTGTGTTCTCGTTGAGCGAATGTATGATTCGCCGGTGATGAGAATGAAATTTCCATCACACTGAGGAGGATGATGGGCCAGACACCGACGATCGCCACTGACGGACACGTAGATCAGGGTGCGCAAGCGCCTCGCTCGAACGCCGATCGGCGCATGCTGATCGACGGCGTACTCGTCGAAACGGAACGGACCTTCGCCTCCGTGAACCCCGCCACCGGCGAGGTGTTCGGGCACGCGCCGGACGGCACCGTTGCCGACGCCGAGGCGGCCGTCGCGGCTGCCCGCCGAGCCTTCGATACCACTACCTGGGCAACCGACGTCGAGTTCCGGGTGCACTGCCTGGAGCAGTTGCATGCGGCGCTCGTCGAGCACCGCGACGAGTTGGGCGCCCTGACCATCACCGAAGTCGGGGCGACCCCCGCGCTGCTGGCCGGTCCCCAGCTCGACGATCCGATCCGCATCGTCCGCTACTACGCGGACCTGCTGAAGACCTACCCAATGACCGAGGATCTCGGCAACGTCGAGAGCCGCGGTCAGCTTCACCACCGTTGGATAGAGAAGGAAGCCGCTGGCGTCGTCGCGGCGATCATCGCCTACAACTATCCCAACCAACTCGCGCTGGCCAAGCTGGCACCTGCGTTGGCCGCCGGTTGCACGGTGATCCTCAAGGGCGCCCCGGACACGCCACTCGTCACGCTGGCCCTCGGCGAGCTGATCGCCAACCACACCGACATTCCTGCCGGTGTCGTCAACGTCCTCAGTTCGGCCGATCCGGCCGTCGGCCCGGTTCTCACCGCCAGCCCCGACGTCGACGTGGTCACCTTCACCGGCTCCACGCCGACCGGCCGCGCCATCATGGCCGCGGGCAGCGCGACGGTGAAGCGAGTCTTCCTCGAACTGGGCGGCAAGTCGGCCATGATCATGCTCGACGACGCAGACGTCGGCACCTGCGCGATGATGGCGGCGTTCACCATCGTCACGCACGCCGGCCAGGGCTGTGCGCTCACCACGCGACTGCTGGTACCCAACAGCCAGAAGGACGAAATCGTCAAACAGGTGGCGGGCAACCTGGCTCACGTGCGGCACGGCGACCCGGCCGACCCGAAGACCTACATGGGCCCGCTGATCAGCGAGCAGCAACGCGAAAAGGTGCACGGCATCGTCCAGCGCGCCATCGCCGACGGAGCCACCCTGGTCACCGGCGGCGAAAAACTCGACCCAGGCTTCTTCTATGCACCCACCTTGCTGACCGACGTCGATCCGGACAGCGAGATCGCGCAGGAAGAGATCTTCGGCCCGGTGCTCGTCGTCATCGGCTACGAAGACGACGACGACGCGGTGCGCATCGCCAACAACTCGATCTACGGTCTGGCAGGCGGCGTCTTTGGCGACCCCGACCGGGCACTGGCCATGGCTCGCCGAATCCGCGCCGGTTCGCTGAGCATCAACGGCGGCAATTACTTCGGGGCGGAGAGCCCGTTCGGCGGGTACAAGCAGTCCGGCATCGGCAGGGAAATGGGCGTGGCCGGGCTCGAGGAATTCCAGGAGCACAAGACCTTCGCGACTGTCGTTTCGGAGGCGCAGGGATGAGCGGGCCACTCGATGGCATCCGCGTTCTGGAAGTGGCGATGTACGGCTTCGTCCCCTCTGCGGGCGCAGTCCTCGCCGAGTGGGGCGCCGACGTGATCAAGGTCGAGCACGCCGTCACCGGCGATCCGCAGCGAGGGTTGCGGCAGACCGGCCCGCTGCGGGTGGAGGGCGACCCGAACCCGAACATCGAACACGCCAACCGAGGCAAGCGCAGCATCGGCCTGGACGTGTCGAAGCCCGAAGGCCGCGAGGTGCTCCTCGAACTCGCGAAGCGGGCCGACGTCTTCCTGACGAGCTTCCTTCCTGGCCATCGCAGGAAGTTCGGGATGGACGTCGACGACATCCGCGCGGTCAACCCAAAGATCATCTACGCCAGGGGAAGTGCGCTCGGTCCGCGTGGCATCGAGGCGGAGAAGGGCGGCTACGACATGACCGCCTTCTGGTGTCGGGCGGGCACGGCCGCCTCCATCACTCCGCCGGGTACCGAGGGCATGATCGGGCCCCCCGGTCCGGCCTACGGGGACACCATCTCCGGCACCAACCTCGCGGGCGGTATCGCCGCCGCACTACTCAAGCGCGAGCGGACTGGGGAACCGTCGACAGTGGACGTCTCCCTGTTGGGCAGTGGGCTGTGGGCGATGGGGCACACCATTGCGTTGACATCCCACCTCAACCAGTTGATGGTGGCGCCTCCGCCCGGCGTGCACGGCTCGCCGATCAACCCTTTGGTGGGTGTCTACGAGACCAAGGACAACCGCTACATCTCGCTGGTGATGATGCAGCCAGGAAAGTTCTGGGCCGACGTGTGCAGGCACATCGACCGTGACGACTTGGCCGACGACCCGCGCTTCGCCACGGCGGAGTCGATCGCCGAGCACACCGCGGAGGCAGTGGCGATCCTCAGGGAGGTCATCGCCACGCGAACCCTCCCGGAGTGGAGTGCACGCTTCGCCACCCTGGCGGGACCGTGGGCTCCCGTGCAGGACACGTTGCAGGCAGCTGACGACGCTCAGGTGCGTGCCAACGACTACATCGTGCGCGCGGGCGAGCTGGAGCTCGTCGCCAACCCGGTGCAATTCGACGTCGCGGCGCCACATACCGGGCCTGCGCCGGCCTTCGCCGAGCAGACCGACGAGGTGCTGGTCGAACTCGGTCTGGACTGGGATCGCATCATCGAGCTGAAGACGGCGGGCGCAGTCACCTAGGTGACGCGTAGACACTGATGCCCAACGACACGACCAGCGGCACCCGTCCGGCGTGCGGGGAAACCCCCACCGAATGGGATACGTTGCGGGACAAGGGCATCGCGCGTTTCACGATCAATCGCGTTCAGCAGACGCAGACGCTCATCATCGCTGATTCGTGGCTCGTCAAACCCGATTTAGCTTTAAGTCCAAAGCTCACCCGCCAGGTGCCACCAATGTGGCACAGTGCGTCGAGTCGATCCATTGACTCCGCGGTGCGGCCGTTAGCCAAATCGGCGCGGATTGCACTGGCGCACAACATCGGGGGTCCGACTGCAGTGTCAGCCGGGACGATTCTGGAAGGACCTGGGGCCTATGGCAGTTAAGGGGCCGGAGCGTTGGTCGCCGGGCATCTCCTTGCCCAAGGGGTTCGCCGCGCCGATGCAGGCCGTGGGTGGCTTGTTCTCGATGGGCGTGGACGCCTTCCTGTTCATCTTCAAGAGGCCGTTTCAGTGGCGGGAGTTCCTGGAGCAGTCGTGGTTCGTGGCGCGGGTGTCGCTGGCCCCGACCCTGCTGGTGGCGATCCCGTTCACCGTGTTGGTCAGCTTCATCCTCAACATCCTGCTTCGCGAACTTGGCGCGGCCGACCTCTCGGGTGCTGGCGCGGCCTTCGGTGCGGTCACGCAGGTGGGGCCACTGGTCACGGTGTTGATCGTGGCAGGCGCAGGCGCCACCGCGATGTGCGCCGATCTCGGGTCCCGCACCATCCGCGAGGAGATCGACGCGATGGAGGTGCTTGGCATCAACCCGGTGCAGCGCCTCGTCACGCCACGCATGCTGGCCTCGGGTCTCGTGGCACTGCTGCTGAACAGCTTGGTGGTGATCATCGGCATCCTGGGCGGCTACTTCTTCTCGGTCTTCGTCCAGGACGTGAATCCGGGCGCGTTCGCCGCGGGGATCACCCTGCTGACAGGCGTTCCCGAGGTGATCATCTCGTGCGTCAAGGCGGCGTTGTTCGGATTGTTCGCCGGGCTCATCGCCTGCTACCGCGGCTTGACGATCACCGGCGGTGGTGCCAAGGCGGTCGGCAACGCGGTCAACGAGACGGTGGTGTTCGCCTTCATGGCACTGTTCGTCATCAACGTGGTCGTCACCGCCATCGGCATCCAGTTGACGGCGAAGTAGGGGTTGGCCATGGGAACCATGCAGGTGGTGCGGGCCCGCTTCCCGCGGTTGGTCCAGACGGTGAACCGTCCGGTGGGAACGCTGGCCCGGATCGGGGACCAGACGCTGTTCTTTGGCAGGGCGATCGGCGGGACACCGCATGCGGCGGCGCACTTCCGCAAGGAGATCGTCCGGCTCATCGCCGAGATTTCCATGGGCGCGGGCGTTCTGGCGATGATCGGCGGAACCCTGGTGATCGTCGGCTTCCTGACCCTGGCGACCGGTGGCACGCTGGCCGTGCAGGGGTACAGCTCGTTGGGCAACATCGGCATCGAGGCGCTGACCGGGTTCCTGGCGGCGTTCATCAACGTCCGCATCTCCGCCCCCGTCGTCGCCGGTATCGGCCTCGCCGCCACGTTCGGTGCCGGTGTGACCGCGCAGTTGGGCGCGATGCGGATCAACGAGGAGATCGACGCGCTGGAGTCGATGGGCATCCGGCCGATCGAATACCTCGTCAGCACCCGGATCGTTGCGGGCATGATCGCGATCACGCCGCTGTACTCGATCGCCGTGATCCTGTCGTTCATCGCCAGCCGGTTCACCACCGTGGTGTTGTTCGGTCAGTCCGGTGGCCTCTACGACCACTACTTCGGGACGTTCCTGAACCCGATCGACCTGCTGTGGTCGTTCTTTCAGGCCATGGTGATGGCGTTGGCGATCCTGCTGGTGCACACCTATTACGGCTTCTTCGCCACCGGCGGCCCCTCCGGAGTTGGTGTCGCAGTTGGCAACGCCGTGCGCACGTCGCTGATCATCGTCGTGTCGGTCACGCTGCTGGTGTCCCTCGCCGTCTATGGCTCCAGCGGCAACTTCAACCTTTCGGGCTAGGGGAGGACATCGATGTCTAGCTCAGCGGTCCGCGCGCTCGCGGGTCTGGTCACCGTTCTCGTGCTGGTGGGGCTCGTCGTCTTCTCGATCGGCATGTTCCGAGGCGACTTCGGCCAAACCGTTCCCGTCACCGTCGTCTCCGACCGCGCCGGACTCGTGATGAACCCCGAGGCCAAGGTCAAGATGCGCGGCGTCCAGGTGGGGCAGGTCGAGTCCATCGAGACCGGCCACGACGGCAAGGCGATCCTGCACCTGGCGATGAATCCCGGTCAGCTCAAGGACATTCCATCGAATGTCGCAGTCGACATCACCTCATCCACGGTATTCGGTGCCAAGTTCGTCGAGTTGGCGGCGCCTCCCAATCCGTCGTCGACGCCACTGGCCGAGGGGGCGCAGGTCACCGCAGACCACGTCACCGTCGAGACCAACACCGTCTTTCAACAGCTCACCTCGGTGTTGAAGGCGATCGACCCGGTGAAGCTCAACCAGACCCTCGCCGCGATCTCGGGGGCGCTCAACGGACGCGGCGAGAAGCTGGGCCAGACCATCACCGACTTCGACCACTTCCTGCAGCGGATCAATCCGAGTCTGGACAGCATCAACCGCGATCTCGAAATCGCGCCGGTGGCGCTCAACGCCTACGCCGACGTGGCGCCCGATCTCGTCGACGTCGTCGACAGCACCACCAAGCTGAGCAACACCCTGATCGACGAGGAGCAGAACCTCGACGGGTTCCTGCTCAGCGCAATCGGATTGGCCGACACCGGCAATGACGTGATCGGCACCAACCGCCAGCCGCTCACCGATGACCTTCGCATGCTGGTGCCGACGACCACGGTTCTCGACCAGTACAGCGACAACCTCAGGTGCGGCGTCCAGGGGCTGGTGCCATTCGTCCATTCACCGCCGCCGGACCGGCCGGGCGTCGACGTCTCGGCCAGCTTCACGTTGGGCGTCGAGCGATACCACTACCCCGAGGACCTGCCAAAGGTCGCGGCCAAGAGCGGATCGTCCTGCAAGGATCAGATGCTGCCTGCGATACCCAACGGCAAGCGTCCGCCCTTCCTCGTCACCGACGTCGGCGCGAACCCGTGGAAGTACGGAAACCAGGGCGTGTTGCTCAACTCCGACGCCCTCAAGCAGGCGCTGTTCGGCCCGATCCAGGGCCCACCGAGGAATAGCGCGCAGATCGGGATGCCCGGATGACCGGCTCGCGTGGAATGCTCGTCAAGTTCGGCATCTTCGCGTCGATCATGGCGCTGATGACCGTGTTCCTGTTCTTCACCTTCGGGCAGTACCGAACGGGGTCGACCAACGGCTACTCGGCCGTCTTCACCGACGCCTCGCGGCTTGCCGCGGGTGACACGGTGCGGGTGGCCGGCATTCGGGTCGGAACCGTGACGGACGTGTCGCTGCAACCCGATCGAAAGGTGCTCGTCGAGTTCGACGCCGATCAGAAGATCAAGTTGAGCAGCGGCACCAATGCCGCGATCCGCTACCTGAATCTGACGGGTGATCGCTTCCTGGATCTCGTCGACGGCCCTGGCTCCACCAGGTTGCTGCCCCCGGGTTCGCAGATTCCGGTGGACCGCACCCAGCCGGCGCTCGACCTGGATCTGCTCCTGAGCGGGCTGAAACCCGTTGTCCAAGGTCTCAATCCGCAAGACGTCAACGCGCTCTCGGCGTCGCTGGTCCAGGTATTCCAGGGCCAGGGGGGAACTCTCGACTCGCTGCTTTCCAAGACCTCGTCGTTCACCAGCACGCTGGCGGACAACAACGCAACCACCGAGCAGCTGATCGACAATCTCAACACCGTGCTCACCACCGTCTCCAAGGACGGCGACCAGTTCTCCGGTGCGATCGATCGACTCGAGAAGCTCGTCAGTGGGCTGTCACAGGACCGCGATCCGATCGCCACGGCGATCACGTCACTCGACAACGGCACCTCGTCGCTCGCGGATCTGCTGACCCAGGCACGGCCACCGCTCAAGGCTTCGGTGGACCAGCTCAATCGACTGGCGCCCAACCTCGTCAGCGGCAAGGGGTATCTCGACGGAGCGCTGCAACGCGCGCCGGGCAACTATCGCAAACTCGCTCGAATCGGCGCCTACGGCTCCTTCGTGCAGTACTACATCTGCGAACTCTCCATCCGCGTCACGGATCTTCAGGGCAGGGCCTCGCTCTTCCCCTTCGTGAAGCAAGAAAACGGAAGGTGCGCTGAGCCGTAATGCTGAAATACCGTGGAAACGCGAGCCTGATCAGAGCGGGCTTCATGGGCGTCGTGCTCGCGATCCTGGTGATCGCCGTCGGTCTGCAGCCGGAGCGGCTGCTGGCCTATGCGACGTCGCTGCAGTACCAGGCTCGGTTCGCCGAGGCGGGTGGCATCTTCGTCGGTAACGACGTCACCCTGTCGGGCATCAAAGTTGGTGCCGTGACCGATGTTTCGCTGGACAACGGGGATGCGCTCGTCAGGTTCACCGTCGAGGCCAGGTACCCGCTCGGGTCGGAGACGGCTGCGCACATCCGCACCGGGTCGCTACTGGGTCAGCGCGTGCTGAGTCTGGATTCGGCGGGCAGTGGGGCGTTGAACCGCAATGACCCGATCCCGGTTTCGCGGACGTCGTCGCCCTACTCGCTGAGCGACGCGGTTGGCGAACTGACCACGAACACCGCAGGCACCAACACCGAGCAGCTCAACCAGTCGCTGGACACCCTGACGGCGACGTTGGACCAGATCGCGCCGCAACTTGGCCCGACGTTCGACGGCCTCACCCGGCTCTCTCGGTCGTTGAACAGCCGCAACGAAACCCTGGCCGATCTGCTCAAGTCCGCAGCGGACGTCACCGGCATCCTCTCGGAGCGCAGCGGTCAGGTGAACAGCTTGATCCTCAACGCCAATGATCTGTTGAGCGTCCTGGTCGAACGTCGTCAGGCGATCGTCGGCCTGCTCGCCAATACGTCGGCCGTCTCGAAGCAGCTGATCGGATTGGTGGCCGACAACGAGAAGGTTCTGGCGCCGACGCTGGAGCGGCTCAACGAGGTGAACGAGGTTTTGGTGCGCAACCGCGACAACCTGGCCAAGGCCATCCCCGGTGCGGCCAAGTACCAGACCACACTGAGTGAAGCGGTATCCAGCGGCGCCTACTACACCGCCTACGTGCCGAACTTCCAGCCTGCGCAGTTGTTGCAGCCGTTCCTGGACTACGCATTCGGCTTCCGCAGAGGCGCTTTCGGCGCCGGAGCGCCACCCGACCAGGCCGGGCCGCGGGCCGAATTCCCGCTCCCCTACAACGCCGTTCCCGGAGGGTCGCGATGATGGCCCGGTCGCGAAAGTGGCTCGTACCCGCGGTGGCCGCCGTCCTGGTGGTCGCGCTCGTCGGAGGCGGCTTCCTCGCCGTTCGGGCCATTTTCTTCGGGCCCACGACGGTCACCGCCTTCTTCCCGACGGCGACGGCGATCTATCCGGGGGACGACGTCAGGGTGTCGGGCGTCAAGGTCGGCACGATCGATTCGATTGAGCCGCAAGGCACCCAGACGAAACTGACCATGAAGGTCGATCACGGAATCTCCGTGCCCGCCGATGCGGACGCGGTGATCGTGGCCCAGAATCTGGTCGCCGCCCGTTACGTTCAACTGACGCCGGCGTATCGATCGACCGGCCCGAAGATGTCCGACGATGCCGTGATCCCGCTGGAACGGACCGCGGTGCCCGTGGAATGGGATGAGGTCAAGCGGCAACTCGAGCGCCTTGCCACCGATCTTGGGCCCACCAGCGACGTTTCGACCACGTCGGTGGGCCGGTTCATCGACAGCGCGGCGAACGCGCTGAACGGGAACGGCGACAAATTGCGCCAGACGTTGACCGAACTCTCCGGCGTGGGTCGAATCCTGGCAGAGGGCGGCGGCAACTTCGTCGGCATCATCAAGAATCTGCAAGTCTTCGTTACCGCGTTGCGGGACAGCAACGAACAGATCGTGGCCTTCAACGATCGGCTGGCGACCTTGTCCAGCGTGCTCGACGGCAGCAAGTCCGACCTCGACGGGGCGCTGACCAATCTCTCGGTGGCGATCGGCGAGGTGAAGAGGTTCGTCGCGGGCACCAGGAACCAGACCGCCGAGCAGCTTCAAGGGCTGGCTCAGGTCACCCAGACGCTGGTCGACGTGAAGCAAGACTTCGAACAGGTCCTGCACGTCACGCCGAACGCATTCGCCAACGCGTACAACATCTTCGATCCGGACATCGGCGCCGTGCGCGGCGGTTTCTCGATCCCCAACTTGGCCAGCCCCATGCAGTTCGTGTGCGGCATGATTGGTGCCACTCAGAACACGACGGCGCCCGAGACCGCGAAGCTGTGCAACCAATACCTCGGACCCGCACTGAGATTGCTCAATCTGAACTACATCCCGGTTCCGATCAATCCGTACCTGGCCAAGTCGGCTACGCCGGAGAACATCATCTATGCGGACCCCAAGCTGGCACCTGGCGGTGAAGGCGGCGCGCCCATGCCTCCCGAGACTCTGCCATCGGTCTCCGCGTACACCGGCTTGGATGGCGACGTGCCGCCGCCGCCAGGCATGGGGCCGCCAGGAGTGCCGTTGCCCGTCAACGACCGGACGCCGCTGGCACCGTTCCCTGCCCTGTATCCCGGGGCCCCGGTGCCGACGGACCCGCCCCGGATCGGGCCACCGCTCCCGGGACCTGCCCAGCCCGCAGCGGCGCCCGCAGACCAGGGGACACCGAGCCTGCCCGGCATCCTGCTTCCCGCCGAAGCTCCGCCACCCGCTCCCGGCCCGGATGCCGGACCGCCGCCCGTAGAGGGGACACCACCGTCATGATGAGTGCAGCTTCGATGCGGCGACTCTTCGCGGCGGGCACGTGTGTCGCGCTGACCGTGACGGGTTGCGCGTTCCAGGGCATCAACTCGCTGCCGCTGCCGGGTGCGGTGGGGCGTGGTTCCGACGCGGTGACCTACCACGTCCAGATCGCGAACATCGCGACGCTCGAGTCGAATTCGCCCGTCTTGATGAACGACGTCGTCATCGGCAGCGTTGGGAAGATGGACGTCCAGGACTGGCACGCGAACGTCGACATCTCGGTTCAGCCTGGCGTCGTCGTGCCGGCCAACGTGGTGGCCAGCGTGGGGCAGACCAGCCTGCTCGGCTCGATGCACCTTGCGCTGAATCCGCCGGTGGGTCAGGCGCCGGAGGGCAGGCTAGCTCCCGGCGCCACCATCGGGTTGAACGAGTCGTCGACCTATCCGACCACCGAGCAGACCCTGTCGTCCCTCTCGGTCGTCGTGAACGCCGGTGGACTTGGTCAGATCGGCGACGTGATCCATACCTTCAACGCGGCGCTGTCCGGGCGGGAAGCCGACTTCCGCGATCTGCTCACCCAACTCGACACCTTCATCGGCACGCTGGATCAGCAGCGACAGAGCCTCGTCGCCACCATCGCGGCCCTGAATCGGGTCGCCTCGTCCTTCGCGGATCACCGTGACGTGATCAACGAGGCGCTGCAACGGATTCCGCGCGCCCTTGAAGTGTTGGACAGGGAGCGCCCGCAACTCGTCACCGCACTGACCAAACTCGGTACCTTCAGCGACACCGCCAACCGGCTCGTCAACGACAGCCAGGCCGACCTGGTGAAGAATCTGCAGAACGTGGCCCCCACGATTCAGGCACTCGCCGACGTCGGGCCCGACCTGGATGCAGGTCTCGCCTACGCGACGGTGTTCCCATACGGTCAGAACCTGATCGACCGCGCGGTCAGAGGCGACTTCATCAACCTGT
>NZ_JAVRQA010000398.1:0-7950 GCF_032161845.1 Mycobacterium sp.
CCAGGCCCAGGAGAAGATGCGCGACTCCCGCGCCGAGACCGTCGAGCTCGCCAAGTCCAACATCCTGATGCTCGGCCCCACCGGCTCCGGCAAGACCTACCTCGCGCAGACGCTGGCCAAGATGCTCAACGTTCCCTTCGCGATCGCCGATGCCACCGCGCTGACCGAGGCGGGCTATGTCGGCGAGGACGTCGAGAACATCCTGCTCAAGCTGATCCAGGCCGCCGACTACGACGTCAAGCTTGTCGAGCTGCCCAAGCCGGTAGAAATCCGGGACTTCCTCGAGGGCTATGTCATCGGTCAGGACACCGCCAAGCGCACGCTGGCCGTGGCCGTCTACAACCACTACAAGCGCATCCAGGCCCAGGAGAAGTCGCGCGACTCGCGCGCCGAGCCCGTCGAGTTGGCCAAGTCCAACATCTTGATGCTTGGTCCCACCGGCTGCGGCAAGACCTACCTGGCGCAGACGTTGGCCAAGATGCTGAACGTTCCGTTCGCGATCGCCGACGCCACCGCCCTGACCGAAGCCGGCTACGTCGGTGAAGACGTCGAGAACATTCTGCTGAAGCTGATCCAAGCCGCCGACTACGACGTCAAGCGCGCGGAGACCGGCATCATCTACATCGACGAGGTCGACAAGATCGCCCGCAAGAGCGAGAACCCGTCGATCACCCGCGACGTCTCCGGTGAAGGCGTGCAGCAGGCGCTGCTGAAGATCCTCGAGGGCACGCAGGCGTCGGTCCCGCCGCAGGGTGGTCGCAAGCATCCGCATCAGGAATTCATCCAGATCGACACCACCAACGTGCTGTTCATCGTGGCGGGAGCCTTCGCCGGGCTGGAGCGGATCGTGTCGGATCGCGTTGGCAAGCGTGGCCTGGGATTCGGTGCCGAGGTCCGCTCGAAGGCCGAGATCGACACCCAGGATCATTTCGCCGAGGTCATGCCCGAGGACTTGATCAAGTTCGGTCTGATCCCCGAGTTCATCGGCCGTCTGCCGGTCGTCGCGTCGGTGACCAACCTGGACAAGGAATCGCTCGTCACCATCCTGTCGCAGCCCAAGAACGCGTTGGTCAAGCAGTACAACCGGCTGTTCGAGATGGATGGCGTCGAGCTGGAGTTCACTCCTGAAGCGCTGGACGCGATCGCCGACCAGGCCATCCACCGGGGCACCGGAGCCCGCGGTCTGCGGGCCATCATGGAAGAAGTCCTGCTGCCGGTGATGTACGACATCCCCAGCCGCGACGACGTCGCCAAGGTGGTCGTGACCAAGGAGACCGTCGAGGACAACGTGCTGCCGACGATCGTGCCGCGCAAGCCCACGCGTACGGAACGGCGCGACAAGAGCGCCTAGCGTTCCGCTGACTCCGCAACGACGTTGCACTCGTAAGAGCCTCGACGTTCGTCGATGACTTCGTCGATCAGCGCGGCGATTTCGGCAATGCCGTCGCGCTGCGCATAGGCGAGCTGCAGGTTCCGCGCGGCGGTCCGGTACCCACCGTCGTCGAGCACCTGGCGCACCGCACGTCGCACCATTGCGGCGGTCGGGATCCCGGTGCGCAGATTCACTCCGGCGCCGAACCATTCGACGCGCGCGGCGACCTCCGGCTTGTCCTCGGTGTTGCCCGCAACGATCAGTGGCACGCCGGTCATCAGTGCCCGTTGTGCCGCGCCGTACCCGCCGTTGGTGACCATGACGTCCACCGAGGGCAGGAGCACGTCATGCGGGATGAACTCCGCGACGAACGTGTTCGACGGCAGTGGGCCACGAACCTGGGACACCGGTCGGCCGCCGGTGGTCACCACGACGGTCACGTCCTCGTCGGCAAGTGCCTCGATGGTCGGCTCGATCAGCCTGCTCAGGTCGGCGTTGTCGATGGTGCCCTGCGTGACGTGGACGACGGGTCGGTCCGCGGACAACTCGCCCCACCACGGCGGCGCGACGAAGCCGTCGGCGGGCTCGGGAGTGACTGCGCCGACGAACCGCACGTGGTCGGGTAGATCGCTGCGATGGTATTCGAAGTCAGGGATGGTGGGCACGATCAGCCGGTCGGCAAGAATGGCCGAATCCAAGACGAAGACAGGGAGTTTCGGCAGGCTGAGTGCTTCGAGCATGGTGTCGGCTGCGCGATGCGAAGCCCGCAGTAGCACCTTCTGCGCCACGGCGTTCAGCGTGCGGTTGCGTAGGCGTCCCAAAGGTCCTGTGCCGGGCAGGATTCCGGTGCCGCCCGGTGCGGTGTCGCGGCTGGACAAGAACAGCGGTGTGGTTGTGTAGGTGAGCACCGGCGGCCGATCCTTGGGATCACCAAGGAGCATCGGCAGGATGCCGAGGAAGAAGGCGTCGGCCAGGATCAGGTCGTACCTCTTGGCGGCCATCAGTTCGTCCAGTGCAGCTGCCTGATGTGGCAACGGTCGTACGAAGACGTGCTTGACGTCGAAGTTGACCCGGGCCACACCCGACGTCTCGGCGCGACCGGGGAGGTCGTCGTCGAAGGACGAGTCGTCGTAGTCGGCGCCGTAGGGCAGCGGGTGCGGCACGGCCCCCGTGGCGCGGACCTTGTCGGCGTGGCGCGCCGAGGTGAGGAAGGTGACGTCATGCCCGCGGATTACAAGGTCGCGCGCCACGTTGAGCAGTGGGGCGACGTGTCCGACGGGCGGGCATGATGCGATCAGAATCTCGGCCATGATGATGGTTCCCTCGTTGTTTGCGTACGTGCATCGACTGGACTCGATGTTCCGTGACGAGGGGAGGGTTCAGCTTGGAGGCTGGGTGGAGATCGGGTGGAGATTGCGGGCAGATGAGCCGCTTGCGTGCCGTCAGTGCTTGACGCGGTCCGGACGGGTGTAGACGTTCATGGAGTCGCCGCGCAGGAACGCGACCAGGGTCAGGCCGGCCTGACCGGCCAGGTCGACGGCGAGTGACGACGGGGCCGAGACCGCAGCCAGGACGGGGATGCCCGCCATCACCGCCTTCTGCGTCAACTCGAACGACGCGCGACCGCTGACCAACAGGACGGTTCCGGTCAACGGGATCCGGTCGTTCTCCAACGCCCAGCCGATGACCTTGTCGACGGCGTTGTGCCGGCCGATGTCCTCGCGGACGACGAGCATGGTCCCGTCCGCACCGAACAGAGCAGCACCGTGCAGACCACCCGTGGTGGCGAAGATCCGTTGCGCACTGCGGAGTTGGTCGGGCATGGCTGACAACGTCTCCGACGCCACGACGGTGGGGTCGTCGCCGGGGGAGTGGCGGCTGATCAGCTGGATCGCGTCGATGGAGCCCTTTCCGCACACCCCGCAGGACGAGGTGGTGTAGAAGTTGCGGGTCACGTCCACGTCGGGCATGGGAACGTTCGGCGCCAACGTCACGTCGAGCACGTTGTAGGAGTTGACGCCATCCTCGCCTGCGCCACGGCAGTACTGCACGGTGGCGATGTCGTCGCGCCGAGCGATGACGCCCTCGGTGAGCATGAAGCCTTGGGCCAGTTCGACATCGGACCCGGGGGTGCGCATCGTCACGGTGATCGCGCTGCCGTTGATGCGGATCTCCATCGGCTCCTCGACGGCCAGCGTTTCGGGCCTGGTGCTCGAGGTGTCGGACGTCAGGTGGCTGGCCTTGCGGCGGGCGGTGACCCTACCCACGAGATTCCATCCGGATCTGCACTGCCTTGGAAACCGGCGTGTTCGATCTGGCCGCCACGTGATCGAGGGCAACCAGCGAGTTGGTCTCCGGGTAGTAGGCCGCTGCATTGCCGACCGGTGTCGAGTAGGGAACGATCTTGAAGTCCTCGGCGCGGCGTTCCTCGACTTCGCCTGAGGTGTCGGTGAATTCGGAGACGAGGTCGACGCGGTCGCCTTCGCTGAAGCCGAGTGAGGCGATGTCGGCCGGGTTGACGAAGATCACCCGGCGGCCGCCCTTCACGCCCCGGTAGCGGTCGTCCAAACCGTAGATCGTGGTGTTGTACTGGTCGTGGCTGCGCAGGGTCTGCAGCACCAGCCGACCCTTGGGGACGGGGATCCACTCGAGCGGGTTGACGGCGAAGTTGGCCTTGCCAGTGGTGGTGGGGAACTCGCGGGAATCGCGTGGCGGGTGGGGAAGTTGGAAGCCATCGGGTTGGCGCACCTTCCGGTTGTAGTCCGCGCATTCGGGCACGACGGCGGCGATCGCGTCGCGGACCCGGTCGTAGTCGGCCGCAAAGGCCTCCCACGGCACCGGATGATCCTTGCCGAACAAGGCGCGGGCCAGTTGGGAGACGATCGCGACCTCGCTGCGTACGTCCGGCCCCGGCGGTTGCAGGCTGCCCCGGGACAGATGCACCATCGACATCGAATCCTCTACGGAGACTTGCTGTTTGACGCCGGACTGTAAATCCTTGTCGGTTCGGCCGAGGGACGGCAGGATGATTGCCGTGGTCCCGTGCACGACGTGGCTGCGGTTCAACTTGGTCGACACCTGCACGGTCAGCGCGCAGCCGCGAAGGGCGGCCTCGGTGACCTCGGTGTCGGGGGTCGCCATCGCGAAGTTGCCACCCATGCCCATGAAGACCGACGCCCGACCATCGCGCATGGCGCGAATGGCGTCGACGGTGTCGAGGCCATGCTTGCGCGGGCTGGCGATGCCGAATTCGAGGTCCAGCGCGGCGAGGAACGTCTCGGGCATCTTCTCCCAGATGCCCATGGTGCGATCGCCCTGGACGTTGGAGTGCCCGCGCACCGGACACACCCCAGCGCCCGGCTTGCCGATCATCCCGCGCATCAGCAGCAGGTTGGTGAGCTCGGAGATCATCGGAACCGAGTGACGATGTTGGGTCAGACCCATTGCCCAGCAGGCGATCGTGCGTTCGGAATCGATCAGCAGCTGGGCCAACCGCTCGAGTTGGTCACGGTCGATGCCCGTCGCCTCAAGCACCGTGTCGAGGTCGACGGCGCGGGTCTGCGCTTCGTAGGCGTCGAAGTTCGCGCAGTGCTCGGCGATGAAGTCGCGGTCCACCACGGTTCCCGGCGCTCGGTCGTCGGCCTCCAGGAGCAGCCGGCCAAGCCCGGCGAACAAGGCCATGTCGCCGCCGAGCCGAATCTGGACGAACTCGTCGGCGATGCCGATGCCGTGCCCGATGACGCCGTGCACCTTCTGCGGGTCCTTGAACCGCATCAGGCCGGCCTCGGGCAGCGGATTGATCGCAACGATCTTCGCGCCGTTCTCCTTGGCCTTCTCCAGGACCGACAGCATGCGAGGGTGGTTGGTGCCGGGGTTCTGCCCCGCGATGAGGATGACGTCGGCGTCCTCGAGGTCCTCGACCGTCACCGAACCCTTGCCGATGCCGATCGAGTCGGTGAGGGACGCTCCCGATGACTCGTGGCACATGTTCGAGCAGTCAGGCAGGTTGTTGGTGCCGAAGCTGCGGACCAGCAACTGGTAGAGGAATGCGGCCTCGTTGCTGGTCCGGCCAGACGTGTAGAACACCGCCTCGTCGGGGCTGTCCAGCGCGCGTAGGTGTTCGGCGATCACGTGGTAGGCGTGGTCCCAGCTGATCGGTCGGTAGTGGTCATCCCCGGGCCGCAGGATCACCGGGTGGGTGAGCCTGCCCTGCTGGCTGAGCCAGTATTCGGGTCGGTCGGTCAGGTCGGCGATCGAATGGCGGGCGAAGAACTCCGGTGTGACGACGCGTTTGGTGGCCTCCTCGGCGACGGCCTTTGCACCGTTTTCGCAGAACTCGGCGAACTTGCGGCCGCCGTGTTCCTCCGGCCAGGCGCAGCCCGGGCAATCGAATCCCTTGCGCTGGTTCAGCCGGACGAGCGCGGCGGCGGTGCGCAACGGGCCCATCGAAGTCACGCCACGCTGCAGGGACACCATCACTGCCTTCACGCCGGCCGCCTCGTGCTCGGCGCCGGTGCTGACGACAGCGTGCTCGTCGTACTTCACGGCGATGTCGCGGGTGACGTCCCTGCCGGTCATCCGGCGGCGAATTCCCATGCTTGCCAGCCTATGCCGGTGCGTCGATCATCTGTACCACGCCTGCCGTGACGCCCGCGATGAATAGCTTCCCCGTGGTCGAGTCGACGCCGAGCGTGTACGGGTTCTGCACGGTTGCGATGCGAGCGACTTCCCGCGGTGCGTCGGCTGCCATGTCGTAGCCGATTATCTCATTGGTGGCCGACGAGGCGACCCATAGCCGGTCGCGTACGGCGTCGTACGCGATGCCGTAGGGCGCGCCCGGCTGGGACACGCTGCTGACTTCCCGCGGTTCCGTGGTGAAGACCCGCACGGCATTGCCCCTGGTGTCGGCCGCGACGTAGCGGCCATGCTCGTCCGCAACCAAATGGGTGGGCCCGGCCCCGGCGGGTGTGGATCCGACAATGGTGAGCGTGTCGGCGTCGTACACCGTGAGGTCGTTCTTGCGGACGTCCAGCAGCCCCATCGAGTTGCCGACCGGCGCAAGGCCCGCGGGCTGGACGCTGTCGGTGAACACCTTGACGATGTCGTCGCCGCGGATGGCGGTCACCGTGCCGCCGTGCTCGTTGGCCACGAACACGGTCCCGTTCGGTGCCTCGGACGCGTCGTGCGGGACGGTGCCGGTGATGATCTTCTGCTCGGCCGACCCACCGGGCAAGTCGACGCGGACCAGTGCGTTGGCACTCTCGACGGGCACCAGGACGGGCCCGCCGGGCTTCGCGAGCTGGAGGTGGCGGACGAAGCCGGGCAGCGGAACGCGCTTGGTCACATCGCCTGTGTCGGCGTTGAGTAGCACCAGTTCGTTCGGATTGCGTTTGGCGACGGCGACGGTCCGGCTCATCGCGTCGACGACCACTCCCTCCGCTGCGTCGCCCACGGGCACGATGCGACCGGGTGGAGTGCCATTCGGCGTCGGCGCCCGGCCTGGTTCGGCGGGGGGCGGCAAATCACCGGCCGGGGGTCGGCGGCCTTCGGTGGGCACGCCGGCCGGCAATAGTCCCGTCGTGGTCGGGGTGGGTGCGCTCGAGGTCGCCGATGAGTTGGAGGTCGGCGTCGGGGGCGTTTCGCCGCACCCGGACAGCACCAAGGCCGCCGCCAAGAAGCAGGGGACAGCAACGGTCTTCACCCTTCCTGAGTACCCGCATTCTGTCGGTGACGCGCACGTAACAGTCCCGGAACGTGGCGTTCTTAGTGTGGGCCGGTCTAGTCCGCGAACCAGTTGTGGACTCACGGGTTGATAGGAACTCCATGAGCGGAAACGCAGTCCGTCTGCAGGCGATCAACAGCGTCGAGGCGTATGTGCGTCCGCCCTTCAGCTTCGATCCTGGGGAGGCGCCCGGCGAGATCTTCGGCGCCAACGTCTTCACCCTGGCCGAGATGCGGTTGCGGTTGCCGAAGTCGGTCTACAAGTCCGTCGTCGCGACGATCGAGAAAGGTGCCAAGCTGGACCCGGCGATCGCCGACTCCGTCGCCTCGGTGATGAAGGACTGGGCGCTGTCGAGAGGTGCCACCCACTACGCGCACGTCTTCTACCCCATGACCGGGCTCACGGCAGAGAAGCACGACAGCTTCCTCGATCCGGTGGGCGACGGAACCACGCTCGCCGAGTTCGCGGGCAAGACCCTGATCCAGGGCGAGCCCGACGCGTCCAGCTTCCCCTCGGGTGGACTGCGCAGCACCTTCGAGGCGCGCGGCTACACGGGTTGGGACGTCACCAGCCCGGCCTACATCCTGGAGAACCCCAACGGCAACACGCTGTGCATCCCGACGGTGTTCGTCTCGATGACCGGTGAGGCGCTGGACTACAAGACGCCGCTGCTGCGTAGCCAGCAGGCCATGGGTGCACAAGCCGAGCGCATCCTGAAATTGTTCGGTCACAAGGACTTCGACCACATCGTGTCGTTCTGCGGGCCGGAGCAGGAATACTTCCTGATCGACAGGCACTTCTTCCTGGCGCGTCCCGACTTGATCAACTCGGGCCGCACCCTGTTCGGCGCCAAGCC
>NZ_JAVRQA010000399.1:0-5141 GCF_032161845.1 Mycobacterium sp.
CGGCCTGGGTGATGCGGGACAAGGGGGAGCGACTCGCCCATAATCGGGTGTGGCTCAAGGCCAAGGGAGCCATGCCAGACGACCCGGTGATCCACGCCGCGGCGTTGGTCTACTCGTCCGACACGACGGTCCTCGACTCGATCATCACCACCCATGGGCTGTCGTGGGGTTTCGATCGCATCTTCGCGGTGACGATGAATCACTCGGTGTGGTTTCACCGTCCCATCCGCTTCGACGACTGGGTGCTGTACTCGACGACGTCGCCGGTGGCCGCGGAGTCCCGTGGGCTCGGCAACGGGCACTTCTTCGACCGGGGCGGCCGGGTGTTGGCCACCGTGGTTCAGGAGGGAATCGTCAAGTACTTCCCAGGGTCTGCCGCGGCGGACTGATGCTGAACTTGGTCTGAATGTCGTTCAGCCAGTTGTCGGTGCAGGACTCGACGGCCTTTTGATCGTTGCCGGCCCGCATGGCGCAGTCCAGGTAGTCGGTGCCGCCCGAGTCGCGCCAGGCGAAGATCCAGATCACGGCGAAGGCGACCGCTGCGACGACCGCCACCACGCCGAGTGCGATTCCGGCCGTGGCGATTCCGCTGTTGTTCGCCTCGCCGCGTGCAGCGCGCCCACGGCCGAGGAAGCCGAGGATGACGGCCACCACGCCGCAGCCGATGCCGCCGACGACCGACCAGCAGAGGAGCAGGCCGGCGATGGCGACGGCCAGTGCAGCGTTACCTGTTCCGTTCCTCGGGCCGGTCATGTCTGCCGAGGGTAGAGCACGGGGCAGGTCATGCCACGGGGTAGGTGATGGGTGGCGACGACGACGGTGCGGTTGGCCGCGAAGAACCCGTCCGGCGCCAAGAGTTCGCGCAGGATCCGATCGGAGTCAGCAGCATCGAGGTGTTCGGTTGGCTCGTCGAGAAGCACGACCGGAAGGTCGCAGATGAGGGCACGGGCGAGTAGTAGTCGCCGGCGTTGTCCTGCGGAGACCGCTGCGGCACCACCCGTCAGAATCGTGGCCAACCCGTCCGGAAGCTTCTCCACCCAATCGCCAAGCCCGACCGCGCCGAGCGCCGCGAGCAGTTCCTGGTCGGTCGCGTCACCGCGGGCGACCAGTAGGTTGTCCCGCACGGTGGTGTCGAACAGGTGCCCGTCTTCGGGGAAGAAGCCTGCGGTGAAGGGGTTTTCGTGCTCCGCGGCGATCGCCATCAGCGTCGTCGTCTTTCCGGAACCGCTGTCGCCGACGATGGCCAACCGGTCACCCTCGGCAATGTCGGGTGGGTAGACGGCCGGCCTACGTCGGGCGGTCGGGTCGACGTCGGTCAGGTCCAGAAGGCGTCCGGCTGCGATTCGGGCCCGGGTCAGTTGGATGGCGGCGGCGGGAAGCGCCGCGGTCGCCTCGAATGCCGACAGCGGGAGCAGGACGAGGATCGCCAACGTCGTCGGGGCCACCACGGAGGCGAGCGATATTCCGATCATCACGGCACCGAGCACGGCGGCGGCCATCGCGGCGACCGGCGCGGCTGCTCCGAACGCGGCGGGCAATGCGGCCCGGTCGGCGGCAGCGCCCCAATCACGTTGGCTGCGGGCAGATTCGGCGATGACGCCGTCGAGGCGGCCTGCCACCCGAAGCTCGGGGGCGTGTTCGAGCGCCAGCATGGTGTAAGCATCGCGGGACGAATGATGTGCTACGGCAATGTCTTCAGCGGCGGTGGCGGCGCGGGCGGCCAACCAGGGTGCGATCACCCCGGCAAGCAGGAGACACCCGACCAGTACGGCGGCGGCGGCGGGTGAGATGACGGCGATGACGGCGACGGAAGCCGTCGACAGGATCGCAGCCACCGCGATGGGCAGCACCGCGCGGACCAGCACGTCGGACAACTCGTCGACAGAGGCGCCGACGCGGGAGGCGATGTCACCCACCGACAACCGCAGCACGGTATCGGCGGGTCCCTGCGCCAACGAGCGGTACAGCCGGGCCCGCGCGGTGCCTGCGGCGCGCAGGGCGGTGTCGTGCGAGGCCAGTCGCTCGCAGTAGCCGAGGACGCCTCGGCCGATGCCGAGCGCGCGGACGGCGACCACCGCGACGCTGAGGTCCAAAATCGGTGGCATCTGCCAGGCCCTGGCGATCAGCCAGGCCGAGACGCCCGCGAGTGCCAGGGCACTGCCCAGCGCCAACACGCCGAACAGGGCCGCCATCGCCAGGCGCGGCAGTCTTGGACGCAGGAGGGCGAGCCCGGCGATCAGCGGATCAGTGCGCGACACAAATCTCGCCTCCGACCTGGATCACGCGGTCACCGATGGCGCGGACGGACTCCCGGTGGCCGACCACCAGCACCGAGGCGCCATCGCCCGCGATCTCCCGGATCGATTGCAGGACATGCCGTTCCCGCACGCCGTCGAGGTGTGCCGTCGGCTCGTCGAGCAGCAGGATCGGCCGTTTCGCGCCGAACGTCCTGGCCAGGGCCAGCCTCTGACGTTGGCCCAGCGACAGACCGGCACCGTCGCGGCCGATGACGGTGGCCAAACCGTCTGGCATGGCGGCCAAGACCTCGTCGAAAGCCGCTTGGCGGCAGGCTACTTCGAGATCTGCGATGGGGCCGAACAGTTCGAGGTTCTGGCGCAATGTGCCGGGGATGAGGGCCGGCCGCTGAGGCAGCCAGGCGATCTGGCCCCACCACTGGCGAGGGTCGAGTTCGGCTATGTCGTGCCCACCGACCAATACTCGACCCGAGGTCGGCACGACGAGGCCGAGGAGGGCGTGCAGCGCCGTCGACTTGCCCGCGCCGTTTCCTCCGGTGAGGACGGTGACCGTGCCGGGCTCGACGTCGGCCGACAGCCGGTGTGGCGCGTCGCCGTTGCGGGCGGCCACGCTGATCGTCTCGAGGTGAATCGACGTGCTCGTCGGCGTGCGACCCCCTGCCGGGGACCGAGCGGCACCGTCGAGCAGTGCGAGCGCCTTCGCCCTGGCCGTCCTGCCGTCCTGCGCTGCGTGAAATTCGGCGCCGACCCGACGCAACGGCCAAAAGACCTCGGGTGCCAGCAGTAGCGCAGTGAGCCCGGCGGCAAGGTCGATTTCGCCGTACACCAGTCGCAGCCCGACGCTGACGGCGACGAGTGCGACACCGAGGGTGGCGAGGAGTTCCAGCACCAACGACGACAAGAAGGTGATTCGAAGGGTGGCCATGGTCGATCGGCGGTGAGCTTCGGCCAGTGCGGTGATGCGGTGCTCAGGTCCGTCGGCGCGGCCGAGCGCACGCAGGGTGGGGATACCCGAGATCAGGTCGAGCAGTCGGGATTGCAGAGTGGTCATGGCCTTCAGCGCCGCCGCGGAACGTTCCGCGGTGACGAGGCCGATGAGCACCATGAACAGCGGCACCAGGGGCAGCGCGACGAGGACGATGACGGCCGCTTGCGCGTCGTAGTACGCCATCGTCACCACCGCGGCGGGGGTGAGGACGACGGCTTGGATCACCGCAGGCAGATAGCGGGTGTAGTAGGGACGTAGGCCGTCGAGGCCTCTCGTCACGAGTACCGCGGCCTCGTCGTGGCGCGCCGCCAGTTCTCGCGGCGGCAGCGCGGTGACGCCGGCGAGCAGCTCGCCGCTCAGGTCGGCGATCGCGGCGGTGGCCCCGCGTTGACTGAGGCGGCCTTGCACCCACTGCGCGACGACGCGAACGGTCCACAGCGCCAACAGAATCCACAGTGCGTTCGACCAGTGGCCCAGCGTTCGGGTGTCGGGTTCGGAGATGATGCCCGCCAGCAGGTGCGCCAAGAGCACGGCACACGCGATGGCTGCGGCGGTGATGACCACCCCGCAAACCGCCGTTGCCGCCAGGTGGCGTCGCATCATCTCGGTGAGAGACCGATCGGCGGAGGAATCCGGTCGGCCGAGATGCGTTGGCGGAAGACCCAATAGGTCCATCCCTGGTAGCCGATCACCAGCGGCGTGAAGACGAGCGCCGCCCACGACATGATCTTCAGGGTGTATGGCGAGGACGACGCGTTGTGGACGGTGAGGCTCCAGGCCGGGTTCAACGTCGATGGCACCAGATCCGGGTACAGCGAGCCGAAGAGCAGGATCACCACCGCAGCGACGACGGTTGCCGTGCACGCGAAGGCCCACCCGTCACCACCGCGGCTCCACACCATCATGACGGCCGAAATCTGTGCGACGGCGGCGATGCCAAGCACCAACCACGTCCAGTCGTTTCCGTACGCCATTTCGGTCCACAACCCGAACACCGCAACCACGACCGTCACCGGCACGCCAAGGCGGCTGGCGAACCGCACTGCGTCGTCACGCACGACACCCTCGGTCTTGAGCGCAATGAAGACCGCGCCGTGAAAGGCGAACAGACTCGCGGTGGCCAGGCCGCCGAGCAGAATGTAGCCGTCAAGCAGATCGGTGATGGAGAGTTCGATCTGCTTGTCCGCGTTGACGGGTAGCCCGTGCACCAGCGCGGCGAACGTGACGCCCCACAGCACGGCGGGCACCCACGATCCGACCGCAATCGCGACGTCGGCCCACGCGCGCCACTTCGGGTCGTCGATCTTGCCGCGCCACTCGATCGCGCAGATGCGGACGATCATGGCGACGAGGATGGCCAGCAGGGGCAAGTAGAGGCCCGAGAACAGCGTCGCGTACATCTCGGGGAACGCCGCGAACATCGCACCGCCTGCGGTGATCAGCCAGACTTCGTTGCCGTCCCAGACCGGTCCGATGGTGTTGAGTACGGCCCGCTCGTGCTGTTCGCGCTGACCGACCGGGGCACGCCGCCCGAAGAACTTCATGAGCATTCCGACGCCGAAGTCGAAGCCTTCGAGGACGAGGAAGCCGAGGAAGAGCGCCGCCAGTGCGATGAACCAGAAGTCCTGTAGTCCCATGTCGGCCTCCTCAGTACGCGAACGACAACGGCGCGACGTCGTCGTCGCCTGGCGGCGTTGGGGGTGCCGGCTCGGCGTCATGCTCAAGGGGGCCCTCGACGACGTAGCGCCGGATCAGCCAGAACCAGATGCACGCGAGCGCGGCGTAGAGCGCGGTGAAGACGATCAGTGAGGTCAGCACCATGCCCGCGGAGTGGTGCGAGACGCCGTCGGCGACGTTGAGCCGGATCATCTGATCGCCGGTCGGGTTCGGCGCAACCA
>NZ_JAVRQA010000400.1:0-7485 GCF_032161845.1 Mycobacterium sp.
GGCGACTGGGTGGAGCCTGCGCTTCTCGACGAGCTCGAGGCCAGGGCCACGCGGCTGGTGGGCTGCTGGGGCAACAACGACGGCGAAGAATTGCGGCGACGGCTCCCCGAACGCGCCGACGTGGAACTCGAAGGAGTGCGCTTCACGGTCGTGCACGAGACGGGCGCGTCCGCGGGCCGCGACCAGCGGATGGCCAAGCTGTACCCCGATACCGACGTTCTGGTGTTCGGGCACAGCCACATTCCGTGGGACACCACCGCCGCCACGGGTCTGCGGCTGCTGAACCCTGGGTCACCCACCGACCGGCGCAGGCAACCGTTCTGCACGTACCTGACGGCCACCGTCGACGGCGCGGTCCTCTCCGACGTCGAGCTGCATCGGGTCTGATGGCCGGCAGGCGGGGTCGCTGGGTTTACCGGTCGCCGGTGCTGGGTAACCGCGGGACCGTCGCGACAGAGGGAGTGCTTGGTCATGATCCGTGGTCTGTCGGCATTGCTTGCGGTCTTCGGCTCGGCGTTCGCACTGGCCTCGGCGACTCCCTCGGCTGCGGCGCCGCCGGGATCGCAGTGTGGGGTAAACCTCGGTGCGCCGCAGATCGCGCAGGCGGTGCGATCGGTGCCCCCCGTCGCCGGGTTGGACGCGCCATGGGATCCGAACCCGTACGGCGGCAACTTCGATCCGTGCGCGGCGCTGTCGACGGCCCTGGTCACCGTGCAGGGCGCGACGGGTAGTTCGCCCGAGCAGGCGCTGCTGTTCCACAACGGCGAGTACGTCGGCCCCGCGACACCGCAGGCCTACCCGTTCACCTCGCTCGACACGGCAGGCACCAACGACGGTGTGGTGGTGCTCGACTATAAGGACGGCCGCAATGTGTGCACGGCGTGCCAGGGGCCCGTGCACGTGGTGCGCTACCAGTGGCAGTTCGATCGCGTGTGGATGCTGGATCCGGCGCCGCCGAGTCCCTGACGTCGAATCAGGATGGGGGCGACGTCGGCACCTTCAGCGTCCGACCGGTACGCGATCGGTACGCCCACTCGAACACGAAGCTCAAGATCAGCACCGCCAGCAGCGTGATCCACGTGCTCGCCGGCCCGGTGTGGATGGTGTACCCCAGCAGCAGCACGAACAGGGCGGCGTTCAGGACGACGGCGAGCACCAGCAGCCACCGCTTGGCGCCGGTGTCGCGATACACGCGCAAGTGCCCCGCGCTGACGGCGCCGTACACGATCAGAAAGGCGAGGCTGGCCATCGAGCCGACCGCCGCCAGCGGGAAGGACACCACGAACAGCGCCGTCAACCCCGCCGCGACCAGCAGACCGACGTTGCCGCCGCGCCACACTCCGCGGGTGAAATCCCTTGGTAGCTCACCTGATTTCGCCACCATGAACGCCAGGTTTGCGTCGCCGAACATCGTCGCGTTGACCCCCGACGCGGTGGCCAGCAGGGCGGCGACGCCGATGACGACGAACCCGACGTGCCCAAGCGCGGCGGCGCCCGCCTCGGAGAGCACGTGGCCTTGGTCGGCGGCCATCGACGGCAGGCTGAGCGTCATCACCACGATGGTGCTGATCACCACGTAGACCACCACCACGATGCCGAGGGCGGCGAACATCGCGCGCGGCAACTCCTTGGCGGGGTTCTTCATGTCACCAGCGGAATTGGTGACCACACCGAAACCCTCGTACGTGACGTACAGCAGTCCTGCCGCGAACAGGATGCCGAGCCAGTGCTGATTGACGCCTACCGATAGCCGGGCGGGGTCGGCCTTCATCAGCCCGAACACGGCGAACACCGCGAGGATCGCCAATTCGAGGCTGACGACGAACAACTCGGAACGCCCCACCAACTTGGAGCCGACCATGTTGATCAGCACGATCGAGACGATCAGCACGATGCCGATGACCTTGCCCGACCAGGCCGGCGTCTCCCACGGCAACAGCGCGCGGACGTAACCCGCGAATCCCGCGCAGTACAGGGCCATGGCGATGATCCAGCCCAGGAACTGAAACACGTTGAGCCCGCCCGCAATGACGCCGTCCCCGAAGCATTGGATCAGGAACTGGGCGGCGCCACCACGGCTCGGATACTTGGCGCCCAGCTTCGCATACGAGTAGACGCTGAACACCGACACGAAGCCACCGACGAGGAACGCCACGGGCAACCACACCCCAGCGGTGGTCGAGGCCAGCCCCAGCAGCGTGTACAGGCCGGCGCCCATCATTCCGCCGACGCCGATCGCGGTCGCACTCGACACGGTGATCGAGCCGGTCGGACGCGGAGTGCTCATCGAGGTCAGCTTCGCACACCGAGTCTGCTATTTGGCGTAATGGCAGGCGAGTCAACACAAGTGATTGTTCAGCCGCCTCACGCTCAGCCTGCGCCTTGGTCGTCCATGTACTTATAGAGCAAGGCAATCGGAAAGCCGAACAGGCGAGAATCGCGCTGCGCCGCGTCCAGGTGATCGGTGATCTGCTCGCCCTGCTCCGTCCTGTCGCCGCCGTGGTACGGCGCAGCCTTCTAGGGATACACCCGAAATTCGAGCCGAACCCGCGGCGTGCTTCAGTCCGCGCCTATGGACCGCCCCGCCAATGTTCGATGCGGTGGTGATCCGGGGTGAAGCCATGCTTGACACCCCAGAGGACGGCTTGGGTTCGGCTGCCCACGTTGATCTTTCGGTAAATCGTGCGAATGTAGGACTTCACCGTATTGGGGCTGAGATAAGTCAGGGCCGCGACTTCGGCGTTGCTCTTGCCCTGGGTGATCAGGGCAAGAATCTCGGATTCGCGATCGCTCAGCCCTTCGCCACGGCCTGGCCAGTCGGTCCCGACGGCGCTGCGTCCCCGCGTCGGAACGTCACTGACCACCATCTCGCCGGCATGGACGGCCTCGAGTGCAGCGACCAACTCGCGGGCGGTCAGCGTCTTCGACAGATATCCGTGTGCCCCGTGCTGTTTGGCACTCTCGATGAGGTCTGGATGAAAGTTCCACGTGTAGACCACGACGCGGCGTGCGCGCGGATTGGCTACCAGAACGCCGATCTCGTGGTGATCGGACTCGGGTTGGGCGAACGAGTCATAGAGCGCGATGTCGACGACGTCGTCGACGGCCGCGGTCGCGTCGATCTCGGCGACCACCACGCGGTCGCGGTAGCGGTCGAACATCTTGGCCACACCCATCAGCACCACGTCGTAGTCATCGACGAGTGCCACGGTGATGGGACGGTTCGGCGCGGGGGACACACGTCAACGATTACCGCCATAGGGGTGTACCGCAACCCCCTAAAGGGTCCTTTACTGGTGTCAGCGTCGAGCGCCGCTCGGCCAATCATCACGAAGGGCTCACCATGATCGTTCTCGGAATCGTCCTCATCGTCCTCGGGCTCATCCTCCCCGCCCTCATCCCGACCTTCGCGTTCGCGCACGTTCTCTTGGTCGTTGGGATCATTCTCCTCGTCGTCGGCGTGATCCTGGCGCTGCTGGGATCGAGGGGGCGCGCGGTCGGCGGCCGGCGCCACTACTACTGATCAGGGGTGGCTGAGCTGCGGCCGAGCGCGACGGTCGCAGCCACCACCGCAAGGCCGGCACCGGTGGGCGGTTGTGGCCTTCGCGGGGCCGGCCACTGCTCGGCAGGAACTGCGCGGGTCGCACGCTGGCGCAGCACGATGCCGATGGCCGCACACAGCCAGCGCGATCATTAGCAGCCGCTCCAGTCGACCTCGTACCCCCCCAGCGTCGTGGTGACGCACTCAGTTTGGTGAATACGGTGTCGATTGGCCCGCAGCGGATGCTCGGATGGCAGTGTCGGCCAGATGGATCAGAAGCCGCCCACCGCGGTCATCGAGTCAGCCCACGCCGAACACCTCGACGGCTTTCCGTTCGCCGACACCCGCGACTTCGCCGACGCCGACCGCGGGTTCATCGCGGCGCTTGAGCCGTGCGTGATCAAGGCCGCCGACGGACGGGTGGTGTGGGACAACGACGTCTACGGATTCCTGACCGGCGAAGCGCCCACCTCGGTGCACCCCAGCCTGTGGCGCCAGTCGACGCTGGCGGCCAAGCAGGGGCTCTACGAAGTGGTCGACGGCGTGTATCAGGTCCGCGGCCTCGACCTGTCCAACGTCAGCTTCATCGAGGGTGACACGGGCGTCATCGTCATCGACCCGCTGGTGTCCACCGAGACGGCCGCTGCCGCGTTGGGTCTGTACCGCGCTCATCGCGGCGACCGACCCGTCGTGGCAGTCATCTACACCCACAGCCACGTCGACCACTTCGGCGGCGTGCTCGGGGTCACGACACAGGCCGACGTCGACGCAGGCACCGTGGCGGTCATCGCGCCGGAGGGCTTCATCGAACATGCGGTGCAGGAGAACGTCTACGCGGGCACCGCGATGACGCGGCGCGCGGCCTACATGTACGGCACCGTGCTGGCCCGTGGGCCGCAGGGGCAGGTCGGCTGCGGGCTCGGGCAGACGCCGTCCACGGGCGAGGTCGCCATCATCGTGCCGACCGTCGACATCGCGACCACGGGGGAGACGCACACCGTCGACGGCATCGAGATCGAATTCCAGATGGCGCCGGGCACCGAGGCGCCCGCCGAGATGCACTTCTACTTCCCGCGCTACCGGGCGTTGTGCATGGCCGAGAACGCCACCCACAACCTGCACAACCTGTTGACGCTGCGCGGCGCGCTGGTGCGCGACCCCCATGGCTGGTCGGGCTACCTCACCGAGGCGATCGACAAGTTCACCGACCGGACCGACGTCGTGTTCGCCTCGCACCACTGGCCGACCTGGGGTGAGGACCGCATCGTCGAATTCCTTTCTCTGCAAAGAGATCTGTATGCGTACCTGCACGACCAGACGCTGCGGTTGATCAACCAGGGGCACACGGGCATCGAGATCGCCGAGACCTTTGCCATGCCGCCTGCCCTGCACGCGGCCTGGCATACGCACGGCTACTACGGTTCGGTCAGCCACAACGTCAAGGCCGTCTATCAGCGTTACATGGGCTGGTTCGACGGCAACCCGGCGCGTTTGTGGGCCCACCCTCCTGAAGCGATCGGGCCGCGGTACGTCGAGGCGATGGGCGGTGTCGACCGGGTCGTCGAGCTCGCTGGGACGGCCTTCGATGGCGGTGACTTCCGCTGGGCGGCAACGTTACTGGACCACGCCATCTTCACCGACGAGAGCCATGCCGCTGCGAAGGAGCTGTACGCCGACACTCTGGAGCAGCTGGCGTACGGCGCGGAGAACGCGACGTGGCGCAACTTCTTCCTCGCCGGTGCCACCGAGCTGCGCGACGGCAACTTCGGCACGCCCGTTCAGACCACGTCACTGTCGCTGGTGTCGCAGTTGACGCCAGAGCAGATGTTCGACAGCTTTGCGATCAGCATCAATGGACCCAAGGCCTGGGATCTCGACCTCGCCATCGACATCACCTTCGACGACCTGGGCGCCAACTATCGATTGACGCTGCGCAACGGGGTGCTGGTGTACCGCAGGGTGGCCGCCGACGCGGCGACCGCAACCGCGACGGTCACGGTGGCGAACAAGCTGCGGCTGTTGATGTTTGCGACGGGGGACACCACCTCGCCCGGCGTCGAGATGGCCGGCGACGCCACTGCGATGTCGACATTGCTCGGCGTGCTCGACCGGCCGGACCCCAGCTTCAACATCATCACCCCCTAGCCCCCTAGCGCGATTTGTGTGCGTTCGACCGCGCTCCGCGCGGGTTTCCGCACACAAATCGCGAAAGGGGCAGGGGTCAGGGGAGGCCGCCGTCGGCGCGCAGAATCGACCCCGTCGTGAAGCTCGACGCGTCCGACGCCAAGAACATTGCGGCGCCGATGATTTCGGGAGGCTGCCCGGCGCGCCCCAGCGCCAGGTGCCGGAACGGGTTCTCGGCGCCGTCCAGGTCCCACGCCTTGCTGACGTCGGTCAGGAAGGGGCCCGCCATCAACGTGTTGACGCGGACCGTCGGGCCGTAGGCCTTCGCCAGCCCTTCGGTCAGGGCGTTCAGGCCTGCCTTGGCGGCGGCGTAGGGCAGCATGTCGGGCGCTGGTCGCAGCGAGCCGGCGGAGCTGACGTTGATGATCGACCCGCCGCCGGCTGCCACCATGCGTGCGCCCACCAACGCCGAAAGTCGGAACGGGCCTTTGAAGTTCAAGTTCACGACGGCGTCGAACAGCTGCTCGCTCACCGAGGTCAGCGACTCGTAGAGCGGGGACATGCCGGCGTTGTTGATCAGCACGTCGACCTTGCCGAATCGGTCGTAGGTGGCCTCGACCAGTCCGTCGAGCTGATCCCACCGCCCGACGTGCACCTGGTAGGGAAAGGCGGCACGCCCCGTCGTCGCCGAGATCTCCTCCGCGGTCACGACACATGATTCGAGATTGCGGCTGGCGATCACGACGTCGGCACCACATCGGGCCGCACCGAGGGCCATCTCGCGTCCCAGCCCGCGGCTGCCTCCGGTGACGAGCACGACGCGGTCGGTCAGGTCGAACAGCTCGTCGGCATAACCCATGTGACCGGTCCCCATCCTCGAGCCAATGTGCGCAGGAGCCATATGGTGTCACGGTGCAACTGCTATTGGTCCGACATGCGCTACCACTCCGCAGCGAGGTCGGTCAGGGTTCGGACCCCGACCTGTCCGCCGACGGCATCCAACAGGCCGAACGCCTGCCCGACGCGCTGAAACGCTTCCCCATCACCCGGCTGGTGAGCAGCCCGCAGCGCAGGGCCGTGCAGACGGGCCGGCCGGTGTCGGACGCACTGGGCCTTCCGATCGAGATCGACGAGCGCCTCGCCGAGTACGACCGCGACCTGCCCCACTACACCCCGATCGAGGAGGCCTCGAAGGAGGATCTGCAGCGGCTGGTGGACGGTCATCTCCCTGGCGCGGTGGACGAGGACGCCTTCATCGCACGGGTCACGGCGGGCATCGACGACGTCGTCGCGGCCGCCGAGCACGACGAGACCGTGGCGGTGTTCAGCCACGGCGGCGTGATCAACGCGCTGGTGCACACCGTCATGAGGACCGAACGGCTGTTGTGCGTCCAGGTGGACTACGCGGGCGTGACCCGACTGCTGAAGTCCCGCCACGGAGGCCTCGGCATCGCGTCGATCAACGGCACCGAGCACGTATGGGACCTGCTGCCGCGAAACCAGCGGTGGTAGACAAGTCCGGTGACAACGCAAGCGAACCCCTTGGACGGTCTCGACCTCGGCGCACTGGACCGACACCTGCGGTCGATCGGCGTCGCACGCCAAGGTGACCTGCGCGGTGAACTCATTGCCGGCGGACGGTCCAACCTGACGTTCCTGGTATTCGACGACGCCTCCAAGTGGGTGCTCCGGCGTCCCCCGCTGCACGGGCTGACACCGTCGGCTCACGACATGGCCCGCGAGTACAAGGTGGTGGCCGCGCTGGAGGACACCCCGGTGCCCGTCGCGCACCCGGTGACGATGCGCAACGACGACTCCGT
>NZ_JAVRQA010000401.1:0-14638 GCF_032161845.1 Mycobacterium sp.
GTCGCGCCTGCTCCCGCATAACTCCGGCCCATCACCGCCGCCGTGGCGTTGCCGGTCGCGTAGAGCCCGTCGATCA
Organism: Mycobacterium sp.; assembly: GCF_032161845.1. GTDB lineage: Bacteria > Actinomycetota > Actinomycetes > Mycobacteriales > Mycobacteriaceae > Mycobacterium. Next base: position 77 of record NZ_JAVRQA010000401.1, read on the forward strand.
CCGTGTCGTCCTCACGAAGGACGCGGGCGAATTCGTCGGTGCGAAGTCCGCCCGACGTTCCGAGGTCCCCGAGGATGATCTGGAATGCGTAGTAGGGGCCCTTGCCGAGGGGATGCAGATTGGGGTTGGGCAGCGTCGGATCGCCGTAGTAGTTGTCGTACGCGCTGTCCCCGCGATTGAAGTCGTCGTCGTGTCCCTTGCCGGCCAGCTCGTTGAACCGGTCAGCGGTCCGGCGCAGTTGGTCGGCGGGTACCCCGATTTGGCCGGCCAGCTCTTCGAAGCTGTTGCCTTCCTTGACTACACCGGACTCCAGCCACGCCTTGGGCACCTTCCGTCCGGTGGGTACCGGCGCGAACGGCACCTTGGGGATCGGTAGGTGACCGCCGACGACGTAGCGGTGAAACGAGCGGATGTCGGTGACGAGCCAGCACGGTATGTGGCTGACGCCGGTGCGTTCCCCGTCGATCATGGCGTGCGCGAAGTCCATGTAGGGCGCGGCCTCGTTGATGAACCGCTTGCCGTCACCGTTGACGACGAACTGCGAAGGCATCATCCGCTCGTTGAGCATGAACTGCAGCCTGCCGTCGGGCCAGCACATGGCCGGGAACCACCATGCTTCGTCGAGAAGGTCGGTGGACGCACCCACCTTCTCCCCCGCCCGGATCCCGTCCCCCGTGGCGGCGGGATTGCCGAAGCTCCAGTCCTTCTCGAGTTCGGGCAGGTGTTCGCGGCGCCGGGCCATGTCGTGATCGAAGCCACCCGAGGCAAGGACGACGCCGTGCCGAGCGCCGATGCGCTGGGCTGTGCCGTTGCGTTCGACGATGGCACCAACGACCCTGCCGTCGACGTCGGTGATCAACTCCGTCATTGGCGCGTCGAGCCACAGCGGAATGTCGTGGTCCTTCACCGCCAGTCGCATCCGCGCCATCAGGGACTGCCCGATGGCCGCCATCCGGTCGCCAAACACTCTGGCCCGGAACATCCGCCAGATGAGCTTTAGCAGGACGGCCTTGCCCCGCCAGTTCTGCCGCACCTGGTAGAAAAGTCGCAGATCCTTGGGCGCGAACCAGATTCCCCTTGGCGCCATCGCCAGGGGGGTCAGAAGATTGTGCTCTTCTTCGCCGAGCTTGCGCAGGTCGATCTCGGGCACGTTGATGGTGCTGCCGCGCTCGGAGCCGCCGGGAAGCTCGGGGTAGTAGTCGGCGTACCCCGGCTTCCAGACGAAGTCGAACCACGGGCTCGTCTTCTCCAGGAACTCCATCATCTCCGGGCCAGCGTCGACGTACTGCCGCAACCGCGCATCGCTGACCATGCCGTCGGTGATCTTCTTCAGATACCCGAAGACGTCGTCGGGTACCGGGACGTATCCGGCCCGCCGCTGAGATGGCGCTCCCGGCACCCAGATGCCACCACCGGACAGGGCGGTGGAACCGCCGAACTGAGGCGACTTCTCGACGATCAGGGTGTCGAGTCCATCGGCGTCGGCCTTGAGCGCGGCGGTCATGCCGCCGCCGCCGGAACCGACGACGAGGACGTCGACCTCTTGGTCGAAGGTCGGATCGGTCACGAGCTCACCGCCGTTCGGACCGCGAAGCCGGCGATCAATTCGGGCGCGGCACGGTAGTACCGCTGCTTGGTCTCATACGGCCCCTGGGTGGCCAGCGCCGCGAAAGCCGCTATCCACGTGCGTACTTCATGGGCCGAGTTGCCCGCCTCGGCGGCGATCCAAGTGTTCGACCAGCTATCGACGTCGGCGACCCGGTTGGTGTCGAGCAGTTCGAGCAGCGCGCGGTCCCAGTCGGGGTTGAGCGGCCGCAGTGGACTCTCGCCGTTGGCGAAGTCGCGAGCGGCGTCGATCACCGCGGTCTGGCGGGCACTGCGCTGCTCGGCGGTCATGGGTTCGCCGTGCACGATGCGCCCGAGCGCAGCCGGTGGCGCCGTCGCCAAGGTTGGCACGGGCGGATCGTGCGACAGCCCACCGGAGCCCACGACCAAGACCCGCTTTCCGAGGGTCGCCAGAAAGTGGCCGATGCCAGTGCCGAGCGCCCTGGTGCGCTTGAGCGGTCCGAGCGGGGTGGCGACGGAGTTGATGAACACGGGCAGCACCGGCACTGAACCGATGTCGCCGAACAGCGACTGCAGGGGTTGGACGGTCCCGTGGTCGACATCCATACTCGCCGAGACCGACACGTCGATGCCGTTGTCCCACAACGACTCCACGCATGCCGTCGCAATGTCTGCAGGCACGTTCAGTGGGCCCGCATGGGTGCCGTAGTCACCGACGCCCGTGGCGGCGGTGCCAATGCAGAATGGCGGCATGAGTCGGTAGAAGAAGCCGTTGTAGTGGTCCGGCGAGAAGATCACCACCAGTTCGGGGTCGAACTCGCGCACGAACGCGCGGGCTTCGGTCACGACGGAGTCGATGTCGTCAAGGAGTTCTGGTGACGGTCCCGGCAGATTCAGCAGTGGACTGTGCGACATGCAGCACAGGGCCAATGGCTTCTCGGTTTTCATGGGATTCATTACCTCCCTTGCTCAGACAGAGGACGTCGAAGAGTGCGGCGCTCAACTCGGGCGCAAGCTGAGCGATGCCGGCGGCGGCAATGCACCGGTCGGGCCGCAGGAAGAGCACCGACTCGGCGTGCGCGTCGAAGAACGACTTCAGCGCTCCGGTGCGGTCGCCGACGATGGTGACCTCGGAGTCGTCGTGGCCGGTCCAGTGCAACTGGGTCAGTGGCCTGGCGGCGATGAAGGTTGCGCCCAGTGCCTTCCACCGCGCGATGGCGACGTCGCCGAGAAGGGCCCGCGGGTTGTTGTTCCAGGCCAGCACGGCGAACCCGGGCCCGATCACGTCGTCGAGCAGCACGTTCTGTGCCTCGCGGGTATCGACCCGCGGCTGAATGAACAACGTGCCCGTCGGCGAGGTTGCCGATGGCGGTGTCAGGTGGGCGATGGCACCCTGCTCGTAACGCGGCATCGGCTTGAACCGCATCTCGAGGATGTACCGCTTGAGCGTCGGCACCACCGACGCCGCGCGAATGACTCTGTCGCGCAATGCCGCAACCCTCGCGTTGGTGGGCGAGATGACGCGACCCACCATGGTCGACAGATCGATCATGGCCCTGGCGTGCTTGCGTCGCTCGGCGTCATAGGTGTCGAGCAACGGGTCGTCGGCCTCGCCCTTGACCACCGCGGCCAGCTTCCATCCGAGGTTGGCCGCATCGCGGATGCCGCTGTTGTAGCCCTGCCCCTGCCACACCGGCATGAGGTGCGCCGCGTCGCCGGCCAGCAACATCCGGCCCTTTCGAAACGCGCTCGCAATGCGGGAGTGGTGGGTGTAGACCCGATGCCGGATCACGTCGACGCGTTCGGGGTGAGGGAGGAACGGCGCCAACATGCTGGCGATGAAGTCGGGTTGTTCGACCTGTTCGTCAGTCTCGTCGGCGTGAATCATGAACTCGAACCGCCGAATTCCGTGTGCGATCGAGATGGAGGCGTAGGGCCGTTTCGGGTCGGCGCCGACCTCGCTGTTGGGATGACCGAGCGGGTCGGTGGCGAGGTCGATGACGAGCCAGCGCGTCGCGGAGGTAGTGCCCTCGAACGACACACCCATCAGGCGGCGCGTCGTGCTTCGCCCTCCGTCGCAGCCCACGACGTAGTGCGCCGAGATCGGCACGGTCTCGCCGGCGATGGCGACCCGCACGCCGTCGGCGGTCTCCTCACACGACTCCATCGCGCGACTCCAGGCGACCTCGACACAGTCGAAGCGCTCGAGGCCACGGAGCAACTCGGCGTCGACCATGGGCTGGACGAAGCCGTTGCGCTTGGGCCAGCCGAAACGCGCGTCGGGAGGGGCCATCTCGGCAAGCAGTCGCCGGTTGCCGTCGTAGAACCGAAGGATCTGATTGGGCACGGTGTGTGGCAGTACGTGCTCGACCACGCCGATCGACTGGAACGTCCGCAGCGCTTCGTCGTCGAGACCGACACCTCGGGGGTAGTCGATCAGGCTGTCCCGTTCGTCGACGACGAGCGTGCTGACGCCTTGGAGCCCAAGGACGTTGGCCAGGGTCAGGCCGACGGGCCCCGCGCCGACGATCAGTACGTCCACGTGCTCCTCGTCCGAAGGCGTCATCAATCCCGCCCGAGCAGGAAGTCGACGTGCAGGGCATTGAACGTCTTGGCATCTTCGTACTGCGGCCAGTGTCCGCAGTCGGGCATCACCTCGAAGCGCGCGCCGGGGATCATCGACGCGATCCGGCTGCCCTCGCTGACGTCCGCGGTTGGGTCGTCGCTGGTCCACAGCACCAGAGTCGGGGCCGTGATGGCGCCGTATTCCTTGGGCCCGAGCAGGTTTCGTGCCCTGATCTCGGGATCCTGTAGGGCCATGATGTCGCTCATCGCCCCGACGAAGCCCGGTTGGCGGTAGATGCGCTGGCGACTGGCGACGATGTCGTCGTAGTCCTTGGACTTGTCGGCCATCAGCCACTTGATCCTGGCTTGCACCGTCTCCCAGGAAGGGTTCTCGGCTGCCGCCATCGACAGTGCGATGATGCGCTTCATCACCTCGGGGTCGGCCTGCGACCCGCCCGCGGTGTTGAGGACCAGACGATCGATGCGATCCGGATGATCGGATGCCGCGCGGGCGGCGACCCAGCCGCCGAGCGACTCTCCCGACAGGTGAACACGCTCGACGTCGATGGCGTCGAAGAACGCCAACAGGTGATCGACGTAGTGCGAGACCTCGAGGGGATGGCCCGGCTTGTCGGTGTAACCGTGCCCGAGCATGTCGATCGACCAGGTCGAGAAGTGCTCGGCGTGCGCCTCGAGATTGCGGACGTAGGCCTCGGCATGGCCGCCAGATCCGTGCAGCAGGACCAGTGTCCGCTTGCTCCGGTCGCCAGCATGCAGATACCGCGTGCGCACCCCTCCGACGTCGAGGTAGCCCTGTGAGAACGGGACGCCCTGGAGGTCGCTCCAGACGCTCTCGTACTCGCTCATGCGGCCCCTCTCGCCATCGGTGATGTAAATCGCATTCTCATCGAGTGCAAGTGATATGTGCTAATATCGCACACTAATGTGCACTATCCATAGAGCATCGCTCTCACGATGACGTCTGTCAAGGAGGGTGGGTCGGGCACCGACCGACTCGCGCCCGGATCGCAGACGCTGGCCAGGGGCCTCAACGCCCTGCAGGCCGTCGCCAGCTCGCCGGCGGGGATGACGGCGCAGCAGGTCGCCGATCACGTGGGCGTGCACCGCACGATCGCCTACCGGCTGCTCTCCACGCTGACGCAGAACCGCTACCTGGTGAAGGGTGAGGACGGGCGCTACCGACCCGCGGCGATGTTGGCCGTTCTCGGTGCCTCCTTCGACAACAACCTGCGCCAACTGAGCGTGCCGACCCTGCGCACCCTCGCCGACGACATCGGCGCGACCGTGTCCCTGCTCGTCGCCGAAGGGGATGAACAGGTGGCGATCGCGGTCATCGTGCCGACTCTCGTCTTCTACCAACTGTCCTTTCATGAGGGCAGTCGCCACCCGTTGGAACGCGGCGCGGCGGGAATCGCCCTGTTGGCGTGCATGCCGCCGCGGCCCGACGAACGCGATCTGGTGCCGCTCACTCGCAAGCAGGGTTGGGTGATCACTCACGGCGAGGTCGAGCCAGACACCTACGGACTCGCCGTTCCGGTGAGGCGCAAGCCGCCGTCGCCGCCCACCTGCATAAACCTCATTTCGCACCGCGAGGACGCGCTGATCGGCGGTCGTGACGCGGTGATCAAGGCTGCCAACCAGCTTTCGCAGATTCTCGGCTGAGAAGTAGAAGGGATGTTTCAGTGAGTACCGAGTGGGACCTCGAGGTCGACGTCGTGGTGTTGGGTACCGGGGGCGCGGGACTCACCGCTGCCCTCACCGCAGCCGTTGGCGGCGCATCGGTGGCGGTCTACGAGAAGGCCGACACCGTCGGCGGCACGACCGCGGTGTCGGGCGGAATCGTCTGGATCCCGGCGCACCACCGCTCCCCCGACGGTGAACTGACCGTCCACGACGCGATGCGCTATCTCGAGGCGCAGTCGCTCGGGGCAATGGACGGTGAACTGGTCGAGACCTTCGTGCGGACCGGACCCGAGATGCTCGACTTCGTCGAGAAGCACAGCGGGCTCGAATTCGAGATCGCCGCAGGCTTTCCCGATTACAAGCCGGAACTGCCCGGCGGGCGCCCGTCGGGTGGCCGATCGATGAACGCCAAACCGTTCGACCTCGCGCGGCTGGGTTCCTGGAGCGACCGCATCACCTCGTTCCCCGTCGATTTCAGCAACGTCGGCATCGACGCCGAGACGCGCGCGCGAATCCACGCTTCCGTCGACGATGCCGCGGGTGACTTCTGCGTGGCGGGCACCGCGCTGATCGCCGGCCTGCTCAAGGGCCTCCTCGACCTCGGCGTGGTACCGACCACCGACGCCCGCGCGGTCGAGCTGATCGCTGCCGGCGGGCAGGAGCGAAGCGACACGGGGATGGCCCAAGCCGGTGCGATCGGCGGTGTGCGAATCAGCCTCGACGGCATGGACATTCGAGTGCGCGCCCATCGGGGAGTGGTACTCGGCACCGGCGGCTTCGAATGGGACCCGAAACTCGTCGAGGCGTATCTGCGCGGCCCCATGCACGGCCCCGTGTCGCCGCCGAACAACACCGGCGACGGGCTGCGAATGGCGATGGCCCACGGCGCCGACCTGGCCAACATGGGTGAGGCGTGGTGGGTACCGATCGTGCAGATCCCCGGCGACACCATCGACGGGCATCAGCGCAGCCGCAGCGTGCGTCTCGAACGCACCCGTCCCCGCAGCATCATCGTCAACCGGGCCGGGAAGCGGTTCCTCAACGAAGCCGGCGAGTACAACTCGATGGCTGGGCCCTTCCACCACCTCGACCCTCGTTTCGGCTACCTCAACGACCCCGCCTGGATCGTCTTCGACGCACTGCACCTCAAGAGGTACGGCTTCCTCGGCATCGAACCCGACGGCGAAGTGCCCGACTGGTACTGCAAGTCAGCCGATCTCGACGAGCTCGGCCAGAAGACCGGCATCGACCCAGCCGGGTTGGCCCGCACCATCGCCTCCTGGAACCACAACGTCGAGGCCGAGTCCGATCCCGACTTCGGCCGTGGCTCAAGCGCTTACGACGGGTACTGGGGTGACACTGCGGCCCCGACGCCCGCGCTTGCGACCCTCGGGCCGATCGACACCGCGCCATACTTCGCCGTACCGGTCACCGTCGGCGCCATGGGCACCAAGGGAGGTCCAAGGACCGATGCCGACGGCAGGGTGTTGCACGTCAATGGTGAGGTGATCCGCGGGCTCTACGCCGCGGGCAATGCAATGGCAGGCGTGACGGGCAAGGCTTACGGTGGCGCGGGCGGAACCCTAGGTCCCGCAATGGTGTTCGGCTACCGGGTGGGGCAGGCCCTCAGTCGTCGGCCCTGACTTTGTCCTTCAGCGCGGGAACCACTGGCGGCGCATCACGCCAATTGGGCACGCCGTCGGACTCATTGGCGACGGGGAACCCACCGCCATGCACCTGCGACCAGTGACTGTGGTTGAGCTGATGCAGGGTGAAGCATGCGTTCAATGAGTTGTAGAAGCCCTGGTTGTCCTGGGTCTGGTTGACCGACTCCTTGATGAGCAGCGCCGCCATCGTGGGCACCTTCGCGATCCGCCTGGCGAATTCCAAGGTCTTGTCGGACAACTCGTCGACGGGGAAGACCTTCGAGACCATGCCAAGCTGATACGCCTCGTCCACCGAGAGCGTGTCGCCGGTGAGCATCAGCTCCTTGGTCTTTCGAGCCCCGAACTCCCAAGGGTGGGCGAAGTATTCGACACCGCACATGCCCAGCCGGGTCCCGACGACGTCGGCGAACCGGGTGTCCTCGGCCGCGACGATGAGGTCGCACGACCACATCAGCATCAGGGCGGCCGCGTACACGTCGCCGTGCACCTGCGCAACGGTGATCTTGCGCAGATTGCGCCACCGCAGGGTGTTCTGGACGACGTGGTGCCACTCCTGCAGCATCCCCTTCTCGGCGGCCTCCCTGGTGGCGCCATTCGCCTGGAAGCTCGGGTGCTGATCGGGGCCAGGCGTGTACTCCGCCATCGACTGCTTCGAGCCCAGGTCATGACCGGACGAGAACATCGGCCCGTTGCCGCCAAGAATCACGACGCGAACCTTGTCGTCTGCCTCGGCTTCCAGGAACGCCTCGTTGAGCTCGACGAGGAGACCGCGCTGCTGCGCGTTGCGTTGGTCCGGTCGGTTGAGCATGATCCGGGCGATGGTGCCCTCGTCGAGGGTCTCGTACGTCACGAAGCGGTAGTCGGCCATATTTCGGACTCTAATCTTTGGAGAATGGCGTTACCGCAGGGGGTGGGGTACGACGGCTCACAACGACAGGATGGTCGCCGACGCGGTGCCAGGCGCCCCGTACACCTGAGCCAGCCCAACCCTCGGGTCACCGGGAACCTGGCGGTCGCCGGCCTCGCCGCGGAGTTGGCGGACCAACTCGTGCATCTGTCGTAAGCCCGACGCGCCGATGGGCTCGCCGTTGGCGATCAGTCCACCGTCGGTGTTGACCGGCAACGATCCGCCGATCTCAGTGGCGCCGTCGGCGATCAGCTTCTCCTGGTCGCCGTCGGCACACAGCCCGGTCTCGGCCATGTGGATCACCTCGGCGCCAGCGTCGGTGTCCTGGAGCTGCGCGACGTCGACGTCCTCGGGACCGATTCCGGCGGCCTCGTAGGCGGCACGAGCCGCATACACCGTCGGCGACAGGTCCTCCTCGAGCGGCGACGAGGTAGCGTGCACCTCGTAGGCACCGAAGCGTCGGGTGCGAATCTCGCTGGCCCGCACGAAGACCGGCTTGTCGGTGTAGCGGTGCGCGATGTCGCCGCGGCACATGATCACCGCAGCGGCTCCCTCGTCGGGCGCACAGAACATGAACTGCCGCAGCGGGTAGTTGAGCACCGGCGACGCCATGATGTCCTCTTCGGAGATCGGTTTGCGGCGGAACGCATTCGGGTTCAGCGCGCCGTTGCGGAAGTTCTTCGCCGCCACCTTCGCCAGCGTCTCCTCGGAGATGCCGTGCTCGTGCAGGTAGCGGTTGGCCTTCATACCGAAGAATTTGGTGGTGACGAACTGGCCGTTCTCCGCGTACCACTGCGGAAGCGCGAGCTTCGCGGGGTCGTCGGTGAAGGCACCGCGGGGGTGCTTGTCCAGACCGATCGCGATGCCGATGTCGTACTTGCCGAGCCGGATGGTGTCGGCCGTCTGCTGGATGGCGCTCGCTGAGGTGGCGCAGGCGTTGAACACGTTGGTGAAGGTGATGCCGGTCAGCCCCACTAGCCGCGTCACCGAGTCGGGATTGGACACCTCGTGGCTGCCGCCGAAGCCGAATTGGACGTCGCCCCATTCGATTCCGGCGTCGACGAGTGCGGACTGGATGGCCTCGGCACCCATTTCGACTGCCGACTTCTCGAACCGGCCGAACGGATGGATGCCGACGCCGATGATCGCTACGTCATTGGTCACGGTGACTCTCCCTTAAACCGGCTGGAACGCGAACGTGACGACCTCGACGGGGTTGTCTGGGTCGGAGGCGTCAATCGCGAACGGGATCATCGTTAGCTCGACCTCCATGCCGAACGACAACTTCGCCGGATCGTTCTCGGTCAACCGCCCCTCGACCCGCACCACGTCACCAAGCTGCACCAGACCCATCCCGAACGGCACGAACTCCTTGCCCGTCGCCCCGATGTAGGGCGCACCTGGCGGAAAACCCTGCGTCGTCCACGCGATCACCGTTCCGCGCCGCGGCAGCAGCACGTCACTCATGGCGGCCTTGCTGCACTTGGGACAGTGCGACTGGCGCGGGAACACCGTCGCGCCACAGGCACCACACCCGCTACCAATCAGCTGCGGGTTCTCCTCCGGCCACGTGGAGATACCGGGATCTATCGCCTTTTGCACGAGACGCCTCCTGAACCGCGAAGAATACGTTGACGAAATCGTACAACATGCTTTCTGTAAAGTGGAAAGCACATTCTCATTTTGGTTCGGCAGCAAGTCCCGCGTCGTTCAGCAGGGCCTTCGTCGCGGTGTAGACATCGAGCCGGCCCTCGGCGATCTCGCCGGCAAGCGCGTCGATACCCGGGTGCGCCCGCAGCGCGCTCTGCGCAAGGGACAGCACCTGCGCGCGGGCCCGTGCCGCGCGACGTTCGGGGCTGTCCGCACGGAGATGCGCGTCGATGGCCTCTACCAATTCGGCGATGCCCTGGTTTTGCGCCGCCACGATCTTCAGGATCGGCGCGCTGGTCTCGGCGTGCAGGTCGCGCACGGTCTGATCGGCGCCTTCGCGGTCGGCTTTGTTGATCGCCACGATGTCGGCCACCTCGAGCAGGCCCGCCTTCGCCGCCTGAATCGCATCGCCCGCACCGGGATTCAGCACGACGACGGTGGGATCAGCCATCGCCGCAATCTCGATCTCGGACTGTCCCACCCCCACGGTCTCGATCATGACTACGTCGTAGGACAGGGCGCCGAGCACCTGGACCGCCGCAGGCACGCATTCGGCGAGGCCGCCGAGATGGCCGCGCGTTGCCACCGAGCGAATGAGGACGTCGGAATCGTTGATGTGGGCGGCCATTCGGATGCGGTCGCCGAGGAGGGCGCCGCCACTGTAGGGCGATGACGGGTCCACCGCGAGTACCGCGACCCGCTTGCCCTGCCCGCGATAGGCGGCGACGAGGACAGCGATCGTCGTCGACTTCCCTGCCCCTGGTGGACCGGTGATGCCGATGACGCGCACTGGCCGGTGGCCGACTACGGCGAGCACCTCGTCGCGACTGCTGCTCTCGGCCAGGCTCAGCAGCCGACCGGCCGCCCGGGTGGACCCGCTGCGCGCCGCGGCGACGAGCTCTTCGATGTTCATCAGCTGGGGTGAGCCTACGGGTTCAGGCACGCGTCGCCGTGGAAGCAACCCAGCCGATGACGAAGATGGCTTCAAGCATTCAGGGCTTCTTTCACCGTTGTTGAGAATGCTATTCTCTCGAGTCGAGAGTGTTAATTGCAAGAAGGGGAACCACATGCAGATCGAGGGCAACTCCGCGATCGTCGTCGGCGGCGCAGGCGGCCTCGGGGAGGCGACCGTTCGGCGATTGCACGGCGCAGGCGCCAAGGTCGTCGTCGCCGACATGGCCGACGACAAGGGCAAGGCGCTCGAAAGCGAACTTGGCGTCCGCTACGTGCAGACCGACGCCACGTCGGAGGAGTCCGTCCTCGCGGCCATCGCCGAAGCGGAATCGCTTGGTCCGCTGAGGATTTCCGTCGACACCCACGGCGGTCCAGCCAGCGGCGGCCGACTGGTCGGCAAGGACGGTTCCCCGCTGGACCTCGACGGCTTCAAGAAGACGATCGAGTTCTACCTGACGGCGGTGTTCAACGTGATGCGGCTGTCGGCGGCGGCGATCGCCAGGACCGAACCACTCGAAGAGGGCGGCCGCGGCGTCATCGTGAACACCGCCTCGATCGCAGGCTACGAGGGTCAGATCGGCCAGCTGCCGTACTCGGCTGCCAAGGGCGGCGTACTCGGCATGACGTTGGTCGCGGCACGTGACCTCTCCCCGTTGGGCATCCGCGTCGTCACGATCGCGCCGGGCACCATCAACACTCCGGCCTATGGCAAGGCGGGCGATCAACTCGAGCAGTACTGGGGCCCCCAGGTGCCGTTCCCGAAACGCATGGGCCGCTCAACCGAGTACGCCCAACTCGCGCAGAGCATCATCGAGAACGACTACCTCAACGGCGAGATCATCCGCCTGGACGGCGCGCTGCGGTTCCCGCCCAAGTGACGGCGCGACGCGCACTCGAAGGAAAAACGGCGTTCGTCGCGGGCGCCAGTCGGGGCATCGGTGCGACGGTCGCGGCGTCCCTGGCAGCCGCCGGCGCCGCCGTCGCGGTCGCGGCACGTTCCGAGGAACGGGGCAAGCTGCCAGGCACCATCGGTTCGGTGGCCGACGGCATCGTTGCCGCGGGCGGACGGGCGCTGCCCGTCGCGTGCGACGTCACCAGCGAAAGCTCGGTCAATGCCGCGGTCGAGACGGCCGTCGCCGCGTTCGGTGGCATCGACATCCTCATCGCCAACGCGGGCGTGTTGTGGCTCGGCCCAATCGAATCCACGCCGCTGAAGCGCTGGCAGCTATGCCTCGACGTCAACCTGACCGGCGTCTTCCTGGTCACCAAGGCCGTCATCCCGAACGTCCGGGCCAGGGGCGGCGGCTCGCTGGTGGCCGTCACGACTACCGGGGTGACCATGGTGGACCAGGGCGCCAACGCCTACTGGGTCTCCAAGGCCGCCGCCGAACGGCTGTACCTCGGGCTCGCCGCCGATCTCAAGCCCGACAACATCGCCGTCAACTGCCTCAGCCCGTCCCGGGTGGTGCTGACCGAGGGGTGGCAGGCGGGAGGCGGCGGCTTCGAGATCCCACCCGAGATGGTCGAGCCGCCCGAGGCGATGGGCAATGCCGCGGTGCTGCTCGCTTCTCAGGACGCGACTGGCATCACCGGCACCATCCAGCGCAGCGAGTCCCTCACCTTCTAGCGCGAGCCTTCCCACGCGAGCAGACGCAAAAGGCCCTGAAATTGCGGATTTCAGGGCCGTTTGCTGGAGCCGCTTGCGGACTGCTCACTGGAGGAGGGGGAAGCGGAAAGCGGGGCTAGTTCTTGGCGATCAGCCCGTCCACGATCTTGTTGAAGTCGGCGGTGCCGAAGGACACGTACTCCGCGAGGTTGGCGTAATCCAACGACGCCATCACCGAACGCTCCAGCTGGATGTTCATCAACCGCTTGGTGGCCTCGACCGCCTGCTGCGGCAGTTCGATGAGTTTCTTGGCGGCCGTGATGGCCTCGGCCAGTGGATCTTCCACGACGTGATTCGCAAGGCCCAGCTCGACGGCTCGCTGCGCCTTGATTCGCACGCCGGTCAGCGCAAACTCCTTGGCCTGCAACAGGCTGATCTGCGAACCCCACACCAGCGGGCCACCGTCGGCGGCGACCAGACCGATCGACACGTGCGGGTCGGCGAAGAACGCCTTCTCGGCCATGTAGACGACGTCGGACAGCGCGGCGAGGCTGCAGCCCAATCCCACCGCAGGACCGTTGACCGCGGCGACCACGGGGATGCGGCACCGCACCATGCCGATGACCAGTTCGCGACCATGCTTGATCGTCTTCTGGCGCAACGCTTCATCGTTGCGCAACTCGTCGAGGTAGTTGAAGTCGCCGCCAGCCGAGAAGGCTCGGCCGGCGCCGGTGATCACCGCAGCCCGGGCATCGGCGTCCTCGTCGAGCGCGGCCCAGATCTTGGCTAGCCCGACGTGCAACGCGTCGTTGACCGCATTGAGTTCGTCGGGTCGATTAAGTGTGATGATGCGTAGGCCACCATCGGCCTTGACGTCGATTTCCTCAGGCAAGTCGTACAACTCAGGCTCCTAAACCTAGAATTCGCTGCGCGATGATGTTCTTCTGAATCTGTGACGTCCCGCCCATCACGCTCTGGGCCCGGCTGTACATGTAAGCACCGAACAACTCCGGGTCACCGGTGCCGACGGTGGCCAGCGCCGCGTGGCCGACGGATTGCTCGACCCACGTCATCAGCAGCTTGTCCAGCGAGCCCTGCGGCCCGTGTGTGATGCCGTCCAACTGCTCGGACAGCCGCCGTCGCACGTGCAGCCGCAGCATCTCGGTCTGCACCCAGGCCCACGACAACTCGGCAGGTGCAGGTCCATCGGTGCGGGCAGCCAACTGCCGCACCAGTTTTCCGTAGCGCGCTGAGAAGCCCAGCGTCGACGGTTCACGCTCGTGGCTGACGACTGTCATCGCGAGCTTCCAGCCGTCTCCCGGTGCGCCGACCATGTTGTCGGCGGACACCCTGGCTCCGTCGAACTCGACCTGGCCGAACTCCTTGGTGACGCCGCTGATCATCTTCAGCGGGCGCTGCTCGATACCGCCCTGATGCATCGGGACGATGAACGCCGAGATGCCCTTGTGCTTCGGCACGTCCTTGTCCGTGCGGGCCAGCAGCAGGCACCAGTCAGCGACGTCGGAGTAACTGGTCCAGATCTTGTGGCCGTGGATGACGTAGTCATCGCCATCCTTGACGGCCGTCGTCGTCAGCGACGCGAGGTCGGAACCGGCGCCCGGCTCGCTGAAACCCTGGCACCACCGTTCGGTGCCGTTGATCATGCCTGGCAGGAACTTCTTCGCGAGCGCCCCGTCGCCATGGTGGCTGAGGCCCACGACCAGATAGCCGAGGCTGGGTCGGGCAGGCGCGCCGCCCTTGGCGATCTCCTCGTCGACGATCACGTCGTAGACGGGCGGAAGATCCTGCCCGCCATACGCTGAAGGCCACGACGTACCGAAGAAGCCAGCGGCGTAGAGCGCTTGGTGCCACTCCCCCGCCTTGGCCCAGTACTCATCCCCGGAGGTGGGGAATTTGCCCTTCTGTTCGATCAACCAGCCGCG
>NZ_JAVRQA010000402.1:0-7836 GCF_032161845.1 Mycobacterium sp.
CTCGCCGCCACTGGAGGAGCTTCTCGCCGAGCTGATCGACGAGCGGCCGGACGCGTTGGTCATGGATCTGACCGCGGTGTCATTCCTCGCGTCGGTCGGGCTACGGATCCTCGCCGAAACCCACGAAAGGGCAGGCGGCACGGGCAAATTCGCAGTGGTAGCCACCGGACCGGTGACCGCGCGGCCCATTCAGCTGACCAAGCTCGACGAGTTCCTGGCGCTGTATCCGACCGCCGACGACGCCGTCGCCGCGCTGAGCGACTAATCGTGCGCGTCCGGCGCTGACACACCGGTACTGTCAACAGACTGTCAAGCAGGGGCAGCGCATTGATGGTGACGTTCGAAAGGGATGTGGTTGCCGTGGGCTCCCTGCGCGCCGAACCGACCGCCGAGGTTGGTGTGCGCGTCCAGAAACGACCGCTGTCGCTGCTCCTGGTGGAGGACGACCGCGGAGACGCCGTGCTCGTCGAGGAACTGGTCGCCAACGCCGACATCGACATTCGCTTGACGTGGGTGCCGTCGATGGCCGATGCGGACCGCGAACTGGCCCGGCTGCGGCCGGATTGCGTTCTGCTCGATCTGGATCTACCCGATGCGAACGGCATCGCCGCCCTCGACCACGTCACCAAGCGCGACCCCACCATTCCGATCATCGTGCTGACCGGCCTGAACGACGAGCACTTCGGCGTCTCCGCGCTCGCGTCGGGAGCCCAGGACTATCTGATCAAGGGCCGCGTCGAAGCCGAGATGCTGCGGCGGGCCGTGCTGTACGCAATCGAGCGAAAGCGCGCCGAGCTCACCTCGGCCGATCTGCGGGCCAGCCAGCTCCGGGCTCAGGAGAACGCGCGCCTCGAGCGCGGCCTGTTGCCGTCGCCATTGCTCCTCGACGACCCCGGCGTCGACATCGTGGCCAAGTATCGCCCCAGCCGGGAGAACGCTCTCCTCGGCGGCGACTTCTACGACTTCGTCCAGACCCCTGACCGGACCGTGCACGTGATGGTCGGCGACGTGGCGGGACACGGCCCCGACGAGGCCGCGCTCGGCGTCGCGTTGCGCATCGGTTGGCGCGCGCTGACATTCGCCGGCCTTCGCGGGCCCGAGCGCATGCGTCAGCTGGAGCGGATCCTGAGCGCCGAGAGCCCCGGCGCCAGGATCTTCGCGACGGTGCTCAGCCTCGCCATCTCCCCCCACGACCTGAGTTTCAACGCGGTCCGCGCAGGACATCCCGGCTTGCTGGTGCACGGTCCGAACTCGGTGGATTGGCTGGAGCCGCCGGCGGGGCCGGCCCTCGGCTTCGGCGGCACGGATTGGCCGGTGACCGAGCTGGAGCTGCCCGCAGGACACGGTCTGCTGCTGCTGACCGACGGCTTGTTCGAAGGGCACGCCGGGGCCGGTAACGAACGCCTCGGCGAGGACGGCCTTCTCGAGTTGGCTCGGTCAAGGGCGAACCTCCCCGGCCCGGCGTTCGTCGACGCACTCATCGACGACGCCGAGGAACGGGCGCGCATGCACGGAGGGCTCTCCGACGACGTCGCCGTGGTACGGGTCCAGCGGACCGGGCGATGAGCCCGATGCAAGAGACGCCCGCTCGACGGACGTCTGCGCTCACCGTGCAGGGTTGGCAGACGCTGGTGCTGTCGATCATGGGTGTCCTCGTCCTCGGCGCCGGGGTCGCGGGCGCGGTGCTGCTGCAACGGTATGACCAGGTGTCCCACGAACTGATCGATGAGGTCCAGCCCTCCCGCTCGGCGGCCTACCGATTGCAGGCGGCGCTGCGCGACCAGGAGACGGCGATCCGCGGGTATGCGATCTCGGCCGATCGCCAGTTCCTCGACCCGTACTACTCGGGCCAGCAGGCCGAGGCCACGGCGGCCGACGAAATCCGGCAACGCGCAGGTAGCCGCGCCGAACTCATCGGCGACCTCGACGTCATCGAACAGGCGGCCAGCTCGTGGCGGTCGTCGTTCGCCGAGCCACTCATCGCGAGCGTCACACCCAACACTCCGGCCGTGGTCAGCGCCGACGCCATCGAGCGCGGCAAGGTCGGATTCGACCGCATGCGAGCACTTTTCGACGCCCAGAATCAGCACCTCACCGATGCCCGAGCGGCGGGTTTGGCAAACCTGGACCACATTCGCTTCTGGCGCAACGCGGTTCTGAGCACCATCGTGGTGGTACTGCTGGCCACGGCCGTCGCGCTGGCGATCGTGATGCGGCGGGCCGTCACCCGTCCCCTGTCCCTTCTCGCAGCATCGTGTCGCCGGATCACGGAGAACAGCTTCGCCGAGAAGATCGTCCCGGAGGGGCCGAAGGACATCCGGGCCATCGCGGTCGACGTCGAGAACATGCGGCAGCGGATCGTCGCCGAACTCGAGGCGTCGCGCTTGGCCGAGGCACAATTGGACGAACAGACCGTCGAACTGCGCCGCTCGAACGCCGAACTCGAGCAGTTCGCCTACGTCGCGTCGCACGATCTCCAGGAACCACTGCGCAAGGTCACCTCGTTCTGCCAGCTCCTCGAGAAGCGGTATGGCGACCAACTCGATGAACGCGGCATCGAGTACATCGACTTCGCCGTCGACGGTGCCAAGCGCATGCAGGTCCTGATCAACGACCTGCTGACCTTCTCGCGCGTTGGCAGGCTCGGTTCGGCGCAGAGCACGGTCGAGCTCGACAGCGCATTGGACGCCGCGCTCGCCAACCTCACGATGGCGATCGATGAGTCCGGCGCGGAGGTAGTCCGTCCGGCCGACCCCCTCCCTCGGATCGTCGGCGATCCGACGCTGATCGCCATGCTGTGGCAGAACCTGATCGGCAATGCCGTGAAGTTTCGGCGGGAAGGCGTCGCGCCCCGAATCGTGATCGAGTGCCACCTCGACGACGAGGATCGGTGGTTGATCACCATGTCCGACAACGGTATCGGCATCGCACCGGAGTTCATCGACAAGGTGTTCGTCATCTTTCAGCGCTTGCACGGCCGCGACGTGTATGGCGGGACGGGCATCGGGCTGGCATTGTGCAAGAAGATCGTCGAACATCATGGCGGCACCATCTGGATCGACACGTCCTACACCGAGGGCACCCGTTTTCGCTTCACCCTGCCCGTGCCCGCGGCAAGTTTGGAAGGAACGCCCGAATGACACCAGCCGCTCGTCCGATCGACGTGCTTTTAGTGGAGGACGACCCGGGTGACGAGCTCATCACCCGGGAAGCCTTCGAGCACAACAAGATCAAGAACAACCTCCACGTAGCTCACGACGGCGAGGAAGGCCTGGACTTCCTCTACCGACGCGGCGCCTTCGAGGGCGCACCGACGCCAGACCTGATCCTGCTCGACCTGAACCTGCCGAAGTACGACGGCAGACAACTGCTCGAGAAGATCAAGTCCGACCCCGAGCTGAGTCACATTCCGGTTGTCGTGCTCACCACTTCCTCCGCCGAGGAGGACATCCTGCGGAGCTACAAGTTGCACGCGAACGCCTACGTCACCAAACCCGTGGACCTCGACCAGTTCATGAAGGCGGTCCGCCACATTGACGAGTTCTTCGTCCAGGTGGTGCGGCTACCGCAGGGTTGAGTCGTCAAGGGCGACTTGACGACTCCGACTCAGTCGGACTCGTCCAGCTTGAGCAGTCGCGGGACCAGCTCGACCAGGTTGGTCCGCAACACGTCGTCGTCGAGGTCTGCGACGATGGGGTTGACGACCGAGCCCGCGATGGCCGCCGACATGATCGCGGCCGCGACCCTGGCCTTGGTGTCGTCACGTTGGTCGAGGAGGACGCCGTAGAGCCGGCTCATGAAGAGTTGAAACGGCGGGTGTTCACCGAGAATCCGCACGATGACGGGATCACTGGTGAGGGTGCCCACCCACTGCCTTCTGGTCACCGCCAGGTCGATCAGTTGGATCAGCAGCGTGCGACGCGCTTGCTGACGCTGGTCGTCCGCTTCCGCGGCCAGTAACGCGTCCTCCAGGATGGCCAACTCGTTCTCGGTGACCGCGATGACGATGTCGTTCTTCGACTTGTACTGGTGGTAGACCGCAGCCTTGGTCACCCCGATGGCGTCGGCGATCATCTGCAGTGACGTACCGCTGACCCCGTGTGCGCCGATGAGGTCGAGGGCGGCCGCCAGGATGCGTTGCTGGGGGCGGGTGCGCACGATGGCGCTGAATGGCCGGTCGGCCAGCCCATCCTCGGTGCCCACCCGGTCAGGTTAGCCGAGACGGTCAGTTGCACTCCGCGCCAATGCGCTTCGCGAGAGCGCCCGCGTGCCCTTTGCCACCTGCTCGTGACGATCCGAAATGCATTTGCCGATGGCTGAGTGAATCACCGCCACTGTGGGTACCGTCACGTCCATGAAGCTGATGTCGCCGACTGACTCGATGTTCCTGCTCGGCGAATCGCGAGAGCACCCGATGCACGTCGCAGGACTGCAACTGTTCAAGCCTCCCGAGGGCGCTGGGCCGGAGTTCATCCGCGACATGTACGAGACGATCGTCAAGAACGACGACTTTCAACCCACGTTTCGGAAACATCCCGGCAGATTGCTCGGCGGCATCTCCAATGTCGCGTGGGCGTTCGACGATGACGTCGACATCGACTACCACCTCCGCCGTTCGGGGCTTCCGAAGCCGGGACGCGTGCGAGAGTTACTCGAGTTGGTGTCGCGATTGCACGGCACCCTCCTCGACCGGCACCGGCCACTGTGGGAGGCGAGCCTCATCGAAGGCCTCGACGACGGTCGGTTCGCGGTCTACACCAAGATCCACCACTCGCTGCTGGACGGTGTCAGCGCCCAGCGCCTGACGATCCGGTCCATGTCGTCGGACCCCGACGACCGCGAGATCACGGTGCCGTGGACGCTGGGGCCGAAACAGCGGAGCGGGGACGCGAGTGGCGGGCGCTCACCGCTGCAGGCCATCACGGGAACCATCGGATCGCTGGCCGCGTTGGCGCCGTCCACCGTGTCGATCGCACGGGCCGCGCTGCTCGAGCAGGAGTTGACACTGCCCTTCCGGGCGCCGAAGACGATGTTCAACGTCCCCATCGGTGGGGCCCGGCGCGTTGCCGCGCAGTCGTGGCCGCTGGCTCGGATCAAAGCCGTCAAGTCCGCCGCGGGCGTCACCGTCAACGACGTCGTGCTGGCGATGTGCGCAGGCGCGCTGCGCGCCTACCTCATCGAACGCGACGCGCTGCCGGACGCGCCCCTGGTGGCGATGGTGCCGGTCAGTCTCCGCACGAAGAACGAGCAGGATGCCGGCGGGAACATGGTCGGCACCATCCTGTGCAACCTGGCCACCGACATGAACGACCCGGCGAAGCGGCTCGATGCGATCAACACCTCCATGCGTGACAACAAGAAGGTCTTCGCCGAGCTGCCGCGGTCGCAGGCGCTCGCCCTGTCCGCCTTCCTGATGTCGGGCATCGCCATGGGGTTGCTGCCCGGCTTCGTCTCCTCAGCACCGCCACCGTTCAACATCGTCATCTCGAACGTTCCAGGCGCTTCAGAACCGCTGTACTGGAACGGCGCCCGCCTGGACGGCAACTATCCGTTCTCCATCGCGCTGGACGGCCAGGCCTTGAACATCACCATGACCAACAACGGCGAAAACCTCGACTTCGGTCTCGTCGGCTGTCGGCGCAGCGTGCCGCACCTGCAGCGGCTGTTGATGCACCTGGAGGACTCGCTCGCCGAACTCGAGCAGGCCGTCGGCGCCTAGTTTCAGTACTTGCCGAAGGCCAGTACGACGTTGTGTCCGCCGAAGGCGAACGTGTTGCTCACGGCGTAGCGGTAGTCGGACCGTCGGGGTTGGCCGGTGACCACGTCGAGGTCGATCCGCTCGTCGAGTTGCGTCAGGTTCAGGGTCGCGGGCACGACGCCATCGCGAAGGGCCTGCACGGTCAGCACCGCTTCGATGGCGCCGGCCGCTCCGAAGGTGTTGCCGAGCGCCGCCTTCGGGGCGTACACCGCGGGCCGTTGGCTACCGAACACCTTTTGCAGGGCGGTCGCCTCGACGAGATCGCCGGCCACGGTCCCTGCCGCGTGCGCGTTGACCAGGTCGACGTCACCGGCGGTGAGGCCAGCCAGCTCCATGGCGCGCGTCAGGGCGTGGGCTTCCTGTTCGGCATCGGGATCGGAGAACATCGCGTCGAAGCCGTCGGAGGTGGTGGCCGCACTGAGTAGACGGGCCAGGATGCGCGCGCCCCGCGCCTTCGCGTGGGCTTCGGTCTCGATGATCAGCAGCGCGCCGCCTTCGCCGAGAACCATGCCGTGACGGTCCCTGTCGAACGGCCGACACGCACCCGTGGGGTCGTCGTTGTCGGTCGACATCACGCCGTCGAGTTGGGAGTACGCCGCGATGGGCACGCCCTCGATCGGGGACTCGACGGCACCGCAGATGACGACGTCGGCGTCACCGAAGACGATCTGCTGCCACGCCTGGGCGATCGCACCCGCACCGGAGGCGTCGGCCATCATCGGTGCCGACACACCTGCTCGGGCTGCCCGGTCGAGTCCGATGGCCGCAGCCGGCCCGTTGGGCATGAACATCTGGACGGCGAGCGGCGAGACCGCCTTCAGACCCCGCTTGCGCATGTCGATGTAGGCGAGGATGACTTCCTCGGCGGTACCGAAGCCGGTGCCCACCGACACGGCGAGCCTGGTCGGATCCATGTCGGGCGAGCCGCTGTGCGCCCATGCCCGCCGGGCCAGTATCAGTGCCATCTTCTGCGGATACGACAGGCGGCGCAGCTCGACCCTGCTCAGTTCGGAATCGAAGTTCTCGAGAAGTTGGCCACCGATGGTGACTGGCAGGTCGAGTTCGTCGACGAAGGCACCCGACAGTCCGCGGATGCCACTGGCGCCGTTCAACAGCCCGGCCCAGGTGTCCTCGGCGTCGGTGGCGAGCGCGTTGGTCATCGCGAACCCCGTGATGACCACGTCAGGAAATTCGCTCAGCATCTGAACCTGCCTTTCACGTGTGCAGACCAATTCTCCCGTCCGCATTCGGCGCTACGCACCCGGGGATGGGTTCCCGAAGTCAGCTTGGCCAATCGCGAACCCGGCGAAGGCCATCTTTCTCCCCAGCCTGCACGCAGGGACCAGATTGCCAGAACCGACGACCGCGCCGAAACCTGCAGCCGCTCGGAAATCAGCATCGGCGTCGGTAGGTTCGTCGATTCATCCTGCCGCCACGGCGAACAATAGTTAGACTTGCTCACTATGACGCAGGTGATCAGCGCCGAGGACGTGGCCATCGAGATGGCCTCCGAGTTGCTGGCGACGTTCGCAGGCATGTTCACGGGCATGCGCCGCAGCGACGCCGTCCGCATCGCCGCGGGCAACGTGACGTGGGCCCAGCACGCGATACTCCACGCGGTGATCACCAACGAGCGCCCGATGCGCGTGAGCGACCTCGCGGCGGACATCGCGCTCAGCGTCGCGTCGACCACGGTGGCGACCAGACGGCTCGAGCAGCAGCGCCTCGTCAGACGGGTGAAGGATCTAGCGGATCACCGATCGGTACTGATCGCCATCACCACCAAGGGTGCCGCCGCACATCGTAGATCGATGGACACGGCGCAGACCGTGCTCGCGGAGCAGTTGAGCACGCTCGACGAGGCACAGAGCCGTGCATTGCGGGACGCGTTGCCCGCCTTGACGCGGCTGATCGAGCTCGCCGCGGTCGATCCCCTCTACGGCGTGGCTTCCCAGTCCCAGACGGACATGTCGCCTGCCGGGTAGTTCATGCAGACGTCGGTGGCCTTGGCGGCGACGCCCTTGTTGTTGAAGAAGACCTTGGCCCAGTTGCCCCAGTGCGTCGCCACGTTCTCGTAG
>NZ_JAVRQA010000403.1:0-4429 GCF_032161845.1 Mycobacterium sp.
GCCGGTGGTGGCCAGCGCTGTCATGTCGCCAGCCTCCGCCACTGTTGTACATGTGTCAAGTAACGCTTCGCGCGGAGGATGGCGGCCGCTGCTGTTGTACATGTGCCACTTAAACTGCCCACGTGGCCGACCGTAGAAGGCTGTCCCCGGAGGACAGGCGCAGCGAGCTGCTCGCGCTAGGCGTCGAGGTGTTCGGACAGCGCCCGTACGACGAAGTGCGCATCGACGAGATCGCCGAGCGAGCTGGTGTCTCGCGTGCGCTGATGTACCACTACTTCCCGGACAAGCGAGCCTTCTTCGCCGCCGTCGTGCGTGCCGAGGGTGAGCGCCTGTTCGAGGCCACCAACACACCGCCGCAGCCCGGCCTGAACCTGTTCGAACAGTTGCGGGCGGGCGTGCTCGCCTACCTCGACTACGACGAGGCCCACCCCCACGGCGCCTGGGCCGCCTACATGGGAATGGGCCGCTCCGACCCGGTGCTGCGCGGTATCGACGACGTCGACAACGACCGGCAGGCCAACCGCATCATCGACCGCATCACGGACTCACTGGGGCAATCGCTGGACACAGGAGTCGAACGCGACCTGCGGGTGATCGTCTACGGCTGGCTGGCGTTCACGTTCGAGATGTGCCGGCAGCGGATCATGGATCCCACGATCGACGCCGGTGCCGTCGCCGACGCGTGCGCGCACGCCTTGCTCGATGCCGTCGGCCGGATGCCCGCCATCCCTCCGCTCGAGTGACTTCGGCGCGTCCATCCGCGGTGAGCGCGGGTGAGCGCGCCGAAATCGCGAACGGGGGCGCCGGGTTGTCGGTGGGTGAGGGCACTATGGCGAGATGGCCAGGAAGTCCGCTGAACCCGCAGCACCCATGGCCCGCTTCAGTGAGCTGACGCGGGAGTGGTTCACGGGCACGTTCGCGGCGCCGACGGCCGCGCAGACCGAGGCGTGGGAGGCCATTGCCAACGGTGACAACACCCTGGTCATCGCCCCGACGGGGTCGGGCAAGACGCTGGCGGCCTTCCTCTGGGCCATCGACCGACTGGCATCCAGCGAACCGAGGGCCGCCACCGGACCAGCCAAGAAGGGCACCCGGGTGCTCTACGTGTCGCCGCTCAAGGCGCTGGCCGTCGACGTCGAACGCAACCTCAGCACCCCGCTGACCGGCATCGGTCGCGTCGCGGAACGCCGCGGGGTGGCCGCACCGAGCATCACCGTCGGGGTCCGCTCCGGCGACACCCCGCCCAACCGACGTCGCGAGATGATCGCCAAGCCGCCCGACGTCCTGATTACCACGCCCGAGTCGCTGTTCCTGATGCTCACCTCGGCCGCCCGGGAGACGCTCACCGAGGTCGACACCGTCATCGTCGACGAGGTGCATGCCGTCGCGGCCACCAAACGCGGCGCCCATCTGGCCCTGTCCTTGGAGCGACTCGACCAGCTCATGGACAAGCCTGCCCAACGCATCGGGCTGTCGGCCACGGTTCGACCGCCGGAGGAGGTCGCCAGGTTTCTGTCGGGCCAGGCCCCGACGACCATCGTGGCGCCGATGGCCGCCAAGACCTTCGACCTGTCGGTTCAGGTGCCAGTGCCCGACATGGCCAACCTCGAGAACAACAGCATCTGGCCCGACGTCGAGGAACGCATCGTCGACCTGATCGAGTCCCATCAATCGTCGATCGTGTTCGCCAACTCGCGCAGGCTGGCCGAACGACTCACTGCCCGCCTCAACGAGATTCACGCCGAGCGCGTCGGCACCGAGATCCCCGAGACGCGCAACCCGAAGGTGGGCGGCGGTTTTCCCGCCCAGATGATGGGCAGCGGCGTGAGCTTGGGGGCGGCGCCGCTACTGGCGAAGGCCCACCACGGGTCGATCAGCAAGGAACAGCGCGCCATCGTCGAGGACGACCTCAAGACCGGCCGACTCAAGGCGGTCGTGGCCACCTCAAGCCTCGAACTCGGCATCGACATGGGCGCCGTCGACCTCGTCATCCAAGTCGAGTCCCCGCCGTCCGTCGCCAGCGGCCTGCAGCGCATCGGCCGGGCGGGGCACCAGGTCGGCGAAATCTCTCAAGGCGTGCTCTTCCCCAAACATCGCACCGACCTCATCGACTGCGCAGTGACGGTGCAGCGCATGCTCGCAGGCGAGATCGAGACCATGCGGGTGCCGACGAATCCCCTCGACGTGCTGGCTCAGCACACCGTCGCCGCAGCCGCTCTCGAACCCCTTGACGCCGACCGCTGGTTCGACGCCGTCCGGCGCAGCGCACCGTTCGCGACGCTGCCGCGCAGCGCATTCGAGGCGACGCTGGACCTGCTGAGCGGCAAGTATCCCTCTACGGAGTTCGCCGAACTGCGCCCAAGATTGGTATACGACCGCGACGAGGGCACCCTCACTGCCCGGCCTGGCGCCCAACGACTTGCGGTGACCTCCGGTGGCGCGATCCCCGACCGCGGTCTGTTCACCGTGTATCTGGCGTCGTCCGCCGATACCGACAAGCCCTCGCGGGTAGGCGAACTCGACGAGGAGATGGTGTACGAGTCCCGGCCTGGCGACGTCATCTCACTTGGTGCCACCAGCTGGCGGATCACCGAGATCACCCACGATCGCGTGCTCGTCCTGCCCGCGCCGGGACAGCCCGCGCGGCTGCCCTTTTGGCGCGGTGACGGAGTCGGCAGGCCCGCTGAGCTGGGCGCCGCCATCGGCGCGTTCACCGGCGAACTGGCCGGGTTGGATCGCGCGACGTTCGACGTGCGCTGCGGTGCAATGGGTTTCAACGACTTCGCCACCGACAACCTGTGGCGCCTCATCTCCGATCAGCGCGACGCCACCGGCACCGTACCCACCGACACGACGTTCATCGTCGAACGCTTCCGCGACGAACTGGGCGACTGGCGCGTAATCCTGCACTCCCCCTACGGTTTGCGGGTGCACGGACCGCTGGCATTGGCCGTGGGCAGGCGGCTGCGGGAGCGATACGGCATCGACGAGAAGCCGACGGCTTCCGACGACGGCATCATCGTGCGCCTGCCCGACACCGAGGACACCCCGCCTGGCGCAGAACTCTTCGTCTTCGACGCCGATGAGATCGACTCCATCGTCACCGACGAGGTGGGCGGCTCGGCTCTGTTCGCCTCGCGGTTCCGCGAATGTGCCGCCCGCGCCCTCCTGCTACCGCGGCGCCATCCCGGAAAGCGCTCGCCGCTGTGGCATCAGCGCCAGCGCGCTGCGCAACTGCTCGACATCGCTCGCAAGTATCCGGACTTCCCGATCGTCCTCGAGACGGTGCGCGAGTGCCTTCAAGACGTCTACGACGTGCCGACTTTGCGTGAGTTGATGAATCGCGTTGCGCAACGGCGTATCCGGATCCTCGAGGTCGAGACGCAAACCCCGTCGCCGTTCGCCGCGTCGTTGCTGTTCGGCTATGTCGGCGCCTTCATGTACGAAGGTGACAGCCCGCTTGCCGAGCGACGAGCGGCCGCGCTGTCGTTGGACAGCAGCCTGCTCGCCGAACTGCTCGGACGCGTCGAACTGCGCGAACTGCTCGACCAGAAGGTGATCGAGTCGACCGTCGCGCAACTGCAGCACCTCACGCCGGAACGGGCGGTACGCGACGCCGAGGGCGTAGCCGATCTGCTGCGCCTGCTCGGCCCGCTGACCGAAGGAGAGGTGGCGGACCGATCGACGGTGGACGACGTCGGCGGCTGGCTGGAGGGCCTGCGGTCGGCTCGACGCGCGCTGACGGTGTCCTTCGCCGGCGAGACCTGGTGGGTCGCCATCGAGGACGTCGGACTGCTACGAGATGGCGTCGGAATCGCCGTACCCGTTGGCATTTCGACCGCTTTCACCGAATCCGTTGGCGATCCACTCGGTGAGCTTCTCGGTCGATACGCCCGAACCCGCGGTCCATTCACCACCCGCGACGCGGCTCAACGCTTCGGACTGGGGCTGCGGGTGACGGCCGACGTTCTCGGCCGGATGTCGACCGACAGGCGGCTGGTGCGCGGCGAGTTCACCGTCGAGGAGGACGGCGAGCAATGGTGTGACGCCGACGTTCTCAAGATTTTACGGCGGCGCTCACTGGCCGCACTGCGCGCTCAGGTCGAACCGGTCAGCACCGCGGCATATGCCAGGTTTCTGCCCGCATGGCAGCAGGTGGGGGTCGAGAAGAGTACGGGCATGGATGGATTGGCATCGGTGATCGAGCAGCTGTCCAGCGTGCCGATGCCCGCGTCGGCGATCGAACCGTTGGTGTTCGGACAGCGGGTGCGCAACTACCAGCCCGCGATGCTCGACGAGCTGCTCGCCTCTGGTGAGGTGACGTGGTCCGGCGCTGGTTCGATCGGCAGCGGTGACGGCTGGATCGCCTTCCACGCCGCAGAGACCGCGCCGCTCACGCTCGTCGCTCCCACCGAAATCGACCTTACCG
>NZ_JAVRQA010000404.1:0-22392 GCF_032161845.1 Mycobacterium sp.
CCCCGTCGACCCCGCGGAGGCGGTCGTCACCGGCACCATCAACGTCGGCGACGGGCTCACCTACGGTCTCGCGGCCGTCGGAGATCGGCTCTACGTCCTCAACGGCTCGAACGCGGCAGCGGGCAACGGCTCCGTCAAGATCATCGACACCTCCACGGGGATGGTGATCGGCTCGGTCGAGGTCGGCAGCATGCCGTTCGCACTGGCGGCCAGCGGCCAATCGCTCTACGTCGGCAACGCCGACGACGGCACCGTCTCCGTCGTCGACGTCACATCGCACAGGGTCGTCGACGTCATCGACGTCGGTGCCAATCCCTTCGGCCTCGAGGTGACGGGGGACCGCCTGTACGTCGCCGACCTCGCGGGCACGGTGTCAGTGATCGACTTGACCGACAACACCGAGCTCGCCCGGATCCCCGTCGGCGGCGATCCCTTCGGCGTCGCCGCCACCGCCGACCGCGTCTACGTGACCAACTACGCAGGTGGCGCGGTCGCGGTGGTCGACAAGGCGACCAACACGGCCCACCCCGGGGACGTGGCCGGGTACCCGTACTTCGCCGCCGTGGTCGGTAGACGGCTGTACGTCGTCAACTCCGCGACGAACGCCCTCACGATCGTCGACGGATCGGTCACCACCGCGGTGGACGTCGACGCCACCACCCGCGCCGTCGATGCGATCCCCAACGACGCCGCGCCCGTCGACGTCGTGGTCCGTGGCGACCGGTTGTACGTGAGCAACATCAACTGCGGTTCCGTCACGGTGGTCGACGTGGCGACCAACCAGCCCGTCGAGAGCATCGCCGTCGGCATCCAGCCAGGGCTGATGACGGCGAGTCCGGATGGCCGCACCATCTACGTCGCCGACGTCATGGGTGGCGCGGTCCAGGTGATCACCAGCGTGCGCCACGCCGCCCGTTGACACTGCCGTTGGCACTGTGAAGGGCAGCGCGTCCGCTAGCGTCATGGAGCATGTCCAGAGGTCCTGCGCCGCGTCGGCGCGCCACCCTGGCGTCGTTGGCTGCAGAACTCAAGGTTTCGCGCACCACGATCTCCAACGCCTACAACCGGCCCGACCAACTGTCGGCCGACCTCCGCGAGCGGGTGCTCGCGACCGCCAAGCAGCTGGGCTATGCCGGACCCGATCCGGTGGCGCGGTCGCTTCGCACCCGTCGCGCCGGCGCGGTTGGCCTGATCCTCACCGAGCCGCTCAACTATTCGTTTCGTGATCCTGCCGCCCTCGACTTCGTCGCGGGGCTCGCCGAATCGTGCGAAGAGGTGGGCCAGGGACTGCTGTTGGTCGCGGCCGGTCCGAACCGCAGCGTGAGTGACGGCACGGCGGCGGTGTTGGCGGCGGGGGTCGACGGGTTCGTCGTCTACTCGGCGTCCGACGACGATCCCTACCTGCAGGTGGTCACGCAGCGGGCACTGCCGATCGTCGTCGTCGACCAGCCCGAGGAGGTGCCTGGCGCGTCGCGCGTGAGCATCGACGACCGCGCCGCGATGCGCAGTGTGGCCGACCATGTGATCGGCCTTGGACACCGTGACATCGGAGTGCTCACGATGCGGCTCGGGCGGGAGTGGCCGCACGGCGATGCCATGTCCGCGGTCGCCGACCTCGCGCGGGTGGACTCGCCGCACTTCTTCGTGCAGCGAGAACGCATCCTCGGTGTCCGCGATGCCATGAAAGCTGCTGGTTTGCAACCGGATTCGTTGACAGTGGTGGAGAGCTACGAACACCGGCCGAGCTCTGGTGGGGCGGCGACCGCGGTGGCGCTCGAGGTCAACCCGCGGATTACCGCACTGATGTGCACCACTGACGTGCTCGCCCTTTCGGCGATGGACCACCTACGCGCACAAGGCATCTACGTGCCCGGCCAGGTGACCGTCACCGGCTTCGACGGGGTGCCCGACGCCTTGGCGCGGGGGTTGACGACGGTCAAGCAGCCCAGCGTCGAGAAGGGCCGCCGAGCGGGCTACCTGTTGCACAACCCGCCGCGGTCGGGCCTGCCCGTGGTGGAGATCCTCGACACCGAGCTGATCCGCGGCCGCACGTCGGGCCCGTCCGCCTAGCGTCGCTCCAGCAGGAACTGCAGCGCCGCGGCGACGTCGTCTGGCGACTCGACGCGGTACTGGGCCAGCGTCTCACCGGGGCCGACCTTCACCCCGACGTCGCCGGTACGCATCCTGCGGAACGCCTTCTCGTCGGTCACGTCGTCACCGAAGAACACCGCGACGGTTGCGCCGACCTGCTCGCGCACGATGTCGATCGCCTCGCCCTTGTCGGTGGAGATGACCGCGAATTCCAACACCGACTTGCCCTCGGTGAGTTCGGCGCCTGCCGTCTGACCGAACGTGCGCGCCGCGTCGAGCGCAGTCCGACCGTCGGCCTCGGACGCGTTGCGCACGTGGAGCGCGACGCTCGCGGGCTTCGACTCCACCGTCACCCCGGGCTTTCCCTCGGCGACTGCCTGCAGTTCGTTGGTAATCCTGGCCAGCAGTGCGGTATCGACGTCATGGGCGAACCCGCCGTCGAATTCGGCGCCGTGGCTCCCGACGAGGGTCACGCTCGCGGGCATTCCGGAGTACTCACGCAGGACGTCCAGGGCGCGCCCTGACACCAACACGACGTCCGTCGATGGCAGTGCAGCCAACGCGATCAAGGCTTCGGCGGCGCGGGGGAGCGGCCGCGCGTCGGCCGGGTCGTTCACGATCGGTGAGAGGGTGCCGTCGAAGTCCGACGCCACCAGAAGCCGCGCTGTCGCAGCGGCGGTGTCCAAGGCGTCGAGAAGGTCTACCGGGAGCGCGGTCACCGGTCAGATCTTAGGGTGCTCGCCATCGCCGATCAGCAGCCGCACGGCGAGATCCAGTCGCTTGCTGACGTCCGTTGCCGAGGCGCGGCGAGTTAGCCAGGCCAACAGGTTCGACAGCCACACGTCGGAGATGACGCGCGCGATGTGGAACTGATCCTCGGTCGGCTCGCCCTCACTCATTGCGCGGGCGAACATGGAGTCCATCAGCTTGCCGACGTGATCAACCTCACCCGCCGCGGAGGCGTCCGCGAAGACGAAGGCCCGCGTCATGGCCTCGGTCAGCAATGGGTTGCGTTGCATCGAGCGGTTGAGTTTGCCAACCATGATGTTCAGCCGCTGATACGGAGTTCCACCCGTCAACGACGCTCGGTCGGTCTTGGCGTCGATGCGTTCGAACTCCCGGCCCAGAGCGGACACCAGCAGGTGGACCTTCGACGGGAAGTAGCGGTACAGCGTGCCCACCGCGACGTCGGCGCGCTCGGCCACCGCACGCATCTGAACTGCCTCGTAACCGCCCTTGGAGGCGATGGCGAGGGTGGCGTCGAGGATGCGCTTGCGGCGTTCGCGCTGCGCTTCGGATCCGAGTTCGGACTCGGCCAGGACGGCCACGTTCATCACCTGGCGGGGGCCGGAGGTCGAATCAGACCCCGAACCCGAGTTTGGGCCTGATGGCTCCCTTGCTGACGTGGGCGAGCCGGACATGCGGCGGGCAGCTCCTTCGTTGTACGCACTG
The DNA here is from genome assembly GCF_032161845.1 of Mycobacterium sp. Classification (GTDB taxonomy): domain Bacteria; phylum Actinomycetota; class Actinomycetes; order Mycobacteriales; family Mycobacteriaceae; genus Mycobacterium. Next base: position 3,544 of record NZ_JAVRQA010000404.1, read on the forward strand.
GGTGAAAACGATACGCACGCGGATCAGAAATCTTCCACCTCCGTGCCCCCGGACAGTCGACGTGTCCTGCTGTAATGGCAGTCGACTTGACGTTAGAACGATGTCACCATTAGAACACGTTCTAGTGAGAAGCATGGCCTTCTCTCCAACGCTGAGGAGGGCCCGACGATGGCTCATACAGGTTCGGTGTCCGCCACCATCACCGAGGAGCAGTTTGCCGCGCGCGAGCTCGTCAGGAGTTGGGCCGCCTCGTCAGGTGCCATCACGGCGGTGCGCGACGCCGAGCAGGGCGACCCCGATGGGTGGCGGACGGTGTACGACGGGCTGGCCCAGTTGGGGACTTTCGGCGTGGCCGTGCCAGAAGATCTCGGCGGCGCCGGAGGCAGCGTCGAGGACCTGTGCGTGATGGTCGACGAGGCCGCAGCGGCGCTGGTGCCCGGCCCGGTCGCGACGACGGCGCTGGCGACGCTGGTGATTACCGACGAGAAACTGCTCGACGCCCTGACCTCGGGACAACGCACCGCGGGTGTGGCACTGGGGTCGGACATCACCTTCGACGGGGCGACGGCGACGGGTACCGCCAAGTTCGTCCTCGGCGGTTTGGCCGACGGTCTGCTGGTGTTGCCCGCCAGGGGGCAGGAGCGCAGCGACTCGGGGGATGACGCAGGCACCGACTGGATCTACGTCGATGCGACCGCCGCAGGGGTGACGGTCGAACGGCTCGAGGCCACCGACTTCTCGCGCCCGCTGGCGGCCGTCGAATTGACCTCCGCGCCGGCCACCAGGATCGACTTGCCCCACCAACGGGTCCTCGACCTCACCGCGACCCTGCTGGCGGCCGAGGCCGCGGGGTTGGCCCGCTGGTTCCTCGACGTCGCAGGAGCGTATGCCAAGGTGCGTGAGCAGTTCGGCAAGCCGATCGGCAGCTTCCAGGCCGTCAAGCACATGTGCGCCGAGATGCTGCTGCGGTCCCAGCAGATCGCGGTGGCTGCCGCCGACGCCGCGGGGGCGGTGACCGACGCCGACGAGACGCAGCTGTCCATCGCCGTGGCCGTCGCCAGCGCGATCGGCATCGAGGCCGAGAAGGTCAATGCCCGTGACTGCATCCAGGTGCTCGGTGGCATCGGCATCACCTGGGAGCACGACGCACATCTCTACCTGCGGCGGGCGTACGCCAACGCCCAGTTCCTCGGTGGTAGGTCGTCCTGGCTGAGGCGCTGTGCTCGGCTGACCCGCGACGGGGTGCGTCGCCAACTCGACGTCGACGTCACAGAAGGCGAGGACATCCGCGCCGAGATTGCCGGGCTCGTCGCCGACATCGCTGCGCTACCCAAGGAGAAGCGCCAGGCCGCCCTCGCCGAGACCGGACTGATGGCGCCGCATTGGCCAAAGCCGTATGGGCGCGAGGCATCACCTGCCCAGCAGTTGGTCATCGATCAGGAACTCGAGGCGCGTGCCGTGGTGCGGCCCGACATCTCGATCGGTTGGTGGGCGGCGCCGACGATCCTGGGTCACGGTAGCCCCGAGCAGATCGAGAAGTTCATTCCCGGCACCCTGAACGGTGACGTGTACTGGTGCCAGCTGTTCAGTGAGCCCGGGGCCGGATCGGATCTTGCGGCGTTGCGTACCAAGGCTATTCGCACCGAAGGCGGCTGGCTGCTCACGGGCCAGAAGGTGTGGACGTCGAACGCCCACCGCGCGGACTGGGGCATCTGCCTGGCCCGCACCAACCCGGACGTGCCGAAGCACAAGGGCATCACGTACTTCCTGGTGGACATGAAGTCGCCGGGCATCGACATCCGCCCGCTGCGCGAGATCACCGGAGAGGCCCTCTTCAACGAGGTTTTCTTCGACGACCTATTCGTGCCCGACGAGATGGTGGTCGGTCCGGTCGACGGTGGATGGCCCTTGGCGCGAACCACATTGGCGAACGAGCGGGTCGCGATCGCCACCGGTGGCGCGCTCGACAAGGGCATGGTGCACCTGCTGGAGGTCCTCGGTGATGGTGAGCTGGACCCCGCGGAGACCGATCGGCTGGGCGTGCTTATCGTCGCGGCTCAGGTCGGGGCACTGCTCGACCAGTTGATCGCGCAGATGGCGGTTGGCGGCCACGATCCCGGGGCGCCGTCGAGCGTGCGCAAGCTCATCGGTGTGCGTTACCGGCAGAACCTCGCCGAGGCGATCATGGATTCCCAGGACGGTGCTGGCATTCTCGATTCGCCCGACGTCCGGTACTTCCTGAACACCCGATGCCTGTCGATCGCGGGCGGCACCGAGCAGATCCTGCTCAACCTGGCAGGCGAGCGGCTGCTGGGCCTGCCGCGCTAAGGGGTCGCGCGGAAGTTCAGCGCGACGCCATCCATGCAATAGCGCAGGCCGGTCGGTTCCGGCCCGTCGTCGAAGACGTGGCCAAGGTGCCCGCCGCAGCGCCGGCACCGCACCTCGGTGCGCGTCGCGCCGAGGGTGTTGTCCGTCTTCTCGATGACGGCGTTGTCCAGGGGCTTCCAGAAGCTGGGCCAGCCGGTGCCGCTGTCGAACTTGGTGGTCGACGAGAAGAGGTCGAGAGCGCAACCCGCGCAAGCGAATACGCCCTTCCGGTGCTCGTCGTTCAGCGGGCTGGTGAACGGCGTCTCGGTGCCGGCGTTGCGAAGCACGTCGTACTGCTCGGGGGTGAGGACTTTGCGCCACTCGGCATCGGTGTGGTTGACCTCGAAGGTGTCCGTCGATTCCTTGGGAGTGTCGGCGCCTGCGACGTCTCGTAGAGATCCGCAACCCGCGAGGACGCCGATCAGCGCGCCGCCGATCAGTAGGTGCCGCCGGTTCATGGCTGCCACGGTAGGCCCGTCGGGCGGGGGTCGCCGCAGTGCCGGGGCATTTCGTCAGCCACCGGTAAGAACCGCGGTCGGCTGGTCGGCCAATCTGGCGGGACACTGGTGACATGGCGAATCGCAGACGACTGACCGTCGGTAGTGGACTTGGCGTACTCGGCGTGGCGGCGGCCGCGTTCATCGGCGTGCAGTCGGGCAGCATCTCCAGCCCGGCGGTGCTCGCCGGGATCGGGTCGGCCTCGTCGTTCGTCGTGCCTGCGCCGCAGGTCGACGAGCCCGCGTCGGCGTCCGGCGCGCAGGAGACGGCGGTGCTCGCCGGCGGCTGCTTCTGGGGCGTGCAGGGGGTATTCCAGCACGTCAAGGGTGTCAGCCAAGCGGAATCCGGCTATGCGGGCGGGCAGCAGGGGACGGCCGATTACGAGACGGTCAGCACCGGCACCACCGGTCACGCCGAGTCGGTGCGCATCACCTATGACCCCACCCAGGTGACGTTCGGCCAACTCCTGCGGATCTATTTCTCGGTAGTGCAGGACCCGACTCAACTGAACCGCCAGGGTCCCGACGAGGGCACCCAGTACCGGTCGGCGATCTTCGCGCAGGACGCCACCCAGCAGCGCGTCGCGGATGCGTACCTCGCGCAACTGTCCAAGGCGGCGGTGTTTCCGGCGCCGATCGTGACGAAGGTCGAGCCGAACACGGGGTTCTTCCCGGCTGAGCAGTACCACCAGAACTACCTGAACTCGAACCCGTCGAGCTCATACATCGCGATCAACGACATGCCCAAGCTCAACGATCTTCAGCGGCTGTTCCCCGATTCCTACCGTGCGCAGCCGGTGCTGGTCGGCACGTCGTAGCGGCGGATTCGGTTCAAGCGTAGGTGGTCTGGGCGCAGGAGGTTGGGCTGGTGAGGTTCACTCCGCCGTATACGACCTGGATGAACGCGCACACGATGTAGTCCGCGTCGGTCTTGGGCTGACCGGTGGCCCAGTCGACCGTGTGCGTGTTGCCGTGCACCATGAACTTCTCCGGCGGTCCACCACCGAAGTAGACGGTCGGGAACTCAACTGGCCCAATCGATTTCATCATCCGAGTGTTGGGTGCATTGAAGTCGGAGTCCAGGTAGACCATCCGGTTCGACGACCGCAGGGTGGTGTTCTGCCTCCCGTAGAAGTCGTCGGGAAACGGGATGAAGGCACCGTCCGCCCCGCGGAGATTGGCCGCGGTGTCGAAGTAGCACTGGTTCTCCGCCTTCACGCAGTTCGCGGTGGTGTGCATCTCCAGCGTGGTGAGCGCGTCGATGGGGATCGACGTGGTGGCGGTCTTCGTCGCGGCGACGGACTGCGCCGTCGGTGTGACGACGGCGAGCGCGAGCAGAATCGCCGACACCGTCGCGGAAGTTCCAGCCAATCGCAACACGAGAGCTCCTATGGTCCAGCGAATGTTAGCCCGCACGTCATTCGTCGTAGGTGACTTCGACCGAATCTGAGGTGGGCCTGGCCTGGCAGGCGAGAATCAGCCCCTCCTCGAGGTCGGAGGCCTCAAGAACGTCGTTTACCGCCATGTCCACGTCGCCGCTCTTGACCAGCACCGCACAAGCGCCGCAGTGTCCTTCGCGGCAAGAGAACGGCGCATCGAGGCCCTTGTCGAGCAGCACGTCGAGCAGTTTGGCGTTGCGGGGCCAGCGGATCTCCTGGGTTTCCCCGTCGAGTGTCACGACCGCCGTCGCCGGGCCCTCGTCGCTGTCGTCTTCTTCGATGACGATCGCAGCAAACGGATCCGACTCCAATGACTTGAACACTTCGATGTGAATGCGCTCAGGTGCGGCACCCGTGGCTGCGAGGGCCTGTTCGGCGGCGGCCATGAACGGGCCAGGTCCGCAGATGAACGCCTCCCGATCGACGTACGGTGCCAGCAGGTTGCCGAGGGCGACGGGGTTCGGAAGCCCCTGCACGGTCTCGATCCAGTGCACGGCCGTGAATCGGTCGGGGTACTTGGCCGCCAGCTCTTGCAGGGCGGCCGCAAAGATCACCGACTTCTCGTCGCGGTTGGCGTATAGCAGCGTGACCTTTCCGCTGCCCTCAGAGAGCGCTGACTTCAGGATTGCCATCATCGGCGTGATGCCGCTGCCCGCCGCCAACAGCAGGAAGTCGGTGTCGAGTGTCTTCGGCACGAAGGTGCCCGATGGCGCAAGGACGTGAATGCGCATGCCGGGATGGGCGTTGTCGCAGAGCCAGTTGGACGCATAGCCCCCGGCCGTCCGCTTGACGGTGACGGTCAGCGCGCCGTCGGTGAACGGTGAGCTACACAGCGAATAGCAGCGGGCCACCGAACCGGTGCGATCACTGGGGACCCGCAGGGTGAGGAACTGGCCGGGCTGGTGACGCAAGCGGTCGGCTGGAATGTCCGATCCGTCGGGCACCTTGAACACCAACGACCGCGCATCGGCGGTTTCGTCGATGACGTCGGCCAGTTGCAGCTCGAGCACGTGGGTGCCGAGCGGCTCGTCCGTCACGGTGGATCCTCCATCTGTCGAAGAGTCGCTGTGCTGCCTGGGTGAAACAAGTCAAAACTAGAACATGTTATAAAAACAAGCTTCCGCAGGTCTAGCCACCGTAGGAATGCCTTACTCGACACAAATCGTAACGTGTTCTAATCTTCTTCTAGTTCGTGCAACGGCCCCAGACTGCCCGGAGGCAACCAGATGACGTCCATTCAACAACGCGACGTGCAGTCGGTCCTAGACGGCATCGACGATTTGTTGCCGCGAATCGGCAAGCGCGCCCAAGCGGCCGAGGATCTGCGCAGGATCCCCGACGACACCATCGCCGAGCTCGACGAGGTCGGCTTCTTCAAGCTGCTTCAGCCCGAACAGTGGGGTGGCCTGCAGTGTGACCCCACCCTGTTCTACGAGGCGGTGCGCAGGCTGGGTAGCGCGTGCGGCTCGACCGGTTGGGTGAGCTCGATCATCGGCGTGCACAACTGGCACCTCGCCCTGTTCGATCAGCAGGCGCAGGACGAGGTCTGGGGCCAGGATCCGACGGTTCGCGTCTCGTCGTCGTACGCCCCGATGGGCGCAGGCACCGTGGTGGACGGTGGCTACCTGGTCAGCGGAGCCTGGCAGTGGTCGTCCGGGTGTGACCACGCGACATGGGCGTTCCTCGGTGGTCCGGTCATCAAGGATGGTCGTCCCGTCGACTTCGGTAGCTTCCTCATTCCGCGCAGCGAGTACCGCATCGACGACGTCTGGCACGTCGTCGGGCTCAAGGGCACCGGAAGCAACACGGTCGTGGTCAAGGACGTCTTCGTGCCACGGCACCGCTTCCTCTCGTACAAGGCGATGAACGACCGCACCGCGGGCGGCTTGGAGAACAACACCGCACCGGTCTACAAGATGCCGTGGGGCACCATCCATCCCACGACGATCTCGGCACCGATCATGGGAATGGCGTACGGCGCCTACGACGCTCACGTCGAGCACCAGGGCAAGCGCGTGCGCGCCGCGTTCGCGGGGGAGAAGTCCAAGGACGACCCGTTCGCGAAGGTCCGCATCGCCGAGGCCGCCAGCGACATCGACGCCGGCTGGCGTCAGCTGATTGGCAACGTCGGTGACGAGTACGCGTTGCTCAAGGCGGACAAGGAGATTCCGTTCGAGTTGCGCGCCCGCGCCCGGCGCGATCAGGTGCGCGCCACCGCCAGGGCGATCTCGTCCATCGACATGCTGTTCGAGGCGTCCGGCGCCACCGCGCTCGGTGTCGACCAACCCGTGCAGCGGTTCTGGCGCGACGCCCACGCCGGTCGCGTGCACGCCGCGAACGAACCCGAGCGGGCCTACCTCATCTTCGGCAACGAGGCGTTCGGGTTGCCGCCAGCTGACACGATGGTCTGACGATGACTCAGGCCATCCCAAAGTACGAAGACACTTGCACGTTCGAATCGACGTCCCGCTACGCGCAGGTCCGCGAGGACATGCGGCTGCATTACCACGAAGCGGGCGTCGGCAACGGCGAAACGGTGGTGCTGCTGCACGGTGGCGGGCCCGGCGCTTCAAGCTGGTCGAACTTCTCCAAGAACATCGCCGTGCTGGCGCAGCACTTCCACGTACTCGCCGTCGACCAACCCGGGTACGGGCATTCCGACAAGCACACCGAGCACGAGCAGTACAACCGCTACAGCGGCACCGCCCTGCTGAACCTCTTCGATCACCTGGGTATCGAACGTGCTGCCCTGGTGGGCAACTCGCTGGGCGGCGGTACCGCGGTCCGGTTTGCCCTCGACAACCCTAAGCGGGCAGGCAAGCTGGTGCTGATGGGTCCGGGTGGCCTCAGCGTCAACCTCTTCTCGCCCGATCCGACCGAGGGCGTCAAGCTACTCGGCAAGTTCACCGTCGATCCGACGCGCGAGAACATGGAGAAGTTCCTGCGCATAATGGTCTTCGACCAGAAGCTCGTCACGCCAGAACTGATCGACGAACGGTTCTCGATCGCCAGCCAACCCGAGTCGCTGGCAGCAGCGCGCGCGATGGGAAAGTCGTTCGCGGGCGCCGACTTCGAACTCGGCATGATGTGGCGCGACGTGTACAAGCTGCGTCAGCCGACCCTGCTGATCTGGGGTCGCGAAGATCGGGTCAACCCACTCGACGGCGCGCTGGTGGCGCTCAAGCAGATTCCGCGCGCCCAGTTGCACGTGTTCGGCCAGTGCGGCCATTGGGCGCAACTGGAAAAGTTCGACGAGTTCAACAAATTGACCATAGATTTTCTGAGGGACCTTCCCGGGATTGGAGTGGCGAAATGAGCATCCGGTCACTGGGATATCTCCGACTCGAGGCCACCGACGTCTCGGCGTGGCGCGAATACGGGCTCAAGGTGCTCGGAATGGTCGAGGGCACCGGCAGCACCGACGGCGCTCTCTATCTGCGCATGGACGAATTCCCAGCCCGCCTGGTGATCGTGCCCGGAAGCCACGATCGGTTGCTCCAATCTGGCTGGGAGACGGCGAATGCCGCAGGCCTGCAGGAGATCCGCGCTGCCCTCGACGTCGAGGGCACGCCGTACAAGGAGGCCACTGCCGCCGAACTGGCCGATCGCCGCGTCGACGAGATGATCGTCTTCGACGATCCCTCCGGCAATACCCTGGAGATCTTCCACGGCGCCGCACTCGAACATCGTCGGGTGGTCAGTCCCTACGGCCACAAATTCGTCACCGAGCACCAGGGTCTGGGACACGTGGTGCTGACCACCCGGGACGACGAGGAGTCGCTGCACTTCTACCGTGATGTGCTTGGCTTCAAGTTGCGCGACTCCATGCGCCTGCCACCACAGCTGGTCGGCAGGGAAGCCGGTGATCCGCCGGCGTGGCTTCGCTTCTTCGGTGTCAATCCCCGCCATCACAGCCTGGCGTTCATGCCCGGTGAAACTCCCAGCGGCATCGTCCATCTCATGATGGAGGTCGGCGAAAGCGACGACGTCGGACTGTGCCTCGACCGTGCGCTGCGGCGCAAGGTGCCGATGTCGGCAACGCTTGGTCGCCACGTGAACGACAAGATGCTGTCGTTCTACATGAAGACCCCTGGCGGCTTCGACATCGAATTCGGTTGCGAGGGACTCGAAGTCGCCGACGAGGATTGGGTGGCCAGGGAGAGCACCGCCATCAGCCTGTGGGGACACGACTTCAGCGTCGGCTTCAAGTAGACATGACGGCAGAACCCATCGACCCGCGCACGTTTCGCCACGTGCTCGGCCAGTTCTGCACGGGCATCACCATCATCACGACGGTGCACGACGACGTGCCCGTCGGGTTCGCCTGTCAGTCGTTCGCCGCGCTGTCGCTGGATCCGCCGCTGGTGTTGTTCTGCCCGACCAAGGTGTCACGGTCGTGGCAGGCAATCGAGGCCAGCGGCAAGTTCTGCGTCAACGTGCTGCACGAGGACCAGAAGGACGTCTCGGCCCGCTTCGGCTCCAAGGAGCCCGACAAGTTCGGTGGCATCGAGTGGCAACCGTCGTTGCTCGGCTCACCGGTGATCGGCGGCACGCTGGCGCACGTCGACTGCACCGTCGCCTCGGTGCACGACGGTGGCGACCACTTCGTGGTGTTCGGCTCGGTGCACTCATTGTCCGACATTCCGAAGGAGAAGCCGCGGCCGCTGCTGTTCTATCGGGGCGAATACACCGGCATCGAGCCCGACAAGACCACGCCCGCGCAGTGGCGCGACGACCTCGACGCGTTCCTCACGACCACCACCGCAGACACCTGGCTGTAGCCGCTCGGTCGACCGGAATGACACGGATGTAATTCATCCACACTGTGGACAACCGCTGTGGATGAATCTCACGCCAGGTGCTGGCCGACGAAGTCCACGATGTCGGAAGCGACCTCGCGGTGCGTGACGTCGTTGAGGATGTCGTGGCCGCCGCCGGGGATCTCGATGAGCGAAAGTGTGCCGATCTGCTCGGTGTAGGCCCGCAGCGCGCCGATGGGTGCGATCGGATCGTTGCTGCCGTGTACCGCCAGCGTCGGAACCGCGAGCGTCGGTAGCTTCGCTCCGAAGGTGTCCCAGGCCCGGTCCAGTTCCCTGGCCAGCGGGGCGCCGTCGGCGTCGACGAAGGCCAGCGGATCGTTCTCCATCGCATCGAGGTAGAACGGGTCCGACGACAGCTGGCTCGGCGCGATCTCGAAGGTCGAGTCCGCGTCGACCAGTCCGGGAACGGGGACCAGCGGCGCACCCGACACGACGCCGGCCCGATACGGACCGGAGTCGTCGAGCAGCTTCCACAGGGTTGCTACCGCTCCGAACGAATGCCCCTGTGCGACAAGCGGTATGCCTGGAGTTTCGGCCAGTGCCAGCTCGGCAAGGCGATCGGCGAGCGCGATGCTCGCCTCGAGCGTCGTGAAGTCGCCCCTGTCGCCTGGGGTCAGTCCGTGCCCGAACTGGTCGACGGCCCACAGATCGATGCCCGCGGCGTTGAGGGCGAAGCCGTAGCGGTGGTAGAGGCCGGTGTGCTCACCGAAGCCGTGTAGGAACACGACGGCGGCTCGAGGGTCGGCTGTGGCCCAATGGCGATAGTAGGCCCGGCCTTCCGCATGGGGTGAGTCGGTCTCGAGGAATGGCATGGGGCAAGCCTATTCGCTCAACCAATTCCGAGGAGGACGTCGCGTTGGTCCTCCATCCGCGCGTGGATCGCGTCGATCAGCGCGCCCACCTCGGGCCTTCGGACGGTCTCGGTGCGCGCCACCAGCCAGTAGGTCAACTGGAGGCCGACGTCCTCGGCGAGCACCCGGACCAGATCGTCGTGCCGGTCGGCCATGAAGCACGGCAGCAGGCCGAGGCCGGCCCCGGCCCGGGTGGCCTCGACGTGGACGAAGACGTTGGTGGAGGTGATGGACTCCCGCATCGCCGGGGCGAAGGTGCGGGCCAGGTCGAGGTCGTCGACCTGCAGCATGGAGTCGATGAAGTAGACGAGTGGGTGACCCAAGAGATCGGATCTGGACGACGGCACGCCGTGTTCGGCCAGATATCCGCTGGACCCGTAGAGGCCCAGTCGGTAGTCACCGAGGCGGGTGGCCTCGGCGCGATGCACCTGTGGTTCGCCGACCACGACTTCGATGTCGAGGCCCGAGCGCTGCTGCGTCGCGCGCCGCGTGGTGGCCACGATCTCGACGGAGACCTTCGGGTGCCGCTGTCGTACGCGGGCTGCCGCGGGCGCGGCGATGTAGGCGCTGAACCCGTCGGTCGCCGACATCCGGACCACTCCCTCGAGCGTCCGCGACCCGGCCGGGCTGGCCAGCGACCGGACGGCGGATTCGACCGCTTCGGCGGCCGCCAGCGCTTCCCTGCCCTGTTCGGTGAGTTCCCATCCTCCCGCGGAGCGGGCGAGCAGCCGTCCGCCGACCGCCCGTTCCAAGGCGGCGATGCGGCGCGAGATGGTGGTGTGGTTGATGCCGAGTTCCTCGGCGGCGGTGACGAAGCGGCCCGACCGCCCGACTGCCAGCAGGACCAGCAGATCGTCGGCGCTGAGCTTTCTGGGATCGGACATATCTGCATTTTCGCAGACATCTCTTGCAGAGTTGACCATTGCGATCATTCGAGAACTGCAGGAATACTCAGAGGCGATTGTGGGGCGCGTCACATACGCGCGGCATCTGAATCCGAAGGAGAGCGTCGATGGGTAAGCCGGTACCGACGGGCTTGCGGCGGGTCGTCGCCGCCTCGATGGCAGGCACGGTGGTCGAGTGGTACGAGTTCTTCCTCTACGGCACAGCTGCCACTCTGGTCTTCGGCAAGGTCTTCTTCTCCGCCAGCACCAGTGACCTCGATGCGATTCTCGCGGCGTTCGTCACCTACGCGGTCGGCTTCATCGCCCGCCCGCTCGGCGGCGTCGTGTTCGGCCACTACGGCGACAAGTACGGCCGCAAGAAGCTGTTGCAGTTCTCGTTGCTTCTGGTCGGTGCCGCAACGTTCCTGATGGGCTGCCTGCCCACCTTCGGGCAGATCGGCTACTGGGCACCCGCGCTTCTCGTCGTGCTGCGGTTCATCCAGGGCTTCGCCGTCGGCGGTGAGTGGGGCGGCGCCGTACTGCTGGTCGCCGAGCACAGTCCCACCAAGGAGCGCGGCTTCTGGGCCAGCTGGCCGCAGGCGGGCGTGCCCGCAGGCAACCTGCTCGCCACCGTCGTGCTCCTGGTGCTGACGACCACGCTGTCCGATGCCGCGTTCCTGTCCTGGGGCTGGCGGGTGGCGTTCTGGCTGTCCGCAGTCGTCGTGCTGGTCGGGTACTACATCCGGACCAAGGTCACCGATGCGCCGATCTTCGTTGCGGCGCAACAGGAGGCAGAGCGGATCAAGGCGACGTCGTTCAGCGTCGTCGAGGTGTTGAAGCGCTACCCGCGTGGGGTGTTCACCGCGATGGGCCTTCGCTTCGGCGAGAACATCATGTACTACCTGGTCGTCACGTTCTCGATCACCTACCTGAAGGTTCAGGTCGGAGTCAACACCAGCTCGATCCTCTGGTATCTGCTCGTCGCGCACGCGGTGCACTTCGCGGTGATCCCGTTGGTGGGCAAGCTCGCCGACCGCTTCGACCGGCGCCCGGTGTACTTCGTCGGCGCTGCCCTCGGCGCCACCTGGGGCTTCTTCGCCTTCCCGATGATGAACAGCGGGAACTACGCGATCGCCACTGCCGCGGTGACCATTGGGCTCGTCATCCACGCGATCATGTACGCGCCGCAACCGGCGATCATGGCCGAAATGTTCCCCACCCGGATGCGCTATTCCGGTGTGTCCCTTGGCTATCAGGTGACCTCGATCGTGGCGGGTTCACTGGCGCCGATCATCGCGGTCAAGCTTCTCGACGTCTACGACTCGTCGGTTCCGGTCGCGATCTACCTTGCGGCGGCCTGCGCCATCACCCTGATCGCGGTGGTCTTCACGCGCGAAACGAACGGCATCGACCTGAAGTCGCTGGACGTCGCCGATGCCGACGAGATGGCCGAAGAGCGTGAGGCCGCGGTCGGATGACCGACCTGGCCGGCCGCACGGCGCTGGTGACCGGCGGCGCGAGTGGCATCGGAGCGGCCTGCGCAAGAGAACTCGCGAGTCGGGGCGCCACCGTCACCATCGCCGACGTCGACGACGTCGCAGCCAAGGCGCTCGCCGACGAGATCGACGGGCGCTCTTGGGCGGTGGACCTTCTCGACGTCGGAGCACTGGAAGATCTGCGCCTCGACGCCGACATCCTCGTCAACAACGCCGGGGTGCAGACCATCGACTCGATCGTGGAGTTCTCCCCGGCACGCTTCCGGTCGATGCTCGCGCTCATGGTCGAGGTGCCGTTCCTGTTGATCCGTGCCGTCCTGCCACACATGTACGACCGTGGCTTCGGTCGGGTCGTGAACATCTCGTCGGTGCACGGCCTGCGCGCATCGGAGTTCAAGGTCGCCTACGTCACCGCCAAGCACGCGCTGGAGGGCTTGTCGAAGGTGACTGCCCTCGAGGGTGGACCGCATGGGGTGACGAGCAATTGCGTCAACCCCGGCTACGTGCGAACTCCGTTGGTGACCAAGCAGATCAGCGACCAGGCGCGCACCCACGGCATCGCCGAGCAAGAGGTGCTCGAACGGATCATGTTGTCCGAGAGTGCGATCAAGCGGTTGGTCGAGCCCGAAGAGGTGGCCTCCCTGGTGGGCTACCTGGCCTCGCCGCACGCCGGCATGGTGACCGGGGCGTCGTACACGATGGACGGCGGCTGGAGCGCCCGCTGATCTCGCGGCGGACTTCAGAACTGCCCGGGATCGGCGAGCACGGGGGCGAAGGCCAACTCGGCCGCACCGATCACCAGAGTGTCGGCGCCCAGGGTGGCCGGCACGACGCGCACCAACTCACGCGGTGCACCCATGCTGTGCCTCGTCAATTCCTCGCGCAGCACCGCTGCGGCGTACGCGGGGAACACCCGCAAGAAGCCCCCGAGCACGATCAACCCTGGATTCAACATGTTGATCGCATTCCCGAGGGCAATGGCCAACGGGCGGGCCTGCCGATTGAGCACGTCGCGCTCGGGACCGGAAATCGCTGGCTCCGACCGGTTCGTCGCCACTGCGGCCACTCCATCCAGCGTGTCGAGGAGCCGAGCCACCGGCGCCTGGACGACCTCGGTCTCGAGGCAGCCGACACTGCCGCAATGGCACCGTTCGTTGCCGCCGACGTAGGTGTGTCCCAGTTCGCCCGCGTAACCCGCCACCCCCTCGAGTAGTCCGCCGGCCAGCACGAAGCCTGCGCCGATGCCGCTCGGGCCGCCGTTGACGTAGATCAGATGATCGGCGTCGTGGTGATTGCCGAAGAGGTGCTCGGCGATTGCACCCGCGTTGGCATCGTTGGCTGCGAACACCGGTAAATCCGTTGCCGCGCTGAGCATGTGGCCGATCGCTACGTCGTGCCAGTCTAGGTTGGGCGCCAGTTGCACCGTGGACTCCTTGCGGTGCACCAATCCCGGAACCGCCACGCCAACGGCCGTCAATGTCTGCCAAGGGAGCAGGTTGCGTCGAATGCCGTCGATCGCCTCGCTGGCCAGTGTCACGGTTTCGGCAGCGGTCGGAACACGCTTCGTCGGGCGACGCACTACCTCGAGCACCGCGCCGCCCATCCCCACCACTCCCACCGTGACGGCATCGACCTCGGGAGTGACCGCCACTGCGAGCACGCGATTGCCAGGGCGCACGATCGGGCTGGGTCGGCCGACCTGCGATGCCGGCGCCGCCGCTGTTTCCTCGACCAGCCCCCTGGCGACCAGCTCCTCGACGAGATCCTTGGTGGTCGATCGCGACAGCCCGGTGTGCCGGGTGAGGTCGGCCCGACTGAGCTGGCGATTGCGGTGTACGAGCGTCAAGACGCTCGACAGGTTGCGGCGCCGGACGTCGTCGGTACTGGTGCCGATCCGGATGCCCGGGCGACCGGCCTGTGCGTTGATCGGCACGTAACCTCCCTCACATTCGATCTTGACAGTGTCCCAGGCCACATCATATGTTCGGACGGAGAACAAATACCAGCAGACCGACGCCGGCTCGTTTCCGTGCCCATGATTTGCCGAGGAGCTCCGATGACCGTCCTGGAGTCCAGCACCGCCGTGTCGGACGCGTTGACGCCGCGCCCGTCCGACAAGTTTTCGTTCGGGCTGTGGACGGTTGGCTGGCCGGGCAGCGACCCGTTCGGCGTCGCCACTCGGCCTGCGCTGGAGGTGACCGAGGTCGTGGAGCGGCTGGCCGAGCTGGGTGCATACGGCCTGACGTTCCACGACGACGACCTGTTCGCATTCGGCAGCTCCGCCGCCGAGCGCCGGCGGATGATCGATCGACTGACCTCCGCATTGACCGCGACGGGCATGGTGGTGCCGATGGTGACCACCAACCTGTTCACCCAGCCGGTATTCAAGGACGGCGGTTTCACCAGCAATGACCGCGGCGTGCGCCGATTCGCGTTGCGCAAAGTGCTGAACAACCTCGATCTGGCCGCCGAACTGGGTGCCGAGACCTTCGTGATGTGGGGCGGCCGGGACGGCAGCGAGTACGACTCGGCCAAGGATGTCCAGGCCGCGCTGGAACGCTATCGCGAGGCTCTTGACCTGTTGTGCCAGTACGTGATCGACCAAGGCAGCAAACTCCGGTTCGCCATCGAACCCAAGCCCAACGAGCCCCGCGGCGACATCCTGCTACCGACGGTGGGCCACGCACTGGCGTTCATCGACACCCTGGCTCACCCGGAGATGGTCGGGGTCAATCCCGAGACCGGTCACGAGCAGATGTCCGGGCTGAACTTCATGCACGGCATCGCCCAGGCTCTGTACAGCGGCAAGTTGTTCCACATCGACCTCAACGGCCAGCGCGGCATCAAGTTCGACCAGGATCTGGTCTTCGGCCACGGCGACCTGGCCAACGCCTTCGCGTTGGTCGACTTGCTCGAACACGGGGGACCGACCGGTGGGCCTGCCTATGACGGGCCACGGCATTTCGACTACAAGCCCAGCCGCACCGAAGACTCCGACGGCGTGTGGGAGTCCGCCGCAGCCAACATGCGGATGTATCTGCTGCTGCGCCAGCGTGCCGCCGCCTTCCGCGCCGACCCGGTCGTGCAGGAGGCGATGGCAGCGGCAAAGGTATTCGAACTACGGCGACCCACACTGAACGACGGCGAGAGCTACGCCGATCTGTTGGCCGACCGCACGGCCTACGAGGAATTCGACACGGACTCGTATTTCGGCGGAAGGGGTTGCGGCTTCGTGATTCTCAATCAACTGGCCATCGAACACCTCATGGGCGCACGGTGAGGCGTCGTCCCGTCCCGGAAGGGGCAATCCGCCTCAAAAGCGACTCAAGTCACGTTATATGGATACACCCGACAATTTCATGAACGCCACAGATTCGGAGAGATCTTCGTGAAAAGAACCAGCACCTTGCTCCTCACCGCCGTCATCGGCGTCGGCCTGACGCTGACGGCCTGCAGTTCTGGCTCCAACACGCCGAGCTCCTCGACCTCATCAGATGCCAAGAGCGGCAAGGTCGGTGTCATCCTGCCGGACACGAAGTCCTCGGTCCGGTGGGAGACCAAGGACCGGCCGGCGCTGGAAGCCGCGTTCAAGAAGGCGGGCGTGGCGTACACCATCCAAAACGCCGAGGGATCCGCCGACACGATGGCCACGATCGCCGACGGGATGATCGCCGACGGCGTCACCGTGCTGGCGATCGTCAACCTCGACTCCGACAGTGGCGCCTCCATTCAGCAGAAGGCGGCGACTCAGGGCGTCAAGACCATCGACTACGACCGCCTGACCCTTGGCGGATCCGCGGACGTCTACGTGTCCTTCGACAACACGAAGGTTGGTGAGTTGCAGGGGCAAGGACTCGTCGACTGCCTCGCCGGCAGACCCTCGAACGTGGTGTTCCTCAACGGTTCCCCGACCGACAACAACGCGACGCTGTTCAGCAAGGGCGCCCATTCGGTGATCGACGCGACGCCGACGATCAAGATCGTCGGCGAGCAAGCGGTGCCGGATTGGGACAACGACAAGGCGGTGACGATCTTCGAGCAGCAGTACACCGCGGCCAACGGCGGCGTCGACGGGGTGTACGCGGCCAACGATGGTCTCGCCGGTTCGGTCATCTCGATCCTTGAGAAGAACAAGCGTGCCGGGCAGGTGCCGGTCACCGGACAGGACGCGACCGTAGAGGGTCTGCAGAACATCCTCTCCGGAAAGCAGTGCATGAGCGTCTACAAGTCGGCCACCGAGGAAGCCAACGCACTGGCCGACGTGGCGATCGCACTTGCCGGCGGTCAACCGCCGAAGACCACCAGCACCTCTCGTGACGACACCGGCAAACGTGACGTCCCCTCGGTGCTCCTGACGCCGAAGTCGATCACCAAGGACAACATCAAGGTCGTCCTCGACGACGGCGGGCAAGCGAAGGAAGAGGTGTGCGCGGGACAGTTCGCGGCGCTGTGCACCGCTGCGGGCGTCTGAGGTCTCGTGAGCTCCGACGTCCCGGCTGAAGCTGAAACTCCGATCCTCGAATTACGCGGTGTCAACAAGAGTTTCGGCGTCGTCCACGTGCTGCACGACATCGACTTCTGCGTCTACCCCGGTCAGGTGACCGCCCTGGTGGGTGACAACGGCGCCGGAAAGTCGACGCTGGTCAAGGCAATCGCCGGGATTCATCCGATCGACACCGGGACGTATCTCTTCGAGGGTCAGCCGGTCACCGTGCGCGGCCCGAACGACGTGTCGGCCTTGGGCGTGGAGGTGGTCTACCAGGACTTGGCGCTGTGCGACAACCTCGACATCGTCGAAAACATGTTCCTGGGGCGCGAACTCACGACTCGGGGTCTTCTCGACGAGGCGCGGATGGAGACCATGGCGCGCCAAGCCCTCACGTCGCTGTCGGTGCGGACCGTCAACTCCGTCCGGCAGACGGTCTCGAGCCTGTCCGGGGGGCAACGTCAAACCGTGGCCATCGCCAAGTCGGTGCTGTGGAACTCGAAGGTGGTCCTGCTGGACGAGCCCACCGCAGCGCTCGGCGTGGCCCAGACCAAGCAGGTGATCGACCTGGTGCGCGGGCTGGCCGATCGGGGTGTTGGCGTGGTGCTCATCTCGCACAACATGAACGACGTCTTCGACGTCGCCGATCGAATCTGCGCGCTGTATCTCGGTCGAGTGGCCGCCGAGGTAAAGGCCTCCGACGTCAGCCACGGCCAGGTGGTGGAGCTCATCACCGCCGGGCGTTCCGGCGACCTCGGCCTGGCACCGGCCCAGGCCGCCGAGTCGATGTGAACTCCATGCCCCGACAAGACGTGAACCCCAGGAACCTTGAGATGACTACCGCCAGTACCCAATCCGGCGTCAGCCTCGCCGACGCGGACTTCGCCGGGGATACCCGGGCCGAGCAGACGTTCGGCGAGGCAGTGCGGGGCTATCTGCAGCGTGTGCGCGGCGGCGACATGGGTTCCCTGCCGGCGATACTGGGCCTGGTCGTGCTGTTCGTGGTGTTCGGCTTGGCCAATGATCGCTTCCTGTCCGCACTGAACCTGGCCAACCTCGTTACCCAGGCCGGTTCGATCTGCGTGCTCGCGATGGGACTGGTGTTCGTGCTGTTGCTCGGCGACATCGATCTGTCCGCAGGCGTAGCCGGCGGTGTATCGGCATGCGTGATGGGGCTGATCGTCGTCGACCTGAGCTGGCCGTGGTGGGCGGCGGTCCTGGCCGCCATTGCCTGCGGTGCCTTGATCGGCCTCGTCATCGGCATGCTGCGAGCCAGGCTCGGGATTCCGTCGTTCGTCGTCACGTTGGCGTTCTTCCTTGGCCTGCAGGGGGTGACGCTGAAACTCATCGGCGAGGGCGGTTCGGTCCGGATCGACGATCCGGTGGTCCGCGGTCTGACGATCAACAATCTGGCCGTGCCCGTCGGCTGGACGATCGCGGTGGTCGTGTCGGTCGCATTCGCCGGCCTGGAGTTCTTCCAGTACCGACGCAACAAGAACCTGCACCTGGCGAACTCCCCGCTCGGCATCGTGATGGCCCGCGCATTCGCCGTGGCCGCAGTCATTCTCGGCGTCACGTTCGTGATGAGCATCAATCGCAGCGTCAACCCGCGGGTGGAGATCCGCGGCATTCCCTATGTGCTGCCGTTGATCCTGGTTCTGCTCATCGTCATGACCCTGGTACTCAAGCGGACGTCCTACGGCAGGCACATCTATGCCGTCGGCGGCAACGCCGAAGCCGCGCGTCGCGCGGGCATCTCCGTGGGCCGCATCCGGGTGACGGTGTTCATCGCCTGCTCGTCGCTGGCGGCGCTGAGTGGCATCATCGCGGCTTCGTACGCGGGCAAGGTATCGGCGTCCTCGGGTGCGGGCAACACGCTGCTGTATGCAGTGGGCGCGGCCGTCATTGGCGGCACCAGCTTGTTCGGCGGCAAGGGCCGGGCCATCGATGCGGTGATCGGCGGCGTGGTGGTCGCGACGATCGCCAACGGACTCGGCCTGCTGAATCAG